>CALMWS010000110.1 GCA_937870795.1 uncultured Bacteroidota bacterium | reverse complement strand
AGGTGGTATTTGGTACCTGATTTTTGCAACAATTGCTCGGCTCCTTCAAGCAGCCGGGTACTTGCTATTAAGGCATCCAAAAAGAAGCCCGACTGCGCATGTAGCTGATCATAGGGTACCGGTAGTCCGGCGTGTTGGTACATCCATTCAAATCGACGTGTCTTCAAATCTTCAATTGAAATTTGATTTTGCTCAAACATTTCCCATACCATCATATTGGCATCGTGATAATGTTGGAATGCCTCCTCATAAGAGAGGCCGGAGTATGCTAAAAATTCATTGTAAAATAGGGCAAAGGCACCCATCGATGCTTGTCGAAAATCCAGCAGCGTATCGTCCAGATCAAAAAGGAGATGGGTGTAAACTTGCATTATTTGGGTAATCGCATGACATGGATGAGTCGCTTGACACTGTATCTGCCGGCTCCATTGGCAATGAGCAGCAGCAGTCCGCCACAGACGGCAAGGTTGCGCATAAAATAAAGGGCATTCAACCGTTGCAAGGGCTGAGGATCATTCCAAAAAGAATAAACGATGAGGGTAAAGGGCAACCAGTAGGCCAGCAAAAGCATAGCGCCAACATTGGCATAGTAACCAATTAAAACCATTATGGCTCCGATAACCAAAAAGGCTACTAATACTCCGAGTATCATATCGGGCTTCCAGTTCAAACCATATTCAGCCATGGTTCTTTTGGTGTTGTTGAAAAACAAGAGCGTATCAATGGCTTCATACACAAAAATCATAGCGATACAGATCCTGCCCAATAAATCGGCAATGTCCTTCATATTTGGTTTGTAAATTTAACGCAAAGTTAAAACTATCGCACTACTTATGGTGTGCGTGTGAAAAGAAAATTGATTTTAAAAATGGCACAGCTTCGTTTTCGGTAGTTATTGATTGTCAAAATGTTGAACAGGCTAAATCATGAAATGTTATTTAGCAAGCATTATTTCATGCTTGTATATCATTATGATTGCAGATTCTTTAGTTTACGGTATAAAATTGCGAATAATTTAATATTACGGATAAAAATATTGAAAATTGAATAAAGCGTAAGAGGAGCGTAATTTAGTTTTTTAATGTCTTATATAGATACAATCGATTTTAATGGTCAGGGTCATAATATTTTATGTAATGCTTTTTGTATCAATGGCTTGTGTCAAATGTCAGGTAACTTGGCAAAAAGTAGGTAGTCCAAACGAAGATGTAATTTGTATGGCAACTGCATCCAATAACATCATCTATGCCGGCACCCAGACCTATGGAGTGTTTAAATCTGCTGATGAAGGAGGTATATGGGAAAATATTAGCGGTGACTTACCGGATTCAACGGTAAGAGCCATGAAGGTTTCAACTGACAACAAATTATTTATTGGAACGGGCAGCCATGGAGTCCATCAATTTTCGGCTGGTAGTTGGTCTGCCATAAACAATGGATTGCCCTCCAACAACCTCCTGGTAGCTGATTTTTGTCAGGGACTTGATGGCAATATGTTTATGATGGCAACTAGCGGTGGGGTCTATCAATGGAATGGCATTACCTGGACCAACATTACGTATAATTTGCCTCCATTAGGCAAGTGTTTGGCCAAAAACAGCACAGGCCAAGTATATGCAGGCGTTTTCAATAGTGGAGTATACAAATATGTTGGCGTAAACAGCTGGACATTGGTGGGAGATGTTATGCCCAATAATTTTGTAATTAAAATGGCCATAACAGCCAGTGATACCATCGTGGCAGTCTGCAATAGTAACAATGTATATAAATGCTCCATTGCGGGCGGAGCCTGGCTTGCCTCAAATGCAGGCTTGCCAGCAATCAATATGAACTGTATCGGGGTTGATGTGCAAAACAGGTTATTCATTGGCACAAGTTCGAATAATGGCAGCTTGTATAGATCCACCAATAACGGAGGACTTTGGACGCTGGTATCCACCCAAATGAAAACCACTGTTTTTAACTGTGTGGTGACGTCACAAAATAATAGAATTTATGTAGGAGCTTCAGGGGTTTTCAAATCAGCTGATGGTGGTCAAAATTGGTCGGATCAAAACCCTGGAATGAATGCTTCAAGGATAATGTTGTGTTTCAAATGTACCAGAGATGGAATATTTTACATTGGCAATAAGTTGGGGGTGTGGCGATCTACTGACAACGGGTTTACCTGGCAATTGAAAAACAGTGGGTTAAGCCATTTTAATGTGCTCCAAATTACAGAAACTGCAAATGGTAGTTTGTTGTTGCACGCCTATAATTCAGTGCCCAAAGGGGCAATTTATCGCTCTGTTAATCAGGGCGATTCCTGGGCCCAGGTAGCTGCAAATGGATGCGATTTTTATACAAAGATCAAACAGCATAAAAGAGATACACTGTGGGCATCTTCCCGTTTTTCGGGTGCTACATCATTGTCATATTCAACCAATGATGGGCTAAGTTGGCTAAACAATGGTCTCATGATTTCTGCCATCTGGGACATTGATCTGACAAAGGAACGTACCATTTTCCTGGGAAGTGAAAGTGAAGGTATTTCTCGTTCAGATAATGGAGGTCAAACATTTAACCTGGGTGTCGGAAATACAACCGGTTGGTATGGCAATGTAATAGAAATAGAAAGAGATGATAATGGCTACATTTTTGCGGGAGGTGATTGGTGGATGCACATCTTGTGGTTTTCAAGACCGGAAGACAATGGCAATATTTGGACACAATTCACTGATCCAGATCTTACAGTGCATGGAGTCCAGGATTTGATATTTGATCATTACAACAATGCCTACCTGGCCTGTGAAAACGATGGTTTTAGGATGGCTTATAAGGCCGATTGGTCAGCTTCTACCAATTGGATTGCGAGCAATTCAGGACTGCCTTCACCTAATTGCAATTTATTGGAACTGAGTTTTGATACATCGGGATATCTTTATACCGTA
>CALMWS010000109.1 GCA_937870795.1 uncultured Bacteroidota bacterium | reverse complement strand
AATAGGCATGAATGTTGTAAGCTTATTTAATGTTCATTTAATTAGGGGCAATACAGTTGAGCCTTGATATTTGCTGAAAGAATAGTTGGCATTCTCGGCTTTAATAGTCAGTTTATACACAATAATGGATTAGGCAATTCTAGTATCTGGCATTTATATTATTGAGGTATGTTGCTACACTTTGATAAGATTTAATTTATAATTGTCTTCTGACCTTGAAGTTAATTCAAAAAAGAACTTAAAGTCTTGCAATTATAATTTCCAAAAATTCATTTTTTATAAATCATTTGAATGTCACTGCCTGCCGCATTGTATTCCTTTATCTTTTTGATCTTGACGGGTCCGGCACCGGCACCCACAATCACATACTGGGTTCTTTGTGTTATGCCTGTATCTATGTCAGCGCCCATACTTTTTACAACTTCGGCTGCTTTTTCACGACTTATTTTGTCCATTATACCCGTAAACACAACCTTCTTATTGTAAAAGGGAGAGTTGGCATCAGCATGGGTTAAATCTGGTTTAAGCACACTTCCTGACAAACTTTCGTGGCCTGCAAAAATGGATTTGGCTGCTTTAGGGGTAATTTTATTGTGATCCGGCACTATGCCACTTTTCAATTTAATATAAGCATGGGCGCACATGATGGCGTCATTTTTGGCGTCATGGTGGTTTAATATTTCTACCTCCAGGGCTTCTGCTAAGTCGATCAAATTTAAGCCTGAGATCTTATAGGTGCAGTCATGTTCTATATCCGGCAAGTCCAAGCCATAATGTTCCAGTACCTGGAAAAGGCAGTCCAGGTCAAATCCAATGTTGTGGGCTATGATGAGTTGATTGTGGATGTAAGGCTTGATATTGTCCCATATTTCCGGAAATAGAGGAGCGTTTTCTGTTAAATCCGGGCTAATTCTATGAACAGCAACATTCCAATGAGAATAATCATTATTGGGTGGTTTCACCAGGATGGATTCATTATGGATAATGTTTCCATTTTCTACCCTGCAAATGCCTATTTGACAAATACTGTGCCTGGCTGGGGTGGCGGTTTCAAAGTCGAGGGCGGTGAAGGTCATATGGGATTTTGGATGAAGATTTTGGGTAGTATTGATAAAAGTTTACAGACACGACGTTGTTAGGGTTAGGCGATTTTTCTGTTGTATGCTTTGTTTTTTACACTTTTAGCTCATTTTCATAAATCACCAATAAGAAGCAGTGTAGCTGTAATAAATTATTAATTTCGAATTTAGGCTGCACCCTTCATTTAAAATTTGAATGATTTTGCCATTATCAAACCATTCATGTCTTTTGGCATAGTTAATTTCACCTTTTTTTAATTCAATTGAATTGCCCCCAGGAATTAATATTCTAACATCGCAGTCAATCTGCCCTCTTATTTCAATGTAATTCCATGTTGTCAAATAACGAGTCGGTATCATCTTAATAGTTGTTTTCTTTTTAGAAAAGTCAATTTCAAAATGACCTGATTCTGCACAACCGCAAATTGAAGCAAAAATAAGAAATGAAAGAATTAATCTAAACATGAACAATTATTTATCAACTCTCAAATCATAAGTAAATAAAAGTTCCTAGCATACTTTTGAAACGGATACTTTTTATTCAGCAATCTGAGCTATAGCCTAATTTCAATGTATTTCCTGAAAACATTTATTTACCGGGTTATTATTTTTAGTACCTATTTTTACTGTAAATGTAATTATTTATTTAATCTAAAAGTTAAATCATTGTTTTTTTAATAATACAAATCAGGCAAAATATTATTTGGAAATTTGATTTAATTCACTTTTAACTCAATATAATATTTGGCAATTTTGATAATAATTGAATTGGGTTCATGTGTTAAATCAAGTTGTTAGATTTTTATAATTTAAGACACATTTTTAAACCCCATGTCACAAAATTTTGAGCATCATGTGAATATTGATTGTAATGTCCATTGGCACCAATGGTAAAATAATCGTATAAATAGTAATCTATTCCTAGTCCATAGCCATATCCTACGTCCAAAAAATGGTCTTGAAATGAAGTTATCAATCCTACTTCTCTTAACAATCTGGGTCCCATAAATACTTCTGGGTCGTTGACCCATGATTCATTGTTTATATAAACATTTCTGGTGGCACTGGTGCCTGAAACTTCAAAATTAACAAAACTAACATTTCCTTCAATATAGTAAACAAATTTGCCCCTTCTTAAGATTGATATTTTGGTTCCTAAATCAAAATGGGTTTCATTGATAATACTAAACGGAGGGTCATAATGCAATTCGCTTCCAATACCCAATAATTCATTGTTTATAAGGTCTCCATTGTTTGAAAAATCATTTATATCTATAACCGGTTTACTGGTGTAATCTAGGCCAAGTAAGGGCTGACCGGCAAATAAATAACTTATCTTGTTTCCACTCATGGAAGATTTCCCCAACTGGCCATAAATTGATATGTTATTAGTAATGGAATGATTATAGGCTATAGACATGAACCTGCCTTGTAAATCTCCAAACCCGGTAAAAGAGGATCCGTAACCTAATTCAATTCTTTGCGCCTTTAATCCATAAGTGAAGGAAATGGCTGAAATGAAAAGGATAGTAAGTATTTTATTCATGTGTTTTGTTTAGTTTGTATGCCAATATTATTCCAAGTCCAACATCTATTCCACTGCTCCAGGCACTATAGTTTAGATTAGTGTTTAAACCAATAGAAAGCCTTTCTCTCAAATTATGCGTTATATCCAATCTTGAAAATACGGCCCCATCGTCATAGTTCATCAGGATTTTAGCTGGATAAGAGATTTTATAATCACTAACAGTATTGTCATTTGGTAAAGATACTTTTACGTCAAATATATTGGCTGTCAATAC
>CALMWS010000108.1 GCA_937870795.1 uncultured Bacteroidota bacterium | reverse complement strand
CTATGAAAGGGCGATAACGGCATACGAGAAAGCCATTGAACTAAACCCTGAATATTCAGAATTTTATAATAATTTAGGAATTACCTATCAAGAAAGTGGTGATATTGAAAAAGCTATAAGTATCTTTTTAAGAGGTTTAAAATTAAATGACTCCGATTATGAGTTAATAAGTAAGGGACTATCGATCATTATTAAACACCAACAATGGAATTATCTAGATCAATTTTATAACCAATGGAATGGAGATAAATCTTTTTCATCAATACTGGGAGAATCTCTTTATGGAGTGATTAAAGAAGACCAAAGCAACAAATTCTTTTACTTCAAAAACACTATTGATGCTCTTCGAAAGTTTTCATTCATTAATTTTATCGAGGTGATTAACGGACTATGCATTGAACTTTATAAGGATGGAAATCTCGATTTTTTAAGGCAAGTAGTAGATGAGGTAAATCACGATTTTGCCGAAGATAAATTCGTACAGATTAACCTAGAGGTGTATAAATACCTGCTTAACCAGAAATACATCGATATAAATACCCTGCATCCAGATGTAAGGACCGTGGTGCAGAGCATCTTGAGTGAAAAATAAATAGAGTTATACTTTAGTTCTGGCGCTTACTTTTTTAGGAATATTAATGCAGTCGGTTGAGTAATGATTAAGTAATTTCCTCACCCCCTCACACGCATCTCTTTGGGAGAAACACCAAATTCTGCACTGAAAACCCTGGTAAAATATTTGGGGTCATTGAAGCCGGTTTGATAGGCGATCTCTGAAATGGTCAAATTGGTGGAGAGCAACATTTGTTTGCCTTTTATGAGCTTGAGCCTTCTTACATATAAACTGATGGACAATCCGGTGGCAGCCTTTAGTTTCATGAACAGGTTGGTTTTGCTCATTTTTAATAGAGAGCAAATGCGGCTTACATCCAGGTCTGCATCATCGATGAAGGGAAGGAGGAGGTTGTTTAATTTTTGTAAGAAGACTTGGCTGGTTTCATGGATAGAAGGTGAATAGTTTATGGTAGCATTGGTTAGATAATTGTGTCTTTGGTATTTATGACTCTTACCGCTTACGGAAGTGATCACATCAAGCCCGGAATTGTGTCTTTGGTCTGCCTGCTTTTGGAGGGGAGATGACGAACTCAATGTGCCAATGGACCGTCGACTTACAACCCTGAGTACATGTTGATTTTGGGAGACTGCATTTTGGTTTAGAGGATTGTTTTGTACGGAAGATAACATGGCCCTAAAGATTTAATTGGTTTTTGTTTGTAATTCTTGTTAAAATTAGGAGATAGCCCGTCTTCATTTTTCAACTTGTTATCAATGCAATCATTTTTGTTCTAAAGAACTTATTTTTTGTTCTAAAGCATTTTTCTTAAAAAAGAGCTTTTGCTGATGTCTCCAATTAGCACCATTCTTCTGATTACTTAGCCAACTGAAGAGTCGCTTTGAAAGTGCTGATAACCATCCTCAATAGCTTCGACGAGTAATTGTTGATTTACGGGTTTTAAAAAGTAGCCAAAAGGGTGGGTTTGTTGGGCTTTATTAAAAGTGCCATCATCGTTTTGGGCGGTAATAAAGGCAAAAGGCAGTCGATATTCATCTTTTATTTTCCATGCCAGATCTATGCCGTCTTTTTCACCGGCCAGGTCGATGTCGAGTAACAGCACATCTGGTTTTTCACTCTCAATGATTTGTAATGCCATGTGATATGACAAAGCAGGCTCCGTTACGGCATAACCGTATTTAAGCAGCATAGAGCATAATAAATCAGCTACAATGATGTTGTCTTCTACTACACAAATTTTTAGTTGCATCACAGTTGGTCTTCTCAAATTATGGGGTCATTCACCAAGGCATTGCTGGCCCATTGGCACAAAGGTAAAGACCGTCAAAAGTTGATTTATCGATGTGATATGAAAGGAGCCAAATCTGATGTGAAGGGACTCAAATCAGATGTGAAAGAAAGTGTTGGTTAAATGATGCAGCTCTTTTTGTCAGAGTTTGACGTTTAAGGCGCGTGTCAGATCACTTTTGCAATTTTTACTCAACGGGATAGTAGTGTCGTGAATGATAATACTCTCTGAATTAAAACTCTGAATGTGATTGATATTGACCACAAAACTCCTGTGAACCCTTACAAATATGGCGGGATCGAGCTCCTCATAAACCTTTTGTAAGGCGTTTCTGGTCACTATTTTTTTCGAGGCAGTATGTAAGATCAGATTTACGTGGTTGCTTTCAAGATATAAAAGATCAGAGGTATTGATTTTATGAAAAAAAGCACCTTCTTTGACATAAATCACATCTCTTTTTGTCTTATCCTGATTTTCTGTTTGAAGCTGATTTTTTTCAATGAAATTGTGGAAAGCTATCTCAATGGTTGTATAAAGGTCTTCTTTGGAAAAGGGTTTAACCAGAAAGGCCAGTGGCTGTGTTTCTTTAGCCCTCTTGACGGTGGCAATGTCGCTATTGGCAGTCAGGTATATATGGGGTATGTGGTATTTGTTTTTCAATTCGTGCGCTACATCAATGCCATCTTTGGATCCAATGATTTGAATGTCGAGCAGAACCAGATCGGGTTTTTCTTCCTCGATCATTTCAATAGCCGATTTATAGGTATTGGCGGGCTCAGAGTGGTCGTATCCAATGTTCCTTAACATGCTGCACAAATTATCAGCTATAATGATTTCATCTTCAACAACGCCAATTTTTAAGACACTCATAAATTTTTGCCGATTTTCTGATTTTTTGTGGTGAACAAAAATAAAATATATTATTGTGAATGTAGTAGAGCTAATATTAAATTTTCAGCCTTGACCAAGAGGTTTTCATAAAGCATTCATGTTTTCTATAAATTGACCAAATGCAACTTTTTATTGGTTGATTTATAATGCTGTGCAACCAATCAGCCTTACTTAGTAAATTATTTGATAGCAGCTTATTCATTATCCTGCTCCTCCTTAAACTTGCCAATTTTGTCTTTAAAATCAATGATAAACGCTGAGTAACCATTGGATTTGGTAAAAGTTATTTTACCAAACAACTGTTTGCACAACCTGCTCACCAATCGTAAGCCAAAGGAGTTCACCTTTTTAAAGTCAAAATCAGCTGGCAGGCCATTTCCATTGTCACGATATATCAATTGATAACTACCTTCATTCAACTTTAGCAACTCGATTTCAATTTCTCCTTTGAGTTCTGGTTTGAAGGCATATTTAAACGAATTGGTCAATAACTCGTTGATGATGAGGCCCAGAGAAACGGCAGTATCTATGTCCAACAAGGTTTTTTCTACTTTATTGGTGAATACCACTTTTTGATCACTTTTGTTAAAGACATTGTGTATTTGTTTATACAAATCATCGGTATATTCTTTCAATTCAATGGAGGCTAAATTTTCATGCTGATAAAGCCTTTGATGAATCAAAGCAATGGATTTTACCCGGTTTTGACTTTCTTTAAACGTTTGTTCAATGGCCTCATTTTTTATTGAGTAGGATTGTAGCTCAAGCAGGCCACTGATAACCGAAAGGTTGTTTTTGACTCTGTGGTGAATTTCTTTTAACAATACTTCTTTTTGCTGTACATTGTTTTGTAACAATGCATTCAATTTGTTTTGTTTTCGATAATTGTAGATTACAAAAAAGGTGCCCAATATCAGCAATACTAAGCCCGCGAGCAGGGTGTTGGAAAATGTTCTGTTTTTTTCCAATTGCAACTCCTTATTGGCCAGGGCTATTTCAAGTTCGTGTTCTGCGGAACTTCTATCTGCTTTTTCCTGCAGGTATTGGAGGTTTAATTCTTTGTATTGATTAAGATAAGACAAGGCTGTTTTATAGTCTTGTTTGTCATTATAAATATATGAAAGAATTTCCAGCAGCGACAGCTGCATATGTACCATTTCAAGGCTCGTAGCAATTTCGAAACACTCTTTGTAATATTGGATCGCAAGGTCAAACTCTTTATTTTTCCATGCGATCTCCCCTAAATCCTGTAATGCATTTTGATAAAAATTGGTTTTATCCAGGCCATATTTTTTCATTTCTGCTATTACCTTTAGAATCCTTTTTTTTGCATCTGTATATTGACTATCTACAATTTGAACATAGGCATCTTCAATAGGATTGTAAGTGAGCAGATAAGGGTTTCCGGCAATTTCAGCATATTTCTGAAGAGAATCTCTCATGGCCTGGCATTCTGCAAGTCTGTTTTCGGATTTCAAAACACTTGATAAAATCATATAGTTTCTGGCAACTGCAACGAATTTCCCTTGTTTTTTCAGCAAAGGCATGCATTCGTTGAATAGTTTTACTGCCAGATCTTTATCACCTTGAGCATAACCAAAGTTAAAGTCGGCTTTGTGATACAAAAAGAGTGCTTTTGATATTTCGTCTTTTCTATTAAGCAATAAGGAGTCCTGTTTTAGGAAATAGAAAAGTGCTTTTTTTTCTTCCCCGGATTTTAGTAAAGCTATGCTAAGCACATAATACAGTTCTGCCCCCAACAACACTTCTTTTTTTTGATCTTTTATTTTATCAAAATATTTTTGGGCAATAAGCACTTTGGATTTTGCTTTGTTGAAGTATTGGAAATTTTTATAAATTTTTGCCCATTCCAGATTGATTCTGCTAAGTTTTGCATAATC
>CALMWS010000107.1 GCA_937870795.1 uncultured Bacteroidota bacterium | reverse complement strand
GATGCTGCCTTTGCCGGCTCGGTCACCAATACAGGTACCATACCTTCGTCTGTGGTTTCACAAAGTACGGGCATTGCGGGATCTTATACCCGTTTTTGCATTCTCAACAACTTTTTATACGGGGTCAACAGTGGCAATCTCATGCCTTTTACCCTGGTTGAAAATGAATGCCCTGTTCCCCAGGTTTCAGTACCCGTAGGCTGGAACATTGAAACCATCTTCCCCTATAAGACCAATTTGTACATAGGTTCTACTACCGGGGTATTTATTTTCAACACCAACAATCCATACCGTCCCCACCAGATTTCTGCATTTTCACATGTGACGGGTTGCGATCCTGTAGTGTGTGCCAATGATCTGGCCTTTGTAACCATCCACAACGGAACTACATGTGGTGGGGTGCGCAACCAGCTCGACATACTCAACATCACAGACCCCTATGCACCTACGGTTTTACAAAGTTATAACATGGCTTATCCGCAGGGCCTGGCCACCACCGATCAATACCTATATGTATGCGATGATGGTTTCAAAATTTACGATCGCAGCAAGCCATCCAACTTAAAGTTGAAAAAACACATCAGTGGACTCGACGTGACGGATGTGATCGCTCTGGGCAATGACCTGGCAATCCTGGTAGGTAAATACGGCTTTTTCCAATACAACACCACAGATGCTGACAATCCTGTATTGTTGTCTAAAATAGAAGTAAAATGATACGCCTGATTATCTTTTTAATGGCTTCGTGTTTGGGTTGTCATGTGGTGGCTCAAAACAATGTATCAAAGCCAAGCGACAAAGTTGAATTAAAAGACGGCAGCAAGTTGTATGGCAGTGTAATTTCCTGGGATATGGCCAACGAATTGGTGTTAAAGCTCGAAAGTGGAGGTGAAGCACGCATACCGGCCGCATCCGTCAAAAAGGTGACCCAAGCCAAAGCTGAGTACCAAGCTCCCTATTTCCAAATTGAATCGGGTCGTTTGTATGGCATGTTCAATGCCGGTGGTTTGCTGGGCAGATCTCCATGGGGCAATGTAAGTATGGGTGGCTTTATGCACATACAGGCCGGTTATGGACTCACTTCCAGATTGGGAGCCGGCTTTGGCATCGGTAGTGAACTCTACCTGCCACACAGTGATGCTGATATTGCCAGCTTGCCTTGTTATGCTACCCTGCAATGGACACCTGCTTCCAGGTACCTCATTGGCGCAATGGCTGGATACAGCTTTGTAGGACATGGAGAAAGCCAAGGTATCAACGTAAATTACATTGATGCCAAAGGAGGGATCTTTGCAGGGCTCCAGCTCCAATATGCACTGAGCAGACATTTTGCCCTCAACCTGGGTTTACAGACCAGTTCGAAAAAAAGAGAATGGGTTCAGACCTGGGACGAACGAAACAGAGGTTACGATCGTTTTAATCACTATAGAATGGCCATCGGCATGAGTTATCGTTTATGATATTTGCAAAAAAGACATGGACAGAAGAAGAGTTGGTATCGGCTTGCGCCCAAAATGATCGCAGGGCGCAGGAGGCTTTTTACCGGCGCTTCTTCCCTCCCATGTGGAGTATGACCATGCGCTATTTGCAGGATGAAGACAAGGCCATGGATGTACTCAACATGGGCTTCCTCAAGGTATTTACCCATCTATGCCATTACGAATTCAAAGGCAGTCTGGAAGGCTGGGTTCGAAGAATTATTTACAATACCATGGTGGATTTTGTAAGACAAAACAACCGATATGTAAAATTCATGGTGTTTGAAGACCACGATACCGCAGTTACAGAAAACGGACCTTCACACCTATATGAAGAAGATCTTCTTAAAGAAATTGAAAAGTTGCCCAGGGCGAGCAAAGAAGTGTTCAATCTTTTTGCCATTGAAGGTTATTCTCACCAGGAAATAGCAGAAAAACTGGGCATCAGCGAAGGTACTTCCAAGTGGCATTTATCCAACGCAAGACAAATTTTAAGAACAGTATTGACCCAAAAAGACAATGACCATGTGGTTCAACAAAAAATCAAATAAAAGCACCGAAGATAGAGGATGGCAGGCCATGAAGGTCATGCTTGACAAAGAATTGCCGGAAAACAAACGCAAAAGAAGGTTGGTGCCTTGGCTGTGGCCGGTTGCTGCCTCAGTGATCGGAGCTGTTTTGTATTTCACTCTCAGCAACGGTTTGGACCCACAATTGAAGGAAGTTGCCGTTTTAAAAACAACGCCCATGACAGTAGGCAGCACCTCAACTGCTGTTCCTTCGCTTGAACAGTCAAGCCCTGAAGTCTTGATTACAGAAAAGAAGGAATATTTTTCTCAAAAAACCATTGCTAACAAAGGCCAAACAAACAACAATATTGCCACTGCAGGTGCAGCTTTGTTGTCATCAGTAGTCAAGGAGCCATTACCAAAAGCTGCAACAACGGAAGGAACCATACAGAATGATGCCGTAACCCAAAACTCAGAAACCACCATAGAGAAAACAACGGCTGACGCGGAGTCAAAAATCGTAATGGCAGATATAAAAAACATAGCCGTGTTGCCCTACAATTTGAATTACCAAAAAGAAACGCCACAAATGAGGCCTTTGCCACTTGTAATGAATAAAACCAGTGCATTTGGTCTACATCCCTATGCTCTGGCAGGGGTGTTTGCCCCTCCTGCTTTAGACAGGGCCGGTTATGCACTTGGTGGAGGTATAGCCATACATTACAAAAAATGGCTTGGCCTCTCATTGGGCATTCAATACGAAAAATACAGGGGTAAATACGATTATCAAAATGAAGTTGCATCATCTATTTCCGATTTGAATTCACTATCCGCGTATACCGATGTAAAGCAATATTCAGTGCCATTGTTGCTTCATGTCGCAGTGCCTTCTACACCCTTAACGGTATATGGTGGCGTGGCTAAAAATTTTGTGCAAAATACTGCCAATTATTACGCCATTCCAAGTAGGTCGCAGGCAGAATTAAGTGTACCGGGATTTGATGTTAATTCATTGAGTTATGCCAGCAGTGCCGCCGCATCAATTCCTGGCACCTATTACGAATGGCAGCTTGGCCTGCGGCTAAGGATGTGGAAAAAATGGAGTATTGGGTTGCAGTACAGAGAACAATTTGAAAAAGTGAAAAACGGCATCATACCGGGCTTCAACCACCTGGGACTAAATCTTAGTTATGGTCTTCAGTAGTCACTGCTGTTGAAGCTTTGCCCGTGTGCCATTTGTTGATCAATAAGCCCAAGACAATGGAAAGAAGGCAGTAAGTAGTAAAAAACAATGCGCCGGCAGACAGATGGGTATAATTGACTGTCTCGATGGCAAATCCCCCTTTGTTGTTTTCCAGTTGATGCAGTTGAGCGTCGAAAAGACCGTAAAACCCAATGTATGCCATAAAGAGTGCCACTACAAACACATCGGCCATACTCCATTTGCCTAAATAAAATATGGTATTCCTGGCAAAACGACTGCCTTGCAACATAGGATACTGAAGAAACAAACCTCCCAACACAAGTTTGATGAGTGGGAAAATGACAGAAAAACAAAGGATCATCACACCTACCAATTTGAGGTCAAAGCCTGTGCTTTCAATAAGGTTTTTGGTCACATCCAAAATGGATTTGCTCTGATAAAAAACGATCTGCTCATCGAATGAGAGATCTTGCTCAAACAAATTGAAAACAAAAGAATTGAGTCTTGCATCAATGACAATCATAGGTAGTGAAATGCCCAGAGCCAGCAGCAACATAGAGAAGAGGGTCATCCCACCCACCGCCCATGCCGGTGAAGATTTTAAATAAAGCCAGGTCAGGTAAATGAGGGTAGTGATTACCAAAACCATCAAGGCAAGGTTGAGTTGATACTGTTGACTTCTGTGATGGGTCAGCTGTTGGTTGAGCAATGACCTTGCCTCTGCTGCATTTTTGCAACCGAGCTGATCAAACAGGGCTTGCCTGGGATCACTAAAGCTATATTTATCTTTAAATTGCAGAAGTCGCACCAATTCCTGTTGCATGAGTTCCTGAAAACGGGGTTCATTGTTTTTGAGCTCTGCGGCCAGCTGTTTGGCCATAGCGGGAATTTGTGATTTGATGTTGAGGGCTTCTACCTGAGAAGCAATGTTGTCTTTAAACAGCTTGAGGATCATCTTGTTGACCTTGCCATTTTTTTCAGCCTTCTCAAATACATCATTGAAAAGTGAGCCGTCGGCTAAGTATTTTTCGTAAACGCTGTAAAGGTATTTTCTCAGCTCGGTCTCCGCCTCTTTGTAAGCGGAAGGAGAAATTTTAAATTGGCTGATGTGGCCGGTAAATACATAAAATGCTTTTTCCTTCCATGCCTGCATGTTGAACAGGCCATAATTGATCCTATGGATCTCTGCATAAATAGCTTCTTTCTCTTCAATCTGTTTTTGTTCAATGCGAATTTGCCATGCCAGCCAAACAGCGGCAGACAGAGAAAACAATACAGGAAGAAAGAACCACTTTGATTTCAAGATCTGAGTTTTTTAGCGATGGCAAAGATACACCAACACACATTCACACTAAAACGGAAGAAAACGACAAAGGTTGCTGTCTGGTTTCAAATTAATGGGGTTGATAAAGCAGAGTCTGGTCTTTGCCACCAAAAAATGCCATCTTTGTATTATGGTTTGGAAAGAAGATCTTGCAGCCTACATACAATTTTGTGAAGCCAATGCAGCTTCTGTACCCCTTTTTTATCAACCATCTTGGCTGGAAGCTGTCATCATTAATGGAAGCTGTCGGTTTTGGGTAGCTGAAAAAAGCGGCGAAACAGTTGCAATCTTTGCCGGCCATTACCGGAAAAAATACGGGCTTAAAGTGCTGCTCATGCCCCAATTGACTCCCTATATGGGCATTTGGACTATAAGGATACAGGACGATGAATGGATGCGGGATTTAACCACTACCTTGCTCCAACAGCTACCATCGGTATTTTTCATAAGTCTTTGCCTTTATCCCGGCATTAAAGATGTGATGCCCTGGAAGTGGAAGGGCTATCAACAGCAGACTCGTTTTACCTATATTATCGATGCCGCTGAAAAGAGTGAATACCACAAAGGTATCCAGGGCAAGCTACACAACCACATTAAATATGCAACAGAACGACTTACCATAGATACAAATGCAGATTTGCAAGCACTGTTGCCACTGGTAAAGGATAGTTTTACCCAGCAGGGATTGTCGCTACCTTACCCTGAAAAATTGTTGGAAAAAATTGTGGCATGTAAGACAGCAAAAGCCAGAATCACATTGGCTCTGGATCATAACCACGAAGCCCATGCGGCGCTGCTTACCGTAGAAGATGCCCATACAGTTTATAACCTGGTATCCGGCAGGAAAAATCAAGCCGTAAGAGGAGCCATGCCATTGTTGCTCAATGAAGCCATAGAAAGGGCCATGGATGAAGGTAAAAATTTTGATTTTGAAGGTAGTTCTATACAGCGCATCGCAACATTTTTTGCATCATTTGGAGGTAAACTAACACCATTTCACCACGTTTACCGCTCTGCCAACCGACTTACAGATGCCATTATTGCTCTTATAGGTAAGTACAAAGCCCAATAGTCCAAAAATTAGGACGAAAGCAGCATTTTCATCGACCACACCTGAAACCGAAGAGGGGCAAACTTACGTTATGACATGTAAACACACGAAAAATGTCAAAGCTTAAATACAAAATCACAGGGTTCGCCAGATTTATGATGTTTATGGTGGTATTTGTACCCCTGGCTTATGCTGGTTTTACTTTATTCAAAGGCGAATCTCCTGAACAAGGATTTGCCGACCTGAAAAACAAGGTGGAGTCATTGAAAGATAGAATCAAGGGCAATAAGACATCAAAAGAAGATGCTTTTCAGGTACAGCTGCAACAAAAAGACGAAGAAATTCAAAAATTAAGGGAGGCCTTGTTTCAATGTGAACAAGCCAAAAATTAATGTCGCTCTACACCCGCCCGACCAAATTCATCTATGTACACTTTTATCAATAAGATGAAGATCGACAACATAAGCGGACCGAAAATGACACCTAAAAAGCCGAAGAGGTTGACACCAATGATCACACCAAAAATGGTAATCAGCGGATGGGTATCACTCATGCGCTTTTGGAGCATAAACCGGGCAATGTTGTCTACAGAACCAATGACCACTAAGCCCCAGATCACAATGCCAATGCCCGGCCAGGTCCTGCCCTGCGACATTTCGTAAATGGCCAGAGGGAGCCAAATCAGCAAAGAACCTACCACCGGTATAATGCTGCAGATGCCGGTGAGAACACCCATCAATAAAAATTCAGCGCTGCCAAAAATAAAATAGCCCAACATGCCGGCCAGACCCTGCACTACTGCCACGATGGGTATACCTACCGCATTGCTGTAAATTACCTGCTTGATTTCTTTGATCACAATGCTCACATTGCTGTGCTTTAATGGCATATTGCGTCTCAACCATAACTCCATGTCGTTGATACGGGTGAGCATAAAATAGAGCATAAAATACATGATGGCCAGATTGCCCAGAATGGAAACAGTGCCTCCAAGTGTTGATTGGGCAATACCCACCAGTTTTTCATTGACAATGGCTACATTTTTGGCGCTGAAAATATTCACATTCAAATGTGACAAAAGATAGGCATTGATTTGTTCAAATGAACGATTGATCATTTGGGGATCATCCATCACAGGTCCCAGCTTGTCGATCACCACAGAGGTGAGCCATGCCACAGGCATCACCAGAAGGATCAAGGAAACCACCATTAAAAATAAAGCAGCAAGGGGTGTTTTCCATTTGTAGTCAACCACCAGGTGGATCATGGCATTACGCATAAGTACATAGAGGGTAACAGCACCCAGAAAAGCACCCAGCATAAAAAACATCTCCAACGCAATTACCAGGCCTAGTGCAATTAATACACTGATAAATAAAATCTGTCTGATCTTGTTGGGGTGGATCTGGTTGATCATGCCTTGGCTTTTTTGTTTGAACAATATCCTTACGAAAATAAGAAATTATTCAGGGTAGAGCCAAAAAAAAGAGACCGGTCGTTTTTCCCCTTTGACCGGTCTCAAGTAACAATTGCTTAAGTAAAATCCTTAATAATCTGAACAACCTATCTATGCTAATACCTTGCCAGACTGATACCAGTGGATATACAATATGTGGTATTTTTGATATTATGAATATAAATAAACTATTAATTATTGATTTTTGTCTTCGTTTTTTTTATCGTGTTGCATTAATTCTATCAACCGTATCTC
>CALMWS010000106.1 GCA_937870795.1 uncultured Bacteroidota bacterium | reverse complement strand
CCTTCCCATTGGGAGTGACCACCAATACGTTTGAGGTGACGGATGGCAGTGGCAATTCGGCTAGTTGCAGTTTTACAATTACTGTAACTGACAACCAGGCACCAACGATCACGTGCCCCAATAACATAACCGTGGATACTGATGCGGGCTTGTGTACTGCCAGTGGCTTAAGTTTGGGAAATGCTTTGGTGGCAGACAATTGTAATGGTAGCATTGTGCCCACACACAATGGATCAGAGCCCTATATTCGAGGCATTAATAACATCACCTGGTCTGCAGATGATGGCAATGGAAATATCTCTACCTGCCTGCAGACGGTTACTGTTTTATTTCCTGAAATTAACCTTACTGGAAATGGACTCAATATATTGAACGGTGACAATACGACCAATGCACTGGATTTTACTGATTTCGGACCACAGAGTCCTGGAAGTATTACAGATAAGACCTTTTACATTCAGAATTTGGGAAGTCAGACACTACAGCTATCTGGCGCTCCCTTGGTAATGGTATCAGGGGATGCAGAGTTTTCTATTTTTTCACAACCCATGTCAGGCACTATTCTAGCAGGTGGGCCAGACCTGAGCTTTGTTGTAAGATATGCGCCAACTGCGGCAGGCAATCATACCGCTATGGTGACCGTGTTTAATAACGATTGCGATGAACCGGTTTATACTTTTGCTATCAGCAGTTGTGCCACCACTTTATATTATAAAGACCAGGATGGCGATGGGTATGGAAATGCAGATTCAATCCTTGCTGAATGTAGCCAGCCTGTGGGTTATGTCACCAACGGCAATGACTGCAACGACAATGCAGCATCATTAAACATCCAGCCTGTTGTTTACAGTCACGATGGCATTTGTTATGCTACCCTTGAGGATGCACTTGCAATAGCAGGAAGCGCTGTCATGCAGGAAGTATTGATCCATGCTGATGCATCTCCCAATGAAATAAATACAATCCCAACAGGAGTAACCGTGAGGGTATTGACTGGTACATGGAACAATCACATGATGCTCAAAAACAATGGTATCATTATACTTGAAAATGGAGCGAGTTTCATTAATGTACCAGGAGGAGTATATAAGGGAAGGGGTGTATTTAATGGAAACTTTTTGAATAGTGGGGGAAAAGTGAGTCCGGGAGAGTAATGTTATAAATTTTTATCGGTTTGGACAAATTTTTAAATTTTTTTATTTTTGTACAAATATAATTAGATTTAAATGTTACGCCAAATAGCTAAATTACGACACAAGGCATTCCTTTTTGGGATGATATTATTTTTAATATCATCATTAGTTTCATATGCAGCAAATACATCCCACGCAGAAGCGACTTCTTGTGTATTATCACATACTGTTAATGATGATTGCACAGTACCAAGTTTTACAGCATGTCCAGGTAATTTCGTAGTGAATACAAGTTCAGGTGTATGTAATGCTTTGGTAAATTATTCTGCCGTTGCTTCAGGTATACCAGAACCAACTTATACCTATGTTTTTACAGGTACAACAATTGCAAGTGGCAGTGGTACTGGAACGGGTAGTGCCTTTGATAAAGGAGTGACCAATGTGGTAGTCACTGCTACAAATGATTGTGGTACTACTACCTGTACATTTACAGTAACTGTTAATGATAATCAACCACCTACGATCACATGTCCTCCAAATGCAACTTTGAGTGCCAATGCAAGTTGTCTAGGTACATTAGTAGCCTACTCTGCAGTCTCACTTTCAGACAATTGCAATCCATCCCCCACTATGACACAAAGCCCTGCTTCAGGTACATTGCTCTTTGGACACAACACCGCTCGAATAGTGACGCTGACTGCCAATGATGGCAACGGTAATACCAGCTCATGTACATTTACTGTAACCCTTAAGGATGTTACTCCACCCTCAATCGCTTGTCCTCCAAATGCAACGGTAAATGCCAATGCAAGTTGCCAGGGAAGTGTAGGTGTATATAATGCAGCATCACTATCAGATAATTGCAATCCATCACCGACTGTGACACAAAGCCCTGCTCTAGGTACATTGCTCACTGGACACAACTCTACTCAAATATTGACTTTAACTGCCAATGATGGCAACGGTAATACCAGCACATGTACCT
>CALMWS010000105.1 GCA_937870795.1 uncultured Bacteroidota bacterium | reverse complement strand
TTTTCGGGCATGAGTTCAACGCCTTTGACACCAAAATATTCAACCAGCTTTTCCACATCACGCAGGTAGGCCTCTATCGAATTTTTCGATAGCGACTTCTCCATGAGCAGATAAGCTTCAAAACCTTTGATGTACGGACTCCAAACCACCTTTGATTTTTAAAGGCTAAAGTTAAGCCAATTTATTGTGTTGTTTTTCTCTTGTCCCGAACCGTGGTCATACATTGTCGTTTTTTGGTTATTTAAATTATTTATATTCATATTACTTTGGTATTCAATACTATTTTATTTTTTTTGTTATTTACTTTTAACATTTTGCTTTTTTGTTACTTCTATTAATCATTTTATCTTTTTGTTAATTTAGTTAAATAATTTTATAAATTGAATAACCTATTGACATATTTGTACCTTTGTTGATTTGCAAAACCATGGATGATGGGAGATAAATCAATGACATACCTTGACCTGCCGGCTTTGGACGATGTGCTTGACATAAGCGCCCAAATTATAAAAGACACCTCATTGGATTTCACCCGGTATTTACTCGCTTCTCTACATGATGCTCCCCGGCTAACGATCTTAAAGGGAGCCCGTGGTGTAGGCAAAACAACGCTATTGCTTCAATTGGCAAAAAAAATGCAGAAGGCAAAAAAAACGGTGTATTTGAGCCTGGATCATATTTTTTTTAGTCGCCACAAGCTGTATTACACCATTACCCACCTATACAAAGAAGGTTACACCTTTTTTGTGCTGGATGAGGTGCACCGATATGAAGATTGGTCGACAGAAATAAAAAACATATACGACCATTTTCCACAAATCACCTTACTGGCTACCTCCTCCTCCGCGCTCGACCTTGGCAAGGGCATGGGAGATCTCAGTCGCAGAGCCGTTGTCTACCACCTGCGTGGGCTGTCATTCAGAGAGTATCTTTCTTTTGAGCACGGTCTGGATCTGCCCGTCTTTACATTTGATGAAGTCCTTAAAAACCATGGCGACATCTACGACAGCTGGTACAAGTCGCAAAATCTGGGGAAAAAATTCCAAAATTACCTGGTAACGGGTGTCTACCCCTACTATCGGACCACCGGCAAAGCATACCACCAACAAATCCTCAACACAGTAAGCAGGGTGACCGACATTGACCTGCCCGCCATCTTCAACATCGATTATTCGACTACCCGACAAGTAAAAAAACTATTGGCTGTTATGGCTGGTATTACACCATTTACGCCCAACATTTCAAAACTGGCGCGCGACCTCGAGATGAACCGTTCTTCTGTGCTTACCTATCTAGACTACCTTGACAGTGCCAGCCTGATCCATGTTTTGAGATCCGGCCTCAAATCGGATTCTGCCCTGGCTAAACCGGATAAGGTACTCATTGAAAACACCAATCTGCACCATGCCCTTTGTTCCGGCCATACGCATACCGGCAGCCATAGAGAAACCTACTGTGTTTTTGCTTTTAACGCCGCCCATCATGTATCTACCCCAGCCCGGGGCGATCTGCTAATTGACCAGCAATACACCATAGAGATTGGAGGGCCGGGCAAATCTTTTCACCAGATAGCCAACATGCCCAATCCCATTTTAATCCTGGATACTAAAGAAAAGGGAAACAAAGACACCATACCCATGTGGATGCTGGGACTGTTTTATTAAGCGAAGGTACTTGTCCTTATGTCGGGATACCGGTTTAGGGATCTGGCATTGGGGTATCAGAGGTATCGGGGTATCAGAGGTATCGGGGTATCTGGCATTGGGGTATCTGGCATTGGGGTATCCGGCATTGGAGGGATACGGCATCGGGGAATTATTACTGGACTATGGTACCGATGTTATCCCCTTTGACGAGGCGTTCGAGGTTGTCTGGATTGTTGATATCAAAAACGATGATGGGCATTTGATTTTCCTGACACATGGTAAAGGCAGTCATGTCCATGACATTGAGGTTTTTGGCGATGACTTCCGAAAAGCTGATAGAATCGTATTTGGTGGCAGTGGGATCTTTGTGTGGATCTGCTGTGTAGATGCCATCTACCTTGGTGCCTTTGAGAATAACATCTGCATTGATTTCACTGGCGCGAAGGGCAGCAGCAGAGTCGGTAGTAAAATAAGGATTGCCGGTACCTGCTGAGAAAATGACCACTCTTTTTTTCTCGAGGTGGCGGATGGCTCTTCTTCTGATATAGGGTTCAGCAATTTGACGAATTTCAAGCGCAGAGATGAGTCGTGTATAGACGCCTGCTTCTTCGAGGGCGCTCTGTATGGCCATGCCATTGATCACGGTGGCCATCATACCCATGTAATCGCCCTGTACCCTTTCGATGCCGGAAGAGGCGGCACTGAGTCCTCTGAAAATATTACCTCCTCCGATCACCACAGCTACTTCAACACCGAGCTCTGTCACCCGTTTGATTTGCTGGGCATAGTGCCTGAGCATGGATGCCTCGATGCCAAAATTTTGTTCACCCATAAGGGCTTCACCACTGAGTTTGAGAAGGATGCGATTGTATTTGAGGGACATAAAGGGGTATTTGAAATGTAAAGCTAAAAAAAAGGCGACCAAAAATGATCGCCTTTTTATTTTTATCCGAGCTTAATGTGCTTGAAGTCCGTCACAGTAAGTTCTTTATCGAACCCTTTGAGGTAGTCGGCTACCGTAAGTTTGCTGTCCTTTACAAAGGTCTGTGGCAACAAGGTATTTTCTTTGTAAAACTTGTTGAGTTTGCCCATTGCAATTTTTTCCAGCATGTCTTCTGCCTTTCCTTCCTGACGAGCCAGTTCTTTTCCAATTTCGATCTCTTTTTCGATCACATCTTTGGAAACGCCTTTTTCGTCAACGGCTATTGGCTTCATGGCTGCGATTTGCATGGCTACATCTTTACCCGCATCTACAAAAGAACCATCTGCTTTGTTCAAGCCCACGATTACACCGGCACGGTTGCCCATGTGGATGTATGAGGTTACCATTGGAGCTTCGATGTTGCCGTATTCTGCCAACTCAATTTTTTCTCCAATTACACCAACCTGCTCTGTCAATTTATCGGCTACTGTAATAGCGCCATCGTAAGGCAATGCCAACAAAGCTTCTTTATCTGCCGGGAAGTTGGCCAATGCGATGTTGGCGATGCTTCTGGTAAAGTTGACAAAATCTTCATTTTTTGCAACGAAGTCGGTCTCGCAGCTCACTCTGAGTACAATGCCTTTGGTTTGTTCGGCATTCACGAGGGCGATAACAACACCTTCTTTTGCATCGCGGTCTGCTCTTTTCAGAGACAGTTTTTGACCCTGTAATCTCAGGATCTCGATGGCTTTTTCAAAATCGCCATTGGCTTCAGCCAGGGCTTTTTTGCAATCCATCATACCAGCACCTGTCTGCTCTCTTAGGTTTTTTACATCAGCTGCTGAAATATTAACTTCACTCATTTGTATTGAGATTTTTGATCGATGAAAAAATTAAGCTTCTTCGGTAGCTCCTTGCAACCTTCTTTCTTCCAAACCTTCACGAATGGCTTCCACTACATAGCTTACAATGATCTTCACTGACTTGGAAGCATCATCATTGGCTGGAATAGGGAAATCTACTTTGTTTGGGTCAGAGTTGGTATCCACCATACCAAAAGTTTTGATGCCCAATCTCTTTGCTTCTGCCAAAGCGATGTGTTCATGGTGAATGTCAACAATAAACAAGGCAGAAGGGATTCTGTTGAGGTTGGCAATACCGCCCAATTCCTTTTCCAGTTTGGCACGCTCACGAGTGAGGGTCAATCTTTCTTTTTTGGTAATGGAAGTAAGGGTAGTATCGTTCAACATACGATCGATGTTCTGCATCTTTTTTACCGACCTTCTGATGGTTGCAAAGTTGGTCATCATACCACCCAGCCATCTTTCGGTCACATAAGGCATGCCAACGCTTCTTGCTGCTTCCGCAACGATGTCTTTGGCTTGCTTTTTGGTAGCAACGAAAAGGATTTTTCTTCCTGATTTTACAATTTGTTTTGCTGCAAAAGCCGACTTGTCCAGACACTCTGAGGTTCTGTTGAGGTCGATGATGTGGATGCCTTTGCGTTCCATAAAGATGTAAGGAAGCATTTTGGGATTCCACTTTCTTTTCATGTGGCCGTAGTGAACTCCGGCATCCAGCAATTCTTGATATGTAGGTTTGCTCATTATATTTAACTTTATAATAATTCTTATTAAATAGGGATTAACGCTTAGAGAACTGGAAGCTCTTCCTTGCTTTAGGTTTACCAAATTTCTTCCTTTCAACCTCACGGGCATCCCTGGTAAGCATTTTCTTGTCTTTCAGTGGCTTTTTATAGTCCTCTTTTACTTCAACAAAAGCACGGGAGATAGCCATTCTGATGGCTTCTGCCTGGCCTTTGTATCCTCCACCGTTTACAACTACTTTTATGTCAAACTCTTTTCCGATACCAAGGGTAAGCATAGGCTCTTCCACTTTCATACGGATGCTGACAACGGGAAAGTATTCTTCAAGCTGGCGACCGTTGATGGTAAGGTTGCCGCTTCCTTCAGTAAGGTAAACACGGGCAACTGCTGCCTTTCTTCTACCTACTTTATTGATCATCTTTGTTTGCATGCTCACTTATTATTTTAAAATTTCAGGCTTTTGAGCTCCGTGCGGATGCGCGCTGCCTTCGTAAACGAATAATTTTTTGTACATGGCATCACCCAATTTGGTCTTTGGCAACATGCCACGAACTGATTTTTCCAATACCCTGATAGGGAATGTGGCCAACATTTCTTTGGCGGTTGTGCTCTTCTGACCTCCCGGGTAAAGTGAGTAACTCAGATATTCCTTCTGATCTACTTTGTTGCCGGTAAATCTCACTTTCTCCGCATTGATTATGATCACATAATCTCCTGTGTCCACGTGCGGGGTGAATGATGGCTTGGTTTTGCCCATCAACACGGCTGCAATTTTGGTGCTCAGCCTGCCCACTGTTTCTCCTTCAGCATCGACCACCCACCATTTTCTTTCAACGGTCTCCTTTTTGGCCGAAACTGTTTTGTAACTTAATGTATTCACTCTGATAAAATATTAATGTTATTGAATCTGGCTTTTTAAAGCGGCTGCAAAGGTAATCGTATTTTTTACCCACACAAATATTTCAATGCTTTTTTTCAAAAAAATATTAGATAACTAATTGAAAAACAGTGAAAATTTGGCACTTTTTCAAAATAACACAAAAATCACACGCATTTCTCCCATATTTTTTTTGGTCAAACACCCTTTTTAACCATTTTTTCATCTGCTTTTTATACCAAATCCTTCTATTGTTATGAATAAAAGACAAAATGACAGAAATCATGCAATAAATGCCGGTTCCATGGCCGATGTGGCCTTCTTGTTGCTCATTTTTTTTCTGGTTACTACTTCCATTACCCAATTGGCTTCCATCAATATGCCGCTGGTGCCTGATAACAACAACCATCACCTGAATACCCCGGCTTCGGCTACCCTCATCTTTTACCTCAATAAAAACAACGAGGTGATGGCTGAAAAATCACTTACCCCCTTACCAATAGTGCCAGAATTGGTAAAACAACTGGTTCTGAGTCACAAAAACAAGGATTGTTACATAGGCATAAATTACGATGTCCTGGCCGACTATGCCACTTTTTCCAATCTCCACAGCGGTATCCGAAAGGGTGTAGACGAAGCCAGAAATGAACTGTCAATGCAGGAGTTTGGCTTACTCCACCACGCCATTACCCCAACTGACCAGCAAAAAATATCGAGCCTTATGCAAATCCACCTGTTTGAAGCTGAATCTTCCTTCCATTGATCCTAAAAAATATAGAAATGATAAAAATGCGCAAACGTAGCAAAAACACCCCTACCCTCTCCACTGCCTCTCTTCCCGACATTGTCTTTATCCTCCTTTTTTTCTTCATGGTGGCCACCCACATCCGCACTGAAAATACAAACGCACAACTTCCAAAAGTTGATTTTGCAAGCCAGGATAAATCTTCTTTTATTTGGAAATTGGCACTCGATCCCAAAATGCCGGGATATTACTTTCTCAACGATCAGCCCTTGACAGCAGATGAATTGACTAGTAAAATAAAGACTGCATCAGTACCCATGTCAACCATTCAAATTTATATGGATAAAAAAGCCCCCATGAAGGAATTGAGCCAGATAAAAAAACTAATAGCTTCCCATCGAATCGATAAAATACAATATATGGTCTACCACTGAAGCACGGATTAAGTTAGCATACTATATGTCTGCTAATCCAACCGAACGGAGCCTTCTACAATCAGCTCGCCTCCGATATTGTTGAGATATGACAATTGAGCCAAGCCCAACTTATTTGCATCAACATTGCGCAGCACCAGTTTTCCATTGTTGACAAAACACAAGGCATTTTGTCCGGGAATAAACTCAACTGAATCAAAGACTACCTCTGTATTTTTGTAAATATTGATCAAAGCATACGAATTGGTTTTGATTTTAATTCTTTGCACCTGATTATTTTTAAAAACAAGGTCTTTATCGATAAATAAATTATTTTTCAATCGAATGGTATCATTAACCATATTGCCGGCAAAGACGATGGTATCCCCTGCCTGAGCGCAAGCAATGGCATAAGGCAGTGATCCCGGGCCATTGTCCAAAAAATTGTTTACTGTTTTACAACCGGCGGATGGCATCACGGCTTTTCTCATGCCATTTCCAAAGCTAGTCACCCACATTTCGGTAGCATCATAAGGGTTAAAAAACACCCGCTCCGGTTGTTGGAACGGATAAGTTTGCAATTGTGTAAAAGTGGGATTGGCGGCATTGATGTTGCTGCTCTTCCAAAGGCCCTGGCCCTCTGTAGTCAAAAATACTTCACTTGTGTTAGATGGATTAAATGTCATTGAGGTCACCCTGTCTATCAGTGAAGCGGTGAGTTTGGTCCAGGAGGTACCTCTATTGGTGGTTTTGTACAAGCCCCCCAGGCCATTGGGTGCTCCCCCCCAGCCGCTAAACACGCATACATACCAGGTGTTTTGAGAAGGATCAGCAGGGTCAACTACCACATCTTTGGTCCAGTAATACATGCCGGTATGGGATTTATCTGTAAAGGTATTGGTCGCCGGATCATAAAGGTAAACACCCGAACTGGCTGTGAACGACCCTGTGCTGTTGCGCCTGCCGGAATAGGAGCAAATCATTTTACCATCATTGAGTACAACTATGGAGGCCGGATGTTTCTCAGTTCGCGGTGGATTGGGCAGGAGTGTCCAGCTTGATGCGGCCAGATTGTTGATATCATCTGTACGGTAGATGCCCCCTATCCCTGTATTGTTGTTGTAATGAATAACACTGGCATAAACACGGTTGGCATTATTGGGATCTACAGCAAGCCAAAACACAGGGTGGTTGAATAACTTCAGCAACTGCCAGCTCTGTCCATTGTTGGTACTGTAAATGATTTTACCATTGGCATCCGTTGCATCGAGTCTGGCATCGGTTAGATAAGTGCTTTGATAGATGTCATGGATATTGGAAGTAGCGGCCAGCAAGGTTCCGTTGGCCAGTCTGACCACCCTGTAACTTGTATTGGCAGTATGACCACTGTAATTAAAAGACCATTGCTCTCCTTTGTCGGTACTGCGCATACCTCTGATATCTGAGTAACAGGCCCACATCGTTTCGGCATTACTCCAAAACACCTGCCAGCAACTTGTGTTTTCAAGGCCTACACTGCTGTAATTTTGTAAGGGAGGTGTATTACTTCCAGCGGGGTGTTGATCATCGGTATGGGTATAGGCTTGTCGCCAGTTGTTGCCTCCATCCAAGGTAGTATGCACAAAGCCATAGTCGCCAAACATCACCCTTTGGGCATTGTTTCTGCACACCTCTATTCCAAATGCACATTCGCCATAGCTCCAGCCACGATCGCCACCCAGACCACTCCAACCCGTTGTAATATTTTGATTGGAAGTTGTCAAAAATGTATTGGACCAGGAATTGCCTGCATTGATGGTTTTAAAAAGTGTAGGATAAGCCAGGTCATTACTTCCGGCAAGATAAACGGTATTGATGTCATTTTGCGCCATCCCTACAAACATGGGAAAGTCGGTGCTTAGGTTGAGTCCCGGATTCACTTTATTGACCCAATTGCCAATGCCAAAATCCATGCTATAAATCCCTTTGGCAAAAGAATAATAATCGGAACCCGTGAGCCCTGGATAAATATCAGCAGTATTAGCTGTCAGGCAAAACAAGCGGGTCAAGCCATTTTGTTTGGCGCCTGCAAACGACCATATCGTTTGTCCTGCGGGTATGCCTGTAAGACCAAGATTACTCCAGCTGTTGCCACCATTGGAAGAATACAATAAACCATCACTGGTACCTAAATAAATGGCATTGCCATCAAAAAAAACGCCGCCTACTACCACGCCATTGCCGGCATTGATGGCATTGTAAAAAAGTGAAAAGGTGTTGCCCCCATTTTGGCTGATGTAGAGTTGGCTGTAATAAACAAGGATCAGTCTTTGCGGATTGTCGTAATCTGCATACAAACCAAAAGTCTGTTCTGATGGATCGGGATTGCCTGCTAAATTTGCCCAGGTCAAGCCACCATCAGTACTTTTTACGGGTACGATCTGGTTGTTGGCGTAGTTGATACAGTACAACAATCCGGGGCTTTGCGTAAAACGCACCCTGGAATCGTGGCCTGCCACCAACTGACTGAAGTGCACCTGAGTGTAATTCCTACCAAAATCAAAGGTGTGAAAAAGTTCTCCCATATCGCACGAAACATAGTATTCATCTGCGTTATTTGGATTGATCGAAAGTGAAAACAAAGCTCCTCCTCCACCCAAGCCCCTTGGTGAAAATGAATGGGGTTGTGCGCAAAGACGAGCCATGGAGCATAGTGCCAGGATGATAATCCGGTATTTCATATGACAAAGTTACGGCTGAAAACGCACTTAGGTGGAAAAAACCTAATTGCCTATACTTTGTTTCTCCACTCCTGAGGTGTCATGCCAAATTCCTGTTTGAAAACTTTGCCGAAATAACCGGCATCACCAAAACCACATTGGTTGGCTATGGAAGCCACAGTGCTATTGGTCTGGGACAACAGTTCACATGCCTTTTTCAATCGCAACATTTTAATGTATTGATTGGGCGACAAATCAAGGAGGGCACTGAGTTTCCTGTGCAACTGGGAATAACTCATGAAAAGATGCTTACACATTTGATCTACGCTATAAGCTTCTTCCTGCAGATTTTTTTCTATCTCTTCGCGGACCTTTACCACAAACTGGTCTTCAATGACGGAAAAAGCTACAGTGCTCTCTACTTCTTGTGCCGGCATCTCTGGTTCCTGAGCGATCTGGTTGAGACCTGCCACTTTGGAGTAGACTCGTTGCAATATCTTGCGCTGGTCGAGCAGCTTTCTGATTCGAAGCAATAATTCTTCTTTGTAAAAAGGTTTTTCCAAATAGACTTCAGCACCATACTCCAAACCTTCCATTTTACTTTCCTGGTCTGCTTTTGCAGTAAGCATGATAATGGGGATATGGCTGGTCTTTTCGTCCTTTCTCAGTCGTTGGCACATTTCAAACCCATCCATAAAGGGCATCATCACATCTGTAATGATCAGGTCGGGGACTATTTCTGTAGCTATTTCAAGGCCTTCTTGTCCATCCTTGGCTACAGCCAATCTATAATCCGGCAAACAGCTGGCAGTGTAGGCTACCACATCTGCGTTGTCTTCCACCAGCAGAATCAATTCGGCATTCTTGTGTTGAAAATCGATGTGTGTGATTTTGGTAGTCGAAGGATTGGGTTGGCCGGCAGATTCTTCTGTTGTGTATTTTTCCTTGTCTGAAATTTCAATTTCTATGGCAGGATCCAGAGGCAGACACACTGCAAATTCGCTACCTTTTTTTGCTCCCACCGGAGGGCTTTGCACGGTGATGATTCCATTCATGAGTTGAACCAATTCTTTGGTCAAGGCCAAGCCTATGCCGGTGCCTTCTGCTTTGCGGGTATGGCTGGAATCTGCCTGATAAAACCGGTCAAAGATGGAAGAAAGCTGGTGTTCAGGGATGCCGGAGCCGGTATCCTTCACCTTTATAAACAATAAATTTTTATCACCTTTTTCCAGGGAGATGGAAATGTAAACGTCGCCATTATCCGATGAAAATTTGAGTGCATTGGAGAATAGGTTGGATAGTATCTGGCGCAATTTCTCGGTATCAAACCGTGTGTAATAGGAGTCGAGTGATGACAGATAATGGAATTTCACACCCTTGGTCTCAGCAAAAGAATGAAAAGATTCTACGATGTAACGGATAAAATTGACAACATCACCCGTTTCTGTATGCAGTTCCATTTTACCTGCCTCCAGTTTGGAAAGATCCAACATTTCATTGACCAGGTTGAGCAGGTTTTTACCATTTCTTTCAATCATATCAAGCCCTGCATCCAGGTACTGAGATGTTGAAGATCGAATCTGCTGTACCATGCCCAGAATCACAGTGAGGGGCGTCCTGAATTCGTGTGTGATGTTGTTGTACAATTGGGTCTTGACAGTATCCAACTCCTTGATCCTCCTCGCTTCATTTTGTTCAAACAAAAGTTGAGCTTCCATTTTTCCCTGTCTCAGCCGATAAGCAAAATACACCCTTAGCCCAAAGGCAGCAATAGTAAGGTAGATTAAATAAGCCCACCAGGTATTCCACCAGGGGGGCAGCACGGTGATCTTTAGTGTGGCTTCTTTTCCACTCCAGATGCCCAGACTATTGGTACCCTGTACCCTGAATACATAGTCGCCAGCAGGAAGATGTGAAAATGTTACAACACGACGTGTGCCAATATCCACCCATTGCTCATCCACACCCTCCAATCGATACCGATACTTGTTTTGATCAGAGGCCCTGAAATCGAGTGAAGAAAACTCAAGCGTAAAGACGTTTTGTCTATGGCTAAGGGTAATTGATGGCGCAAACTCGATGGCTCTATCCAGAATTCCCGAAGCATCACCCGACCGGATTGCCTGGTTGTCTACCATCAATTGTGTGATGAAGATATTGGGCTTAAAGGTGTCAATCAGAATTTTTTGAGGATTAAATATGTTGATACCATTTACCCCCCCGAAAACAAAATCACCATTGCGAAGTTTTGTAAAAGCATTGGTATTAAATTCATTGGATTGCAAGCCACCTGCCTGGGTAAAGTGTCGAATGTCCCAGTTTTTTTTAAGTTTATCACCATTGGCGAGGATGCAAAAAAGACCATTGTTGGTGCTTCCCCAGATATTGCCTTTTTCGTCGTCCATGATGCCGTAAACAACGTTATTGCAAAGGCCTTGCTGGGTAGTGAGATGTGTAAAATTACCAGTGGGTTTATGAAAGAGGTTAAGGCCTCCTCCTTTGGTACATATCCACATGTATTGAGGGTCTGCCGGATCATCCAGAAAACAGGAAATGTGGTTGTGATTAAGTGAATTTTTATCCTTTGGTTTACTTTCGTACCATTTATATACAGGGTTGGTCTTTAGCATATCGGAAGATTTTACTTCTATCATACCGATCTCAGTGCCTATCCACACCACACCTTTGGCATCTTCGTAGATGGATGTAAAATAGGTACCTGCCAACCTGGGATTGGAGGGACTGGGTGGTGTTTTGAAATATTTTAAAGTGCCGGTTTCAGGATTTAGCACTACAAAGTTGCCTCCCGTGCCACAAAACCAAAGGTAGCCGTTTTTATCTTCAAGGGTGGGTCCGATGTAGCCGTAAATAATGGGAAAGGTAATGGGGTATTTTATCCTTTTCCGGGTAATGGGATTGACCCGTTCAATTTGATGTACATAGTGTGCCTTAGAATTGCCTTTAAACTCAATGATCCAATAATCTCCGTTTTTTGCAATGTAAACATCATGAACCATCTGATCAACGGGGGCGATATTGTCGGGCAGCATCTGACCATCTGACTGCAGCAATTTTGATTCGGCCCAACCTCTAAGATAGATGCCTTGATTCAGGGTCTGCATAATTCTACGGGCACTAAAACCTTTTGCCTGATGATTGAATTTTTCTGATTCAAACATGTATTTGCGCAAGCCATACCCATTGGTTGCCATCCAGAGTATGCCGGATCGATCTCTGAACATTTTAAGACCCCCGATTTTGTCTGCTGCCAATAAATGTGCCATTGGGTCTATTGGCCTCCCCTTTTGCCATTGGCTGATATCGTAAATGTTCAGTAAATTTAAGTTAGCGCAGGTTGCCCAGAGTCGTTGCTTCTCATCCACATATAGGTGATTGCCTTGATTTTCGAGCACAGGTTTATCGAATAATGCATAAGATTGTCCAGCTTCCAACAGGCTATAATATATACTATTTGTCCAGGTAATGCCATTTGCCTCCTGTTGGAACGCACAAAACTGATCTGTGTCTTTTATCCATTCAAAGTCGTTTATGGCAGGATTAAATTTCATGTGTTTGCCTTGCGCGTTGAGCCAGGTTTCACCATTATGATCTGTGTAAAATACCAGGTTGTAATAGTCAAAAGGGATATCCAGTTCTTCAATTTTAATTTCTACCTTTTGCTTATGGGCATTAGGAGGAAGCGTTATTAAATTTATTTTGTTTCGATGGGTACAAGTCATGATTCTGCCATCTCTCATCTCTATAAAGGGGTATTGGATTCGGTTTCCTGACAGAGAATGAGCTACGCCCTCTTTTTGACCGATCCTGAAAAACCGGTCGGTTTCTTTATCATATACACTTATGCCATTTGCTTCGGTACCAATCCAGATCCGACCGTATCGATCTTCAAACAAGGAGATGCAGCTATTATCGCTGATGGAAGTGGAGTCATAGGCATCGTGGCTGAAGACTTTAAATTGGTAACCATCATAGCGGTTCAATCCATCTTTGGTGGTAAACCACAAAAAGCCTTCTCGATCCTGCAAAATGTCAAATACATAACCCTGGGAGAGGCCATGGGCATTGTTTAACACTTCATACTTAAATTGAGCAGCAAGCCTGAGTGGTACCAAAGCCACCAGCAACGATGCAATCCAAAAAACCAGCCTTATGAAGGGTGGAGAATAATTCATTGGTTAAAAATAGATCATATTTGACAAAACTAGGGCCGGCCCACGGTTGGAACCCAAGCCTAAAGTATATTTTGATTGAAAATTACCATGAAAAATTGTTTTTTACCATGCGTTTGAGGGCAAAAATCAATTTTTACACGAGCTTGAGCTATGTGAAAATATTTAATTTGGCAAATCAGGGCTCCTAATCACCCTGAAAAAAGGGCAGCAAAATAAAATATTGCCAA
>CALMWS010000104.1 GCA_937870795.1 uncultured Bacteroidota bacterium | reverse complement strand
TTACTTAAAAAGATGTCATTGATTATAACCCTACCTCGTCGACCAGTTTTTTCCTTGTCCTTGTCCTTGTCCTTGTCATTGGCTTCTACACCAAAAAGATAGCTTATAGCTTCATTTTTGGATCCGATTATTTCCTCAATATTTGCATTGCATTTATAGCCTCCATCTTCATGTACAATAAATCTTTTTTTAAGTTTATTATAATAAAAGGCTGTACGATGTGCAAGTGCTCCTTTAATGGATGAGGCCGGGATTATTGTGTACTCTTTTGATAACTCTACCGTATCTTTGGTATACATAATCACTGCTTCGGTAGCTGGAGTATTATCAACTTCTGTATCGCTGGTATCATTGCCAAAATAAAAAAAGTCTTCAGGAGTTAAGCCTACATTATATATTATTCTTTGCTCTTTACTCTCGCCCTTTCCATCTTTTCTCTCTATATTATTTGTATCCTCACAGTTAATTTCTGTCGATTCGGTTTTACTCAATTCAGAATTGAGGCATGTAGGAGGTGCTTCTTTTCCAACCTCATATATTTGGGCTTTAAGTTCAATTATTTTTAATGCTCCATATCCTTTTCTGGTACCCATACCAATTCTAAAACGAGGATCACGAAGTGTATTTAGAATTTCATCCCAATTGCCCTTATCACAGTCACCCCCCAACAGTTCAATTTCAAATTTAAACCGACCTCCTTTATAGACCACTTCGTTGAAGAAAAGAGCGTTATTATCTTTATCAGCCACCCCCTTTGCGTTGATTTTTACATGCGGTCGAATGGGTAGCGTTGTGAAAATATCAAAGATTTTGGGATCTATTTTTTGACCAAGACCCTGTACACACTCTCGCTCATTGAGCATGAGGTAGGCTGAACTTATCCGAACCCTGCTGCCTTGGCCAAAGTTTTCTTCATGATATCCAAAGAGAGTCTCAAAAGGACTGGGAGTGTATTTTCGTTCATTTCCAATGCCTGTGAAATCTCCTTTTTTCTTGTTCGATTGAAATTCATTTCTCAATACCCCGGCCAGAGTAGTTCCCATTATCATGGGTAAGCCCAGATGGTCTCGTTGTACCTGCATATCTGACAATAAGCCTACCTCACCTGATCCTACAAAGAGAGGTGTGTCTGCTTCAACTATAATTCTGGCTACGTATATTTTATTATAGGTGCTCATGTTCTTAATTTGATTTGGCTTTTTTCGACATTTCTGCTGCTAGTTTTGCAAAGTATTTAAGTCCTTTGTTTTCAAGAGTCTTTACTTCATTTAAGAACTTCGTTTTTGCGTTTTCATCCCAATATTTTTTACTAAAGCCGGCTTCCAAAAGACCATTTTTATTATTTTCTAGTTTATCTAAAAATTCATTCATAGTTTTCGACTGTATGGCGGCTTTCCTTATATTATTCCATTGGGTACGGCTTACTTTTTCCATTATATTCGCCCATTCAGGTACAAGATTATTTACCTTTTGAGTTATGTCAGTTTCTGTTTTTGTATGCAAAGCTTTTTGTTCAAGTAGCTCAAAGATTAATTTGTCACTGCCCTTTATCTCTAGATCAGCTGAATTGTTAGCATCTTTTGGATTTTTGTATTCAGTTAATCTAATTCGAGATTGGTACTCAATATTTTCATGATTTTCATCATTAGGCCTAGGCATAAGAAAGTTTGGATTATACAATATCATTCCAAACCCTTCATTTTGGTATTCGCCTACAATATTTTCATTTTCTGCACCATTACATCCTTCTACATAAAATACCGATCCTTTACTGATGTAAAATCTCTCGGTGTTAGGCATATTCCTTTTGCCATTCCAAGAGGAGTAAGAACCTGTTCTTATACTTGATTTTTCCCAATTAATCTTTCCTGAGCTTAGTCCCAAATCAATGGCTTCAGGCCTAAAAGTGATTTGACCGTATTTATCAAAAAATATCAAGTTGCTGGCGGCATATACCAGGATATAGTCATTAGGTTCAAAGCAGGGGCTTGTATCCTGTATGTCAATAGCCTTAATTTCTATTTTGCCAAATTGGGCATTTTTGGATTTGCCAAGGAATTTGGGTTTAGAAGTTAAAAGAGATTTAATTTTCTCAAAAATATTCCCGTCTTCAGATGATACACTAAAAATAAATTCCTGACCTGCTTTTATGGCTTCCATACCATACATTTTTTCGTCTTCAGACTTAAATTTTTCTGAATCATAGGCAGATTTGAGTGAGAATGATTTTTTTACTTTTTGATAATTTCCTGATAAAGTAAAATAGTCTGCTCTTAATTGTTTGAGCTGTATTCGGCTTTCATTTTTTTTGATTTCACCATCATCTATTGTGTGGTGCAGGTAGATTTCAGTTTCTGGAGTAATTTCAGTATCCAACTTATTTACCTTAAAATCAAAGGGCATCGGATATGATTTTTGGCCAGCGATACTCAAGGTAGCATCACTGAATATGACTTTGTTGGTATGTAAAACTTCATAAGGGTCCATTGTATCATCATTATATATTTCGTTGGCCACCATACCCAAAAAATTGCTGCCGGGTATGTAGTCCAATGACGTCATATTCCCCTCGGTTGCCAAAGAAGCCATTAGTATGACGTCGTCTTTTAATGTGCACTTGAAGTATTGTGTTTTCATTTTGTCTCAATTTTAACAATACACCTTCCAAACCCTCTGTTTCTGCCCATGCCCATTCTGCGCAACCATGGCGCGGCTTTTATAAACAACTCAGCCGCAATATCTTCACCATCTGGCAATACGATTTCTCCCAGTAATGTAATTGGTAGACATACTTGAGCTGTTCTTAGGCTTTTGGCTTTGGCAATGCCATTTTCATTGATAGCGGTAGATGTTACACTGGTATATAATTGGGCTTTCAGCTCATTTTTATCCTTAAGCTTATGGATCAATGCTGAGCTTAGGGTTGCGTTGCTCCACCTCGCTCTACCTGGCTCACTGTTTTTATCCTGTAATGTTATTATTTGATCTTTTTGAGTTTCGGATTTATTATCAACCTTCCCTTTCTCTTCGACATCTTTCCCAAAATACTGAGCAATATTTTCCTCCTGCCCGCTGAATAGGAATGCGTCTCTCCACAAACCTTTAAGTGTTTTACCTGGTATATAGGGCAGTCCATCCCTATCTTTGAGGCATTCACTATCAGCGGCAGAGCCTATACCCAACCCGGAACTTACCTGCCAGTATTCCAGAAAAGTGATGGTGTATTTAATTTCTTTCATTTTTTCTAAAGCTCATTAGATGAAGAATGTCTTGCATATGTGATATCTTACTTGTATTGGACGTATATGTCATATCGTGGATAATTTTTCCCAACTCTGGATTTATTTCTGAAATCCGACCTAAAAACATCTCTGCCCGGGCTGGATCTGTGTGGTACTCATCAACCAACTGTCTTATCTTACCGAGTCCTTTGTTGTTGTTTTCTTTTTCAAATTTCTCCAAATCAGCTATTAATTTTACTAAATGGCACAAGTTGTTTTCAGCGTTTTTATTGCCATGTACCAAATAGGGCCCGGCATTAAAGCTGATATCTTTATAGGTATTTTCCAGGTTTAACTCATGGGTCCTTTTCTTCATATCACTTAGTGGTTGGATGAAGGAGTCATTTACCTTGTAGAATTCCAAGGCTGATACCGGCATTTCAAGTGGGTTTAATCCTTTTTTTACATGTTTTTTGGAAGATTTGCATAGTTGTTCTGCCAAATCAATGGCATAATGAAAAGGATAGGCTTTTTTTACATAGGCAATACCGGCACAAGCACTGAGACCATTTTCTATTACCTTAAGTCCTTTTTGATACAAAGATTTCAGTCTTTCCTTTGTTTGTTTTTGAAATTCTTTAAGGAATAATGAGGTGAAATTTAATGCTAGATCAGCTCTGAGTATGACTGTAAGGTCATCACCTCCTAAAATTACGGGTCGGATCGGGTAGCCGTAGTCAGGGTCATATTCTTTCTCTATGCACTCTTTAAATGCGGTTTTACTCGCACTCTTTGTGCTTTCATCAAGTTGAGTAGAGAATTCGCGTAAAAAAATTATCTGTTCTTGTATTGATATATTTTTTAAAACGTCTCCCATGTTTTGAATCAGCAAGCCCAGGCCATTTCCATCTGCGTGGATGACAGCTATCCATTTTTTATCAGATCCACCGGATATATCGTCCATTTCTGATTTGATCTGGTCCTTACTTACATCCTCTTTTAAGCCATTTTTGAATAATTCATAAGAATCTGCATTGTCGAGCTTAGCTTTTGTAGCACTGTCTAAATTCTCACGGTTATTATCACCAATTTCTACAAGGGCACCCCCAGTCCTCCGTGATCTTTCAATGCCCATAAATCCAATTTCTGTAGGGAAGGGCCTTTTGTTTTTTTCTGCTGCAAGTTTTTTTTCTAATTCATCTATTGCTTTGACCAGATCACCGTTTATTTCTTCAATAGCCTGGCTCACCACAATACCGGGTGCCATTGTGTAGACTGCTTTAGGAAATTCTAACACTATTTTTTTTGCATCCTCTAGCTCATCAAACACTATTTTTACAATGCCGGCGGCATTTTGAATGAGATTGGTCTCTAATATTTCTGCTTTTACAAATATTTTTAAAAATTCCAGACCCGTAATAGAGTTGATAATTTCACTGGCACCGGTGATCTCCCTTAATTTGTTGGTTTTAAAGATAAATTCTTGAATGCCTTGTATGCTGGCACCATATAGATACTTACTCATAGCTTTAATTTTGTTTGTCCAGTGTTTTTACAATGCCAAATCCCACACTTACTCCCTTACCCAAGCCAATGTATTCAGGTAGGGTCACATTTGCCCTGATGTTGATGCAAAATGTAAGGTGAAATTGGCTTTTGTATTCAATGTATTTTTCATTGGTGACATCCAGAATTTCTGCTTCTACTTCATAGGTTGATTTTACTTGCATGCTTTCTGCAAAAACAGCAATTTGTTTCCGCAAAAGGTTTTCAAGGAATGAGACCCTATCTTCAACACTTTCTATTTTCATATACATAGCATATTGATCCTGGTTGAGGGGCATCCAATTATGTACATTATAGTTTCGCCAATGCCCATCGATATCGAGGTACTCATACTTAAGGCGGGCTTCTTCAATCTCAAAATCAATGAATTGTGCCCCAATTCTCATTCGATAGTTCTTTTCTTTAAGAAGAATATGGATGTCGTCGGTGGCCTCTCTCAGACAAATAATGCAAGGTTTTTTGTCTTTTATTTTATATTGGATCAGAGGATATCTGTAGATTACTCCGGCGTCTTCTGTATGATTGTGAAAAAGATCCGATTGTCTTTTGGTCTTTTCAATAACAGCAGCCCTAAATTTGGGAATTTCATAAGATTGTAAGGGCGTATCGAAAACAAGTTGGAGATAACTGGTTTTTACCCCCTTTTTTTTGGGTGCGTACTTTGGTTCTGTGCCTCTCTGGCGTAATGTGGCGTTGATCATTTACAAACTTTTAAAATTGGCTTCTTCATTTTGGCCGGTTCCTTCTTGAAAATCAGCTGTCTTTACCCTGAATTTTCCTATCTAAAGACAAATCTCACACCTTTTCCCCACTCTTTCCAACAGAAATATTTCACTTTTCCTAGCTATTTAGGCTAAAAAAATGTCGTAAAACTATTGAAAATCAATCTATAACCGTTAAATTTATCCAATAAAACTCAAAAAATGACCCTTCCCAAGTTTTTGACATTTTATCAATCTTTAGACAGTAAACAGGTATTTCATTTTCGCAAGTTTGTGCTGTCCTACATAGGGCCGGAGACGGAGGCCTATGGTGTGCTGGAGGTCTTGTCATCCCGTAATGATTGGCAGGAGCGGTATCCCGGCAATGAGGAGATGGCAAAGTATTGCCTGGCGAGTGGCCACCAGAAGACGTACCTTAATTACCTGTCTATGCTTTACGACATTGCCCAGGAATGGATGGCACTGGACCAGCTGCGCAAGGAGCCGTATGAACAGGATTTGTTGGTACAGCGGTGGCTCAATGGTAAGGGTCTGCACCAACAGGCGGAGCAGGTGAGGGCTAAGGTCTTGCGGAACCTCGATCAGGAAGAGGGCTCAGATTACAACCTGGCCCGGTATCGCTCAGAAGTGCATTTTGAGTATCTGTTTTGCAACAACCCAGACATGAATGATTACAGGGAGGAGGATTATCGGGACATGCTCCGGAGTTTTGATGCCTATTTTTGTGGCAAGGCAACGATGATGATGTGTGAAGTGGTTTCTTTTAGCAAATACTTCCATGTGGATATGTCTAAGGAATTGAGGCATATGGAAGAAAAGATGCAGGTCATTGAAAAAAACAAAATGGTGGATTTGTGTAAATTTATGTATAAACTGATGATTAAACCAGAGGTGAAATTATGGTATAAAATCAGTGACGCCATTCTTAGAGGACAATTGGCTGAAGGAAGTATTATGCATTCTGTTCTTACCCGTTACATTTTCAAATCTGGCACCAATTTATGGTCATTGGGTAAACTCAAAGAAGTTGAAAGAATTGTGGATATTGTGCAATATGCACTAAGTACTAAAATTTATCAAACAGAAGGTAAATTGTCGCCTCCCAGTTTTCATAATTTAATCAACACCTTGTGTCAGGTAATGGAAGAAAAGGAATTATTTGGTTTTATTAAAAAATGGGTACCTCAGGTTGATGACCGTTTTCAGGATGCTGCTGGTAAAATTGCAAAGGCTCAGGTATATTTTTATAAAGGTAAATACCAGCTGATCAAGAATCATACAAATGTAACTGAGATGTCTCCCAATCAGAGATATCTTGTCCAAGGTTTGGATATAATCGCTGCTTTTGAAGGGCGTCACAACGACCTTCAATACTACAAAAGAATTGTGAATAATTTTGCTAATTATTTAAAGTACAATCGGGATAGGATCAGCGCAGAGGCTTTGCAAAAATACAGAAACCTATTTCGATTGCTCAGAGACATTGATCAAAAACCGGGTCAATTAAATATGGATGATTACAATCCTGTGTTTTATCGAAAATATTGTTTGAAATGTATACAAAATAAAAATGGCGGACTTTAGGGGCCCGCCACTTGTTTTAGGATTAATTATATGCCATCATCTTCGGTAATGATTGTCTGATAACCCGAGGTTTGCACCCCGATTGGTTGTATGTTCAGATTAAACACAGAAGAACTATTCGGACTTACGGTCACCTCGCCCTGGTCTTCATACACCACCTGATACAGCCCCGGATTTTTGGTAATCTTGAGGCCATCAGCTGCGTGTGAAGCGGTGAGAGATACTGCGCTGTAAACTTGTTCGGTCACCAGTCCCGGGTCAACGGTTACGGTAAACGATGCGGAAGTAGGGTTTGAAATCACCACCTTTTCAGGGGTAAGATTTACTTCATTGTCTCCAGTGGTCTGGATGCTGATTTCCATGCGCTCTGAAGAGCGGAGCTCAGTTGACTCAGTCATGGATGGAAATGCGCTCTTTTCAGTACAGCTTGCAAAAACTGTGGCGCATACAACTGCAAAAAAAACATTGTGCTTCATTTTAGAAACGTTTTAATGATAAATAAAACTTCATGATTAAAATCATTTCTATTAACACATATTTTTATAACACCATAAACACGATTATTTAGTTGTTTAAAGACATTTAGCCTAATATTTGCTGCACTTGTTTTCTTTCTCTATTAATAAATGCTGCTTTCAGCATTGTATATTATGATAAATTCAGTTTTAGCTTTTTTACGTCTTAACTCCATAATTTCTTAACGGCTCACCCATAAAGGCCAAACTGTTTTGTGATAAACTAAAGTCGTAATGATAAACGGATGAATCCTTGAAAATGATAAATAACCGAGCAAAGACGAAGTCTAATAATGCTCCGATACCTACATCAGATTCCTGGCGTTGGCACAGGTGCTTGTCCCTATGCCTCGAAAGAGGTGTAGGGACTCCGATCCCTACAACAGCTTCGCAGTTATAGGGACAGGTACCCCATACCTGCCACTCATTAAAGCGGACAACCTTCCTTTTAAAGGGATAAATTAATTCGGGCGACTTGTGAATTTTTGTCATCGTGATTCAATTTTTAATATTTACCAATGTTAAAGATTAAAATGAACCAAAGACAAAACCTACAACGGGGTAGGGTCAGGAAAAGTTCCGGGAATTGAAATTATTTTTTAATTTTTTTTCGCCGGAGAGATATTTTCCTTGATGGTGCAAATATATATTGGTATTTTGGGTATTGTCAATAGGGTTATCGTTAATGTTTTGTGAATGGAAAGTAGGGGATAGGTTATGGGCTTCGCTAAATGTTCACGCTACGCTGGCGCTTCGCTAAATGTTCACGCTCGGCGGTGCCTCGCTAAATGGTGACGCTGCGCTAAATGTTGCAACGCAGGGTCCTGCGTTGCGTCCCGCTGTCGCGTGACTAAATGGTAACGCTCGGCGGTGCCTCGCTAAATTTTCACGTCCCGCTTTCGCGGAAAAAACTGTTGCAACGCAGGGCCCTGCGTTGCGCTACGCTAAATATTCAAATGATTTAAAAGAGCCCTGAGTAAGGGTTTCTCTTTAATTCAGATAGGTAGTGAATTTTCGAATCAATGAGGAAGCTTAAAATATATGAACATAATCCCTACATCAGTTCACTGATGTGGGGATACCATATGAATATTTGAACATATATCCCCCGTTCCCTACAACACCTGCGTCATTGTAGGGACATGTGCCGGATCCCTACATCGGTGCCCCGGCGTAGAGACAAGTGCTCCGATACCCGGATACCCCGATACCCGGATACCCCGATACCTCCGTTACCTCACTAACACTACCTTACCCATAGCAACTTCCTGTCCATAACGAAGACAAATTCCATACACTCCCGGAATCAGGCCCTCCAAATTAATCTGGTGATTATTAAGTAGACCGCTGGCAACCAGTTTGCCATCTGCGTTTATTATTTCGTAATGACTGCCATTGGTGTAGTTGCCATCTGTAATGGTGATCATACCACTGGCAGGGTTGGGATAAAATGTAAGAGCAGCTACGTCGGGGTCATTGGTGCCGGTAAGATTTCTGAACACAGCGGTCAGGGTGTCTGGGGCACCAAGTGCGGCACTGGTGCTGGCTTTGGCAGGGTCTGCAAAGGTGGTTTGACCGTTTGATGATTGCCAACCTTCGAAAGTGTAGCCGGCTTTGGAGGTGGCTACCAGACTTTGGGTCATGCTGCCAAAGTATTCTCCGGTCCAGGGTAGGGTGGTGTGGTTGAGGGTGTTGAATTGTATAGAGCCACTTTGCGGTGGATCTGTCTGAAGCACTACCTGGTAAGGACCTGTGAGGTTGTAACAATCGGCGATGCCTGCATTGATGAGTTCACATCTTTGACTGATGAAATCTTTGAGGGTCTCTATGTTTTGTTGCCATTCTTCCATGCTGCCACCCCAACGTTCTACCTGGCGGGGCATTTCAGGGGTTACGATGTTAAGCAGGCTATCGAGGGTGGAAAGCATGACTTCGCAGCTGAAGATGGTGCTGTTCATATCGGCGTAGCGGGCGAAGTAACGGTTGCGGAAGTCCATGTTTTCATCCATGAGCTTTAAGAATATCTTTTCGTGTTTGCCCAGATCGGGGTAGATGTAAAAACTGTCTGCAGGAATGTATATCCATTCTCCATTGAAATAAAACGAATCCGCTTCCTGCATGATATAGGTGGTATCGGCGGGAAAGAAAAAGTCCATATAGGATGCAATGTCATCCAGATCGCAGGCCTGGGCATCAGGGTTGGTGTTGGGCACACCGGAATAATTGATATAGTAATCGAAGGTAGCATCGTTGTCCCACATGATGTATGCCCATTTTTTGTGACCGCCTTCCGGATTCAACCCTCTCCACCAGCCTGTGTTGTAGTTCATCCAATCAGATGAGACTACGCTGAGGTTGGCAATCATGTAGTCCATCAGTGAGGTGAGGTCGAGTTGTTCTTCTACGGTTTTGAAGTTTTGTGGGTTTGACATATCGTTTTGCAAAATGTAATCGCGCAGTGTTTCCCAGTCGCGGATAGCGGCATCATCACCATATTCTGCCCAGCTTTGTCCCCAGGTTTTGAGGAATTGGATGTCGTATTTATCTTGTTTGTAGGTGTATTCGATGTAGTCGTGGTCATCGGGTTTTTCGCGTAGGGTATAAACTCCCCAAAACTGTCCATTGAGGTAGACGAGGCAACGCTCCAATGCTCTCACATCGAGGTGCATGTCGCTTTTTTGGACAAGGGTATGTACATATTCATCTCTGATGTGGGTACTGCCCTCGTGATCCTGATCTCCTACCGATGGGTAATTGTCGTCTCCCGAGGCACGCAGGATGATGCGCTGGTACTCATCGCGGTCAGAGTATTGAAATATCTTTTCTTTGATGCCGCTGTTGTAACCCATCTCATCGCGTGAGATCCAGTCGAGGCTGCGCTGTGGGTTGATCCATGAATCCTGGCCGTGGCTGTCCAGTTCTCCGAAGGAGGTGGCTTTTTTCTTTCCCTCGCCATCAAAGTACTCAAAGGATGAGATTGGATTGAGATCGCGATCTCCTTCTGCTAGGGTGACGGCATCATCGGAGGCTACACTCACTACGGGCAGGTCGGTCTCGGGTTCGTTGATAAAAAAGGTGGCGAAGTCCATCAAACCAGGCAATACGAGGGTGTCATTACTGAAATGGCGCACCTTCAATACACTGGTCACATCCAAAGATAATGGACCGGTATACAGGTCATCGTCCTCACTTACATTTCTTCCATCAAGGGTATAACGCAGCTGGTAACCGGCGGTAGCGGTCACTTCTGTCTCAACGCTACCTTGGTAAAAGCCAGCCTTGGTCTGTATCCTGGGTCTGGGAGCGTAGGCTTTGTACCATGGACCCTCGTTTTCATAAGCCGGTGTGGGCTGGGTAAAGATGTACCAGACCTGCCCTTGTCCTAGCCTCCTGCCGCGAGAATGCCCCAATGCAGTAGCTTCAACAGAGGTCTTGTCAACAATCGTTCCTGCTGCATTGGCGAGGACTACAAACTCATCGCCATTGGTTTGGGTAAATTTAAAATTGGTATGTAAAAAGTTGTCGGTAGCAACATCTCTGCCAGAAGCCCAAATGAGTAGGTAGCCCCCTGCTTCGATGCTCCAGCCCTGTGGTATTTGCCACTTTTTGGGTTTATTTTCTTTGTCTGATAAGTACCATCCTCCCAGATCTACTGCCGTATTTCCTGCATTGTACAGTTCGATCCAGTCTTCGTGATCCCCAAAATCATCTTCAAAATCGCGCAAGTTGGAGGAAGAATACTCACTGATAATGACTTGTGCCTGAGTGCCAAAAGAAAACATGGCCAGTACAGCCCAAATAAAATGTTTCATAAAAAGGTTTTGATACTCAAATGTAAGAAATGGGTGCTGTTTTTGATGAAAAATATTTGTTTTGCCTTTTTTCACGACAAATAGGAAAATGGTGCTTTGACCCATCCCCTCAAGAAATTAAAATCAATTTGCAACCATAGCTTTATTGGGCACGTATTTTATCTTTGAACCTTTGCCACTAAATAGGCTTTTAATTGAAGAAATGATCATGGATTGTAAAATTGGCATTGCCCTCTTGTTTTGGCTAATCGTTTTTTTAATGGGTCCCAAACCTGTTATGGCACAAACAGAGAATGTAGAATACAATAGGGTTTACCAGGAGATCATGCACAATGACAGCATCTTGTTTCAGCGTGGTTATGATCATTGCGACACCACACAGGTTAGACATTTATTGGCAGACGACTTTGAATTTTACCACGACCAGGCGGGCATGATCGACTCGGGGAGTGACTTTTTAAATGCACTTGCCAGTTTGTGTCATTTGGACTATAGAGCCAGCAGATCGTTGGACCAAAGCAGTATGAAATTGCACCTGTTGAGAAAGCAGGGGGAGTTGTACGGTGTGCTGCAATCGGGCAGTCATTCCTTTTATGCAGAGCGTTCATCTTCTCCCAAACACAAAACCAGTACTGCCGGCTTTCACCACCTGTGGATCAAAACCAATGGCAGCTGGAAGTTAAAGAGGGTGATTTCTTACGACCATCAACAGCCGTAAAAATTATCAATCCTTAAATGGGATTGAGCAGACGTTATTTAAAATTAATAAGCCCGGATATAAAATGATTCCAGTTGGCATAATCAATTTTTGAAGCAGCGTTCATTGCCTCTTTGAATACTGGCCATAAATTTTCTTCATCACGGTCGTCATAGAAGAAAGCATTTTCATGTAACAACGAATGAATCTTGTATTGTTTGGGCAGCAACGCCTTTTTCCCAAACCTTACCATATCGCCAATATTTCCCGAAAGGCAAGATAACCCACCTTTTTCTGCCACCACACCATACTGCCAGGAGGGCTGCAGGGGCAAAAAAAGCAGGTCTGCCGATTGCATGATGGCATCAAATTCCGCTCCGTTGATGTGCTGAGCAAAGGTGACCAATTCTACCTGGTTTGACGAAAGATTTTTTATTTCTTCAACCATTTTTTTTTCATAATCAGATGAGGCTTTGCCCAACAGTGTAATCCTGCATGGAGGTAAATTTGGGCCAAAATTCATGCGTTCAACCAGCCTTTTCACCAGCTCATAATCTCTGCTTCTCTGGTTGATGGTACCCGGCACTACAATGTGAAACTTTTCAGATTTAACAGCCTCCATTCCTTCATACCACAAAAAGGGCAGGAACAAAACCCGGGACATCTTACTTTTTATTTTCCACTCTTCCGGCCAGTCCACCGGTGTCAGCCAGCCATCGTACTGTCTTGCAGATTGAATTCTTTTCTTAAAATAACCGCTTGCTGTATACTTGACAATGCGCATCCACTGCCACAAACCTCCCTTCCACACCAAATGCCCATAAGGATCCAAATAGTTGTAGCCATCATGAATGACCAGGTAACAAGGCGCCTTCCACCGATCGTGAATCAAGCCACTCATACCATTTTCATGCGAACAAACAATGATTAAATCTGCCTCAGAAGCCACTTTGTCTACCTCCTTCCAATAAACTTTCTCATCCTCCCTTGCCTTCAACACCAGCTGCTGAACATGGTTTTTGCCATCCATAACATGCGCCAAAAACCCATGATTCTTTTCATTGATGGCCAATGTCACCTTCCACCCTGCAGCCAAAAACATCATGGCATAAGCCCTGGCCACTTCAAAATGGGCAGCATGTTCGATGAGGAGGAGGTGGTTCATGGGGTAAAGATAGGGGCATATGTTCATATTTTCAC
>CALMWS010000103.1 GCA_937870795.1 uncultured Bacteroidota bacterium | reverse complement strand
TTTTGAAGTTGGTCAGGGCTTGCTGTCTGGCTCCCTGAGATTTGTCACCGTGGATAGCTTCGGCTTTGATGCCCTGTTTTACCAGATCCTTCACAATGCGGTTGGCACCACTCTTTGTTCGAGTAAATACCAAAGTATGCTGGATGTCGTGGGTATTGAGTAAGTGCACCAAAAGGTATCTTTTCTCCTCCTTTTCCACAAAATAAAGCGATTGCTGGATGGTATCCGCTGTTGAAGAAACGGGCGTAACACTCACTTCAACCGGTTTGTGCAAAATGCCGGATGCGAGACCTTTGATTTCAGGCGGCATGGTAGCCGAGAAAAACAAAGTTTGTCTCTTGTTTGGGAGGGCAGCAATGATCTTTTTCACGTCGTGAATAAAACCCATGTCGAGCATACGATCTGCCTCATCTAAAACCAAAATTTCTACATGTTTCAGATTGACGTGGCCCTGGTTCATCAGGTCCAGCAGACGACCGGGAGTGGCTACCAGGATGTCAGTACCCCTGCGCAGCGAGTCGATCTGGGGGTTGATGCCAACACCGCCAAAAACCACTTCATGACTGATCTTCAATTTTCTGCCATAAGCCGCAAAATTATCCTTGATCTGGATGGCCAATTCGCGTGTGGGTGTAAGAATTAGTGTCCTAATGTACTTTCGTACATGGGTCTGAGGCGCTGCTTGGTGCAAAAGTTGGAGGATCGGAATGGCAAAAGCTGCCGTTTTACCCGTACCTGTTTGTGCACAAGCCAATAAATCACGTTTTTCCAGTACAGGTGTAATGGCCTTTTGTTGGATCGGGGTAGGTTTTTCATAACCTTCTTCATTCAACGCCTGTAAAATGGGTTGGATGATGTTTAAATCTGTAAAATTCAAATGAAAAATGTTGTGCGTCGAGCAAGAAATGTAAGTAGTTATTTACTTTGGACAAATGCGCATGTCAACGCCGATGATTAAAGTGCAAAGATACAACCTTTTTTCGATATTGCCTAGTAAATATATAAAATGTTGATTGTGTATATTTTATTTATTAGAAAATTGTTTAATTTTAGCTACAAGGTCGGCTTTTGAAATGAAAGCCTTGTGTTTCCAAACCTCTTTCCCATTCTTATATAAAACCAAAACTGGTAGAGCGTCCACATTTAGCTGTTTGCACAAATCCTTTTCAGCATCGGCATCGATGCGCACCACATCTACGGTAGAAGCCATTTCTTTGTCAATTTCAGATAAAAATGGCTTCATCTTTTTACAAGGGGCGCACCATTCGGCATAAAAATCGATCAGCACCAATGACTTTTGAGTAGTCAATTTTTTATAATCTGCCATAGACATCGATTTTTTACTGGTGGCTGCAGTTGATTCTGGTAGCCCGTTGGCCCTCCACTGCATCATACCTCCGGCCATGTCATATACCCTGGCAAAACCCATTCCCGCCAGCTGGTTGGCTGCAGCATTGCTCCTGGCTCCACTGAGACAGTAAACAAATATGGGCTTGTTCTTATTTAAGGCCGCCATTTTCTGTCCAAAATCCTGAGAATTGAGTGGATAATTAACCGCCTGTGGCAAATGTCCGGCCTGAAATTCACCCGGAGTCCTCACATCCACTACCACTGCATCGGGACTGGCTTTGAGTGTGTTGTTAAACTCCATTGCAGACAAACGCTGAGCACTAAGATCAGCTGAGAAAACAATTGATATAGTAAGTGTAATTACAAATAAAAATCTGTGCATAAATGTTGATTGAATATAAATACTATTTTTTATGTTGGGGAACTTCACAGGAACCACCCGCGCAATTGCCTCCGGCACAACCAATTGAAAACAGGCCCATAACCATAAAGTAGCCGCCCAAGAAAGTGCCGGCCCACTGGTGATCTACCGCCGCCTGTGTAAGGATGATGCCACCCAAAATGAGATACATAAAACGGATCAGGGTCCAGTTTTTGAAAAGATTGTCAAACATTTCGATAAAATTTCGACAAAGATCAATTAAATGAAAGCCAATGAATGTGACTTGGGTTACTTTGAAAAACAACTTAATTGATTTTTAATATTTCTGAGGCTCCCCAAATCAAAATGCGCTTGATCAAATACGGGAACCAGCAAAATCACTGTTAAAATATTGATAGTTGGCACCAACAAGTTTTAAGCATTGCCCAGAAAATCTTAATTTGGCTCAAAATTTCAATTTTGGCTTTAATCAAATCAATTTCAGGAATCAGAGGCACCATTGGAGGAAAGCGGGGAGACAATCTTACCCCCGTTGACATCGTTGAAAGTGTAGCAGGATTTGGTGCCTGGATTTTAAAATCAACCCCTGAAGCCTCGGT
>CALMWS010000102.1 GCA_937870795.1 uncultured Bacteroidota bacterium | reverse complement strand
CGTTGGGGCAGGCTCTTTTTATTTAGCCATTCAAAATAATAATTCCGCCATTGAACGAAATTACCGGAGAATCTTCCCTCGTCCCACGACAATGGAGGCTGATTGGGCAGTACATATCTTACACTTTCAATGCCTGATTTGGCCCGATGATTTTGAAAGATGAAAGGTGCCTGTGTAGATAAGGCCAGAGAATCGCCAAAAGCAATGCATTGGTTTCCTATAAATACATCCACCAAGGCCTGCTTTTTTGAATCATAAAAAGTAAGGCATACTTGATTATAATTTTGAATCTTATGGAAAATAACAAGACAGCCCGCCAGCGTAAACGTCAATAAAATCAGCATTAGGAACTGAAACTTCTTTAGTCTAACAAAAAGCATCAATGCTATCAAGCCAAGGTGAAAGAAGATAAATTCAGGGATTCCCATAAAAAATGGTCCCAAGGCTGCATAGGGCAAAGATTCGATCCACTGTACAGATTGAATAAAAAAGTGGAATAAAAAATTGAGCAGCGGCACTACCCACTGGTTGAGTTGTGGCCATACAAATTCGAGGCCAAAGACCAGCAATCCGCATTTTAGCGCCAGGGCAGAAATCCATACGGGAACAAACCCAGACAATACGAAGTAGAGCGGAAATTGGTGGAATAAAAAAAGCGTCAGGGGAGCTACAAGGATCTGGGCCGCCATTGAGGCTGCCACATGTTGCCAAATCCATGAGGTAAAACGATCCGGGGGTAGCCACCATTTTTCTATAATGGGCTGGAAAAAAATAAGGCTGAGCAAGGCAAGAAATGAAAACAAAAAGCCTGCATTGAACAACTGCTGACTTTGATACACCAGCATAATGACCGCACAAAATGCCATGACATTGTAGGTTGAATGATGGTGTTTGTTGGTTTTACCATAAAGTATAAAACTAAACATCAGGGCCGACCGCACAATGGCTGATTCCGAGCCTGTCATAAATGAAAAAAACCATAAAATGATTAAAATGACAACAAAAGTAAAAATACCTGTTTGGTCTTTTTTGGCATTGAACCTTTTTACTACGCTCAGAAGGATATTGGCAATTATGGCAAGGTGCATGCCGGAAACTGCCAGGATGTGCATAGCCCCCGATGTGGAAAAGGTCTGGTAAAGCTCCCGTTCTACCTCTTGTCGGTATCCCAATATCATAGCTTTGGCTACCGCCTTCTCATCACCTTTCATATACTTATCGAGGATAGCAAGACATCGGTTACGCAATGAGATGGTCCATTGTTTTGGAAAGCCAAGTTGGTTGTGCGCCATCACCATAACATCCGCCTCAGGAAATATTTGATGAAAAATACCCTGCCTCGCCATGTATTGCCCGTAATCGAATGTAGAAGGATTGGTGTTGGCTGCTATCTTATGAATTTTACCTTTTAGCATTAGCTTATCACCGGGAGAAAAAGAAGCAGCAAGGGTCTCTGTTTGCTTGAAAGATACCAGCATTTTCACGCTTGCAGAAGTACAGCTGTCTTCGCGGCAAAGCCAATTAATACTCAAGGTTGTCTTGTAATTTTTTATTGGATTGGGATATTCTTCAATGACACCTATGATGGTATATGACTCTCCTAGTATTATATGAGACTGTTCTGTTTGCCGTTGACCAACAAACCGATGGACAAAATGAGAACAATACCCCAATCCAAAATATATAAATACGATCAGGTATCCGGCCAGCATTGGATATCGTATTGATCGGGTATAAACAAAGTCATTCAAAGCTATGACCAAGACGGCACAAACCAACAACAAACTTAAAATACCTATGGCCAGGCTTTGGAATTCACAACATAAAATTCCAGCCACCAAAGCAAAACACGGCCTTACAAAGGGGAAGAGCCTCCAGGATATCATAGCATTCTTTTGCGTTCAAAGCAAAATTATGGCATTTGAACTACCCTATCAAGATGGAAGCGGTTAAGGTTATCTTAAAGTGGACGTTGGCTGGTAGGCTCTGTTTCTTCTTTTTTTCTTTTTTTCCACCACACATAACCCAGGATTCCTACCAGTAAGTAGGGCATGGCCAACATGTACAAAATTCCGGTATTGAGGGCTCTGCCTTCGGTGCCTCCATTTTTTAAGTTGCTCTCTGCAGACATTCTGCACATAGGACACTGGGCTAAAGCCTCTGCCTGAAAAACTATGGTTGCTATTACGACCAGCAGCAAAACCCATAAAAACTTTGTATAATTTCTTTTCATCACGAATAACA
>CALMWS010000101.1 GCA_937870795.1 uncultured Bacteroidota bacterium | reverse complement strand
CTTGTGAAGCTTTTTCAGATTTAATCAACCACGATAAGGCAGGAGCTGCACTTGCAGTGCGTGATGCCATACTAATGGGCAGCACGAAGACTAATGAGTTAAAAGACCAAACCAGATCCGGAGGCTATTTGAATGGTGAGGCAGCACTTGCATTAATGGATACTCCCTGTGATGGAAAATTGCTGTTACCTTCGCCTAAAGGTGAATTGGCTATTTTGTCATTAAACACAGTGGGGTCAGAGTTGGTTGTAACGTATATCACTCCGGATGAATCCGATTATGATCTGATCATCTCCAATACCATTGGCCAGGTCTATTTTCGCTCTGCTTTGAATGTACCGGCTTATGGAGACAAGGTTTTGTACCTGGACCAAAATAAATTACCATCTGGAATATACATCATTACCATTGCCAATAAAGGAGGAGCGGCATCAAGGCTAGTATTTTCAAGGTAGAATATTCATGCGCTCATTTTTGCAACTTTACCAGTGATCTGATGTTTTCAATTTAGGCGCATTAGCCACAATTTATTACTTTTGTTTTATAATTTGTTTACATGCCAGTTGGAGCGGAATTATTGGAAAAAGTCAACCACGCCCTTGAAGACATAAGGCCTCATCTCGCGGTTGATGGAGGAAATATAGAATTGATAGAAATAACAGATGATTTAACTGTAAAAATAAAATGGTTAGGCAATTGTGAATTCTGTTCGATGAGTACCATGACCATGAAGGCAGGAGTAGAACAAGCCATTCGCAGCAGGGTGCCCGAGATCAGAAATGTAGAGGCCATCAATGGCATGATAGGTGTAGAATGACATGACAAGAAATGAACTGATTGCGGCCATAAAAAATAAGCAGAGTTTTCTTTGCGTAGGGTTGGACCCCGATTTAAAAAAAATACCTTCTCATTTACTCGACTACGACGATCCCATTTTCGAATTTTGCAAACAAATCATCGAGCAGACCAAGGATTTGGCTGTAGCCTATAAACCCAATCTAGCCTTTTTTGAATGTTTAGGTCCCAAAGGCTGGCAAACCCTTGAAAAAATAAAGAAAGAAATTCCCCAACATTGTTTTACTATAGCAGATGCCAAACGTGGAGATATCGGTAATACATCCTCTATGTATGCGAGTACTTTTTTTAAATATTACGATTTTGATGCCGTCACGGTTGCCCCTTACATGGGAAGAGACTCAATCGAACCCTTCCTTCAATATGAAGGCAAATGGGTAATTGTATTGGGCCTGACTTCCAATCCGGGTGCCACAGATTTTGAAATGTTGCAAACAGAAAAAGGCAGGCTATATGAGCAGGTAATTGCTTCGGTTGCAAGTTGGGGCAATGACCAAAATACCATGTTTGTAGTAGGGGCTACACAACCCGCCTTGATGGAAAGTGTGCGAACCATTGTCCCCAATCATTTTTTATTAGTACCAGGTATTGGTGCACAAGGAGGTGATTTTAACGCCACGTGTCAAAGTGGTATCAATAGAGACATCGGACTTTTAATCAACAGCAGCAGAAATATACTTTACGCATCTGCAGGACTTGATTTTGCTGAGGCTGCGAGAAAAGAATGCATGCAGGTGGTAGCCGGAATGCAAGCTTATTTGTAACGAGGTATCTTCTCAAAATTGAGACATCATGACTACTAAAGGTGTGAAAAAATATGCTGTCATCGATATTGAAACCACCGGGGGCATGGCTAAGCGGGATAAAATTACTGAAATTGCCATCGTAGTTACAGACGGTTATGAAATACTCAACCAATATTCTACCCTTATCAATCCTGAACGATCCATTCCACATGAAATAACCAGAATCACGGGCATCACAGATGAAATGGTGCAAAATGCTCCCAGGTTTTATGAAGTTGCACGTGAAATTGTGCTCCTTACAGAGGGAGCTATATTTGTAGCCCACAATGTTAATTTTGATTACAATTTTATCAGATATGAATTTGAGAGGCTGGGCTATACCTATTCAAGGAAACAATTGTGTACCGTAAAATTGAGCAGGAAAGCATTTCCAGGTCTCGCATCATATAGTCTTGGCAACCTTATCAGGCACTTTGGCATTTCTGTTAATGCCAGGCACAGAGCGCTGGATGATGCGTTGGCGGCATGTTATTTGTTGCATCAGGTAACGGGCAAAGAGCAAATTGGACAAATAAATGCTCTCATCAACAGGGGCATCAGGGAAAACAAATTGCCGGAGGCAATTCACATGGAACGGTTACATCAAC
>CALMWS010000100.1 GCA_937870795.1 uncultured Bacteroidota bacterium | reverse complement strand
CACGCTTCCGCAATTATTTACCCAACGTTTCAATTGGGACTGCAAAAGTAATGCATTTTCGATTATTGGCAACTTTTTTTTCAAAAAAATATTAAAAAAAATGTTGACATATTGAAAGTCAAATGCTTAGCATTGAATTTTTTTTAGAATCCCTGTATTTTGGAACTAAATATCAAGGTAAAAGATTAACAACAAGCACAAAAAATTGGTTCCTAAATCGAAAAAAATACGAAATATACGCTGCAGTATGTTGTAAATCTATTTATTACATATAATAACTACTATATATACCTTTTTTCAGAAGCTTCACGTATGGCCATCTCCCTGCTATTTACCTGCAACTTTTCGTAGATGTTTTTGATGTGAAATTTGATGGTATTTCGACTGATAAATAAGGTGTCGCCTATGCTCTTATAACTCTTGCCCTGGGCTAATAGAGTAATAACCTCTGTCTCTCTTTCGGATAATATGCTTTCATGGTTTTTTCTAAAACTTCCTACCACCATTTTGGCAATGTTCATGCTCATGGGTGCACCTCCCTCCACTGCTTCTTCCAATGCTTCGATCAATCTGGCCGATGATAAATTTTTGGTCAGATATCCGGTAGCACCCGCACATAAGGCGTCAAAAACATAGCTAGAGTCTTCAAACACAGTAATGATAACTACCAAGGCTGTTGGCCACTGCTTTTTAATCATTTTAGTTCCGGTCACACCATCCATGCCAGGCAATTGAATGTCCATCAATACTACATCGGGCTTGTCCTGCGACAATTGGGCAAGAGCAGATTCACAATTGAAGTATGACCCTGCAATCCTGAATCTTTCGGATTGATTGATGACAGCACAAAAGGCTTCATTCAATGGCTCATTGTCTTCTATAATTACAACCCTTTTCATTTATAATCAATATGGTACAAATTTAATGGTCTCAAAAGCAATCGTCCTACCCCTTATGGGTAGTATGCAAAGGCATAACCAATTTTACCATCGTACCTCCATCCACCACAATATAAAGCTGCCCCCCCAGTTTTGATGCTCTTTCTTTCATATTGGCAATGCCTCTCTTACTGTTTTCCATGTCGGACGTATTGGCAAGGCCATTGTCTGCCCATTCAATGGTCAATTGATCAGGTCTAAGCATAAAACTAAGCCTCATCAAAGTAGCCCCTCCATGTTTTGCAGTGTTGGTCATGGCTTCCTTCCCTATCATTACGATGTTTCTATTGGCCATATAGGGCATGTCAACTTCGCGATCTACATTGGAACTGGTTTCAAAGTCAATGCCAAGGCTATCAAAATACTCCTGACCAAAATCGGTGAGATAGGTGATGAGCGCTGATAATTTATTGTGCTCAGGCTTGAGAGCCCAAATAAAATCCCTCGTTGATTTATAAAGGTCGCCTGCATCATTTCTGATTTGCTCCAACCTGGGGCGAATGTTGGTATCCCCAGGGTCAGCTTGTGTGAGGATATCGGCAAGAATTGAGATCCTGGCCATCTTATTCCCCATGTCATCATGAAAATCCTTTGCTATGTTACTGCGAGCGTCATTGAGTTCATTTTCGAGTCTTGCCCGCTCTGAAATCAATGATTGTAAATGCTGATTTCTTTTTCTAGATTTCACCAGGCTATAAAAAATGATGGTGAAAATGAGTAAAAACACAATGGTTACCAATACCAGCAAGCCCCAATCACGTTTGTACCATGGTATGTGAATTTCAAAAGTCAAATTGTTGCTGTATGTCCAGAAACCATCCCATTTTCTAGCCCTGAATCTGATTTTGTGTGTGCCATGCTTTTGTCCGCAGAATTGCACAAAGCCAGGTTGCATATCCTTGTATTTAAACCCATCAAGGCTATACTGAAGTTGCACAGATTCAGGTCTTACAAAACCTATGATGTCAACTTCAAAGCTACATGCCTGTTGATCGATGCAAAGTTTTGGAGCGCCACTTTCAAATGCCTTTTGCAAATCCACCACTGTAATGCCATTGACTCCTGCTACCCATAATCGCTTTTTCTCATCCAACAACAATGCTTTTACAAAATCACTGATAAGTCCTGTCTTCTTATTGAGCAAAAACCAATTGCCTTTTCTCAGAATATGGACACCATTGAGTGAAGCCACATAAAGATCATTACCGTCTACGATTAAGTCGTTGATGGGCCCCTCAATGGGGCCCTCTTCTGTCTGTATTGTGGTTATTGAGCCTTGCTGCCACAAGTGTAAACACTGATTGGTAGCAATCCACACGACACCATTTTCTGCTACAATTTTATGAATCCGGTCGGCACACAGCTGCCTGTTCAATACCAGACTGTCAATTACCTTTTTGTTCTTTAAATCGAATGAAAAGAGGTAAAGAAAATTTGCAAAATATAGCCTGTGAAGTTTTGCATCATAAGCCATACTTTGGATTTGTAGGGTATTGCCCTTGTCTTTAAAAACTGGCTCACCGTTGATAGAAACGATGCCATTATCAGCATTTACATTGCCGAGACCCGGCAGGTAAGTATTCTGAAACCCCAGTACCTGATTGACCTCACTTTTGTTGGGTGTATTGGTTCTGGCATCTACGCAAATCAATTCCGGGCTGTCATTTTTAATATTGATTTCTTTACACAAATTGCTCAATTTCGTTTTGCCAATAAGCGAAAGTGAGTCATCAAGGGTATATAAGAAATTTCGCGAAAGTAAATAAACAGTGCCATCATTGCTTACCGCCATATCCAGGATGTTGGGGTCATCCAAAATTTCCTGACCAATTCGGATGCGGTCTTCCTGATTAGCCGGGTACATATATATTCCTCCTCCATAAGTAGAAATCCAAAGATTGGACTCCTCATCTATAAAAATATCAGACAAGCTATATCTTATGTCATAAGTATCATGAAGATCATGTAACAACTTATTTTTGTAATAATACCCGTGTTTATTGCCTTTGAAATCTCTCGTCATTGCCACATAACCTCCTTTGTAAGGCAAGACTTTATATATGACTCCTGTTGTATTGGGAAGGGTTATGGTCTCCAATAATTTTTCCCGAGAACACAAAAGGATTTTATTTTTTCCTCCAATAAGGTAATACTGCCCGGTCCAGCCCACATAACTATAAGGTTCTAATTTTAAAAAATCAAAAGCTGCCTCCAGTTTTAGATTTTCATTTTGTGGTACCAACTTAAATATACCGTAAACATCATCATGAGAAATTGGGTATTCTACAGGGTCATAAACCACAAATACCTCTTGGTTGGCGGAGATTATTTTTGCTTTGACAATCTGATCAGGTTTTGGATGAGAGGGTAAGATGGAATACGATCCGGAATTGTATCCGATGTAAAATGGTTTGGTTTCGAATTGTTCACCTTTATTACTTACCTGATAAAAATTGGAGCCTCCTCCTAAAAAATAAGAATGCTCACCGTACGTAATGTAATATGTTTTACTAACCTCCGACGAATGTTCATTTTTTGGTTTCACTTCATCGTTGGCAATGGCCTCAAATCCTCCTCCCCAACTTGCCATGGCTACACCGTCCTTGTAGGGTGTAAGTCCTATGATGTAGTTGGACGACAAACCATCGTGTGTTGAAAATGATCTGAACTTTCTGCCATTGAATCTTGCAGCGCCATATTCTGTCCCAATCCAGATATAGCCTCTGGTGTCTTGATTGACATCATAACAAATATCATTGGGCAGACCATTTTGGGTAGTTATGTGCACGGCCTCGCCCATAATCTGAGCAGATGAATGACCGCTTATAAAAATCAGTAACGCAATTAGGAAAAAGATCGGGTTAGCCGAATTGATGAGATGGCCATTTTGTGCATTTAAAAAAAATGGCTTCTTAGAAAATATTTGTTCAAATTTGTTTTTCAATTTTATACTGGTTCCTGTCGGAGGCATTTCGGGTTACCAACTCTGCAATAAAACCCGTAATGAATAGCTGAAAGCCCACAATGATCAATAGAATACCCAGGAAAAACAATGGCCGGTTGGCCAAACCGGTGGCCTCAAAAAACAATTTGGCAATGCTGAGGTATAACAGGATCATGAAACCTAAAAATGTTGTAAGTGTACCCAACCCACCAAAGAAGTGCATTGGCCTTTTTCCAAATTTGCCCATAAACATGATAGAAAACAAATCCAAAAAGCCGTACAAGAAACGCGATATACCAAACTTGGTTACACCATATTTACGGGCCTGGTGTTGCACTACCTTTTCCCCTACCTTGTGAAAGCCCGCCCACTTGGCAATGACAGGAATGTATCTATGCATCTCACCATATACTTCGATACTTTTTACCACATCGGACCGATAGGCCTTCAAGCCGCAATTCATGTCGTGGAGGTGAATACCAGTCATCCATCGGGTAACGCCATTGTAAATCTTGGTTGGAATGGTCTTACTGATGGGATCAAATCTTTTCTTTTTCCATCCCGAAACAATATCGTAACCTCCATCCGTAATCATTTTGTACAATTCGGGGATTTCATCAGGACTGTCCTGCAAATCTGCATCCATGGTAATAACCACTTGTCCTGAGGTGTGCTCAAAACCTACGTTCAATGCGGCCGATTTGCCATAATTGCGCCTGAACTTGATGGCCTTGATGTGGTGTTTTTCCCTGGCTGTTTTTTCAACCCATTGCCACGAGCCGTCGCTGCTACCATCGTCAATAAAGATGATTTCGTAACTAAAGTTATGATTGTGCATCACTCTTTCGATCCAGCCATGCAATTCAGGCAAAGATTCTACTTCATTGAGAAAAGGGATAACGACGCTGATTTGCATCCGGAAATGTTATGGTGCCAATAATTTTTTAACAACTTCAGAGATGGATTTTCCATCGGCTTTTCCAGCCAATTGTTGATTGGCTGCACCCATTACTTTTCCCATATCTTTAATAGAATTGGCTCCTGTTTGATCAATTATGGCTTTGATGGCGGCTTCCAGTTCTTCGCCCTCCAATTGTTTTGGAAGATATCGCATGATAACTGAAATTTCATCCATTTCTACTTGCGCCAAATCTTCACGATTTTGTTGTTTATATATATCGTGAGAGTCCTGACGCTGTTTCACCAGTTTTTGCAACAATTTGATTTCACCGGCTTCATCCAATTCATTGCCACTGCCATCGGTTTTAAATAGCAGGATAGCTGATTTAATTGCCCTAATGCCGCGCATGGCAGCTTGATCTTTAGCCTTCATGGCTTCCTTCAGATCTTCCATTATTTTGGTTTCCAGGCTCATGTCTGAGATGTTTTTCTAATTTATTGGTCAAATTTATAAATTCTTGCACAGATAATTGTTCGGGTCGGAGATTATAGTAAGAATCCGCCAGAATCGACGGGTCTTCAACCATGGTTTTTAATGTATTACGCAACATTTTGCGTCTTTGTCCAAAACTGAGTTTCACGATCGTTCTAAACAACCTCTCATTGCAGGGAAGATGGAAATCACTTTTCCGCTTCAACCGGATGACCGCTGAATGTACCTTAGGTGGTGGATTGAATGAGCCGGGCGCCAGCTTCATCAATAAGCTGCCTTCGTAGTAAGCCTGGGTTATGACACTGATGACTCCGTAATCTTTACCTCCTGGAGGTGCGATGATGCGTTCAGCCATTTCCTTTTGAAACATACCCACCATTTCCGGCACCAATTCCACCGAGTTTAGCATTTTAAAAACAATCTGTGAAGATATATTGTACGGAAAGTTGCCAATGATTGAAAATTGCGCTCCATCAAAAAGTTTAGACATATTTACTTTCAAAAAATCCATTGAAAGCAGATGGCCGTGCAGGTCACTGTAATGCTGCTCCAGGTAATGCACCATGTCCTGATCGGCTTCAATAGCCATCAAATTGTGCGATTTGGTAAGCAGGTATTTTGTTAGCATGCCCCTGCCCGGGCCTATTTCCACCAAATTGGAGTTGGCTGGCAGGTGATCAATAAATGAGGCTATCCTTCTGGCAGTATCTTCATTGACCAGAAAGTGTTGTCCGTATGATTTTTTGGCTGACTGCATTGTGTTTCAGTTGTAAAAGTACCAATTTTTGTCGTATTGATGAAATGGATAATATAATGTAGCCTCGTAGTTTCCACATTTCCGGGCTTTGCTGGTATTGTCTGTGTCAATCCACAGAGAGAAAAAAATGAAGTTGTTTAAACTTTTTTCCTGCTTTAGTATTATTAGTATTCATGGATTCAAAGACATTTTCAGAAGCCAAATCACAATTCGTACAAAACTGGGGCAACATGGCCACCCATTGGGGAGTGAGCAAAACCATGGGCATGGTGCATTCACTGCTGCTTATTGCCAATAAACCCCTTCACGTTGATGAATTGGCTCAGGAGTTGGGCATCAGTAGAAGCAATGCCAATATGTCGGTGCGATCCTTGCTGGAGTGGAACATTGTTTATAAAACCTGTTGCTGTGGCGAGAGAAAAGAATTTTATGTGGCTGAAAAAAATTTGTGGAAAGTCTTTATTCGCATCATTGAACAAAGAAAATCCAAGGAGCTGGATCCTATGACCCAGATGTTACAAGAGTTTTCCCACGTAAAATCCAATTGCCCTGAAAGTGCAGAATTTATTAAGGTCATGCAAGACCTCAGTCACTTTTCTAAAAAAGCCGACAATGCACTGGAAAATATCATCAATTCTGAGTCAAGCTTCCTGATGCAGTCCTTCATCAAAATGATCCGATAAAATATTTGGCTTAGTTTCTATTGCCTCCTCCTTGCATTTGGCCTGCATCTCCTTCTCCTGCTTTGAGGTCGCTGTTTTTGATCTTGGCCTTTCTTTCTTTAAAATCTACATTACCAAACTTATACCTGAAGTTGATGCCGATAGATCTGAATGGCAATGTAAATCGACTGTTTTGCACAAAATCACTGCCTTTGAGTTTTGATTCAAAAACTTTATCGGGCGTATGGGGCTCGATCAGGGTAAGTCCTATGCTGGCATTCTTAAATTCTTTCCTGATGCCCATGCCGTAGATTGAAAAAGCAGGATTATCGCCCTGCAAAGCGCGTCTTGGCGATTTGAAAAATCCAAAAAAATCTGCTTTAAGTGTACCACTAAAGCTAAAATCACCATTAAAGAACAGGTTGTATTCATAAGATTGCCTGCTCAGATCTTGACCATTGACCACACCCTGTGCATCGTAAGTGAATATATTACCTCCTCCCCTAAGTGTCAGCTTTTTGATCGTTTTGGTGGTAAAAAGATTGAGACCAAATGACTGATTCTGACCGATATTTTGATAGGTATTAATGGAAATACCGTTGTCAACTCTCAATATTTGGTCAATGATTTCAGTTGTCTTTTTGTAGTACACAGCTGAAAAAATGGCAAAGCCCTTAAAATTGGTGTTGTAGCCCAACTCGATCTGATGGGTGAGCTCCGGTTGTAAAAGTGGATTGCCAATTACACGATTGAGGAAGTCGGTATTGTTGTTGAAAGGATTGATAAACATCAGACTGGGTCGCTGTATGCGCTGGCTGTAGCTGAGTTTGATGGACCTGAAATTGGGTAAATTTCTGCTCACCGCAACGTTGGGTAAAATGTTTTCATAGGCATTTTTAAAAGGAGCGGCTTCCCCTTGTAAGAATTTACCGTTGATGTTGGTGTGTTCGTATCTGGCACCGGCCACAAAATTCCACTTCTTGGCAATGATAAAACTTGACGACAAATAAGCTGCGGCTACATTTTGATCGTAGTCGAAGATATTGGAGAAATTGGGATCGGGCAGATATTGTCCGTCTGCATTCTTTAAGTTGTTGGCATAATCACTGAGGATTCTGCGCATCACCATTTTTCCACCGGTTTCCAATTTGGCTCCTTTTATAAGCGGATGCACATAATCTGCCTGGATGGTATACTCATTGTTATTGCCATCGTTGACAATTCGGGCATCTCTATTGATAAAGGTAAGGTAGGAGTGATTTTCAACCACCGACATGTCCTGGTCATTGTTGTCTTTGGTATATTGAAATGCAAACGACAATTCCCTGTCTTTCTGATTTTCAAATTTCATTGTATAGTCGGTGTTCCAGTCGAAGCCTCCATTGAAATTGTCACCGGTATTGGTTCTCTGGTAAACATCTGTAAACATGCCAACAATCTGGTCTTCAATGATGCCATCGGTTTTGCCATCCATATCAAAGCCAAAGCCCCTAAAGTTAAAAGAAGAATTGATGCTATGGTAGCCATTAAAATCATAAAAGAGACTGGCATTGCCATTACCGCCTAAACGTGAAGTGGTCTGAAAACCGGTTTGGCGAAAGGTCGAAGTTTTATCGCCCTGGGTTTGTATTCTTTCAAAAAACACATCTCCATCTGCGGGATTGGAATAAAAAATTGCAGCAGATGAAGAGAAGCCCAACCTGCCTTTGCCTGCATTGAGGTTGGTAAACAAGCTGTTTTGGCGTATGCCTACAGAAGCATTGACACTGCCAGCTATGCCCTCAATATTTTGTTTGGATGTGATGATATTGATGATTCCGCCACTGCCTTCTGCATCGTATTTGGCTGATGGTGAGGTTATCACTTCTACTTTTTTAATTTGATCAGCTGGAAACATTTTGAGTGCATCTGCTACATTGTTGCTAAACATACCAGATGGTTTGCCATTGATCAGTATTCTTACATTTTGGGAACCCCTCAATGAAACATTGCCCTGCAAATCTACTGTGAGCATGGGCACTTTCCTTAACACATCGGTTGCATTGCCACCAGCTATGGAGGCATCATTTTCGGCGTTGTAGACCAATCTGTCGACCTTGTTTTCAACCAATGCCCTTTCTTCTTTGATTTCTACTGCGTCGAGCAATACCGCTGATGGGCTGAGTTGAATGATTCCCAAGTCCAGATCTGGGTTTTTCAAAGTAGTTTCCTGGCTTTTAAGTGTTTTTTCCTGATAGCCCAAAAAAGAAATGATGATGTCGTATTTACCTGTTTTTACATTTTCAAAATTCCAATGTCCATTGTCTGCACTCAATACCCCATCGATATCTGTGGAGCTACCGGCTTTTCTCAATACGAGGGTAGCAAATCCAATGTTTTCACCGGTAACTGAATCGGTGAGTATGCCTTTGATCTTGCCTTTGAGTGTAGCACCCTGATTGGCTCCCATCATAGGGAATTGGGCAAAGGCAGTCTGAACCGATAAAGCAAAGAGGAAGAAGAGGATAATATTTTTCACAAATCTGATTTTTATGCAAAATTACAACGAACTATTGCGGCAACGCTTCAATTTTCGATCAACGGTGGAATAACAGCGTCCAACCAATATTGTTGAGCTTTGGGTTATAAAACAAAAAAAAAAGGGCCGGAAAACCGACCCTCTGTTTTTATCCTTCCAGTTTGAACTTCACCGGCAAAGTGTACTGAACCCTTACGGGCCTACCCCTTTGTTTACCGGGTGTCCACTTCTTGGACATGTTGTTCATGGACTCTACCACAATTTTGGCTGCATCACCCAAGCCGGCGCCCGGATCACGGGCAACGGTAATGTTGGTAATGCTACCGTCGGTATCTACAACAAATTGAATTACCGCCTGTCCTTCTACACCGTTTTCACGGGCAATGGGTGGATACTTCACATTTTTGTAGATGTACTCCAACATTTTTTGTTTGGCGCAATCCTCCTTTGCCTTGTTATCACCTGGAGTGTCTTCACACCCGGGGAATCTTGGCATTTGCTCCACGATCTTAAAGATCTCCTCTTCCTTTTTTGGTGGAGGTGGTGGTGGTGGAGGGGGCGGTGGAGCCTTTTCTTCATATTTGGGCTCCTCAATTTTGGTCTCTGCGGTGATTTCCGTAGACTCAATTTTGGTTTGTTCTACCACGGTCTCATCCGGTACCTCTGTAATTA
>CALMWS010000099.1 GCA_937870795.1 uncultured Bacteroidota bacterium | reverse complement strand
CATATTTGTAAAAAAAATTTATGAGCCTGGAATTAGGAAGTTTATTGCACAAAGCAGAACAATACAAAAATGTACTCAACAACACCTCCATTTACCGTACGGCATGGCACGACACACTCAAACCCCTCGTAAAGACTACGCTGGAAGAAATTGTTGCTAAATCCGGTATCAAAGCGGAGGTCAAAACCCAGGACAAGATTGAAAACCTGGAGGCCATCCTGCTCGACCTGGGCAGATCTTCCAGCGGCATCACTGAAAACATCGAAGATTCCGGCGTCAAAAGGACGATGATCAAAAACAACGGCTCTCTCATTTACCAGCAATTGTTTAATGGCAAAATTATGGTGATGATCATGAGCCCCCACATCGAAGGGTACGGTGAACCCAAAAGTCCCCGTATGATTGAAATTCTGCGACCCGATGAACTCAAGATACCCTTCATTGTCCGTCATGTAGAGACCCTGCTCAAAGAAATTACAGAATGGGAAGATTACGACGATGAAGAACCCAGTAAAACCGCCATTGGTTTTCAGCCCATTGGCTACAATCGTGCACCCGATGAAGAATAATATTACCTCTCAGAACCTCATTTTTTTTCAGGCCATTTTTGAACTGATCTCTGGCGGAGTCATGCTGCTCATCCCATTTTGGCTTGCGGGCCATTTTGCCGTAGAAGAACTAGCCATGATCAAATGGGCTGGCATTCAGGATTGCGCCATAGGGGGGCTGTGTTTCACCATTTACCGGGGTTTTAAGTACCAGGAAACCGACCGGAAAATATTCTTATTTCTGATGGCATATCACCTGGTCATTGCTTTTCACGTTTACCATACTGACGAGATTGGCCTGTTGAAGGCACGGTGGTTGTACGCTGCACATTTTGTGTTTGCATTTTCATTTGCCATTGTCTATTATTTGGAAAAAAACAATTATCACGCAGACCCAACATCGGGAGACCATGACAAGACTGCTTAAAATTCTGGTATTGATGGGCATGTTGGCCCTGGCTATTTACTGGAGATTCTTTTACGATTTTCAGGAGGTGACCAATAAGATACGCATCATGCATACCTTGTTGAGCATTTCCATTTTGTTGTTGCTGTTTAGGATCATCATAGACTGTATTGCCCTTTGGTATAAAATCGACCGCAAGCATGGTTCCGGCAAGCTGCGCGACAACCTCATAGTAGGTTTGTCCAACCTTTTTTCCATCATATCTGTGATAGCCATCATCCTGGGTATGTTGTCTATTTTTGGCCTCAACCCCAACGAAGTTTTCACGTCTCTCAGCATCGTAGCGGCGGCACTGGCCATCATTTCCAAAGATTTTATCGCAGAAATCATTGTAGGACTCTTCAACGGCTTTTCTACCAAAATCGAACTCGATGATTACATTAAAGTAGGTGATCAAAAGGGCAAAATCATTGACATTGGCCTTCAAAAAGTGACCCTGATGAATGATGATGATGACATCATTTACATACCCAATCTCAAGTTTTACAATGCAGATATCATCAATTACACCAAGAGGGATATCCGCCGCATGAGTGTGGAATTTCACGTTGATCCAAGGTACATTGAAGACTTACCTGCCATCGAATTGGCCCTTTCCAATACCTTGTCACCCTATGCTGCTTTTTTGGAGGCAGGTTCTCAGGAACTGAAGGTGGTCAACATAGACAAGGACAACATCGAGTTGAAATACCAATACACCCTCAAATCACTCTCGCGCGATGTTCAGCGGGAGATACGTAAAAAACTTATGCGTACTATGCTGGAAAGCCTCGAAAAACCAAGATAACAAGGCCAATCAGTGACATTTAAAATAATCGAAGGGCTCTTTACAAGATTCACATTTGTAAAGCGATTTGCAAGCCGTGCTGCCAAAAAGTGATACCATGGAGGTGTGGAGGGATCCGCAAAGTGGACAAGGCACTGCTTTGCCTTTGCCCGTTA
>CALMWS010000098.1 GCA_937870795.1 uncultured Bacteroidota bacterium | reverse complement strand
ACAAACGGCTCATTCGTTCAGGATTCGCCATTGGTCCTGAAAGCGAATTTCCGGGTGAGGACAGCAACAGCGACAGCGATGATATTTTCTGGTTTTTCAATGCAGGCAATCCATACATCAATGACATGGGCGGCGTTGTCTTTGATTTACCGGGCTTTAACCTTTCCCAAAATAAGAAGACAGGTAACCACCTGGGTATCGATGCAGGATTTAGTGCCATGATGTACCTGATGACGGGTCAGAATATACCCGGCGAACTGCCTGCTCCACCCGGTGCAGTAGCTACCCTCTTCGGACTTCAATCTTCAGATGAGGGCAGTTTTGACGGAGGCAACAAAGAAGATGAAAGAAATCCCGCACAGGCTTCCGGGGGACATGGCATCGTGTTGGGATCCCACGTAACAGCCTCTTGCGAGATTCGGGCCATATTTTATGCCAGCCTTTCGATTTTTACCGGCTTTGATATTATGCTGGTCAATCTGGATGGACAATCTTGTTATACTTCAAACGGCGTTGTGAATGATCCGGGTGTAAACGGATGGTATGGCACAGGTAGGGCTTATGCAGGACTTGAGGGCGCCATTGGCGTAAAGGGAAAAATTCTGGGCAAAGAAATCGATGTTAAAATCATTCAACTGATTGCCGCTATGATGCTGGAAGCCGGAGGACCGGATCCCATGTGGCTGGATGGCAGGGCTATACTTCAATACAATTTACTGGGAGGGACAATTAAGGGAACTTCCCGCATGATGATTTCCATTGGAGATAAATGTGCGCCGCCACAAACCAGTCCATTTGATTTTCCGGTGATAGCAGAGTATTTCCCGAATGAAGAAGAAAATACCGACATCGATCCGGGGGTTAGACCCAGCGTGAGTTTTACCGTACCGATAGATGAATGGATGAGCATTCCTGATGTGGATGGAAAAATCCATGAAATCAAACCCATCCTGGATAAGTTTGAACTGACAGCCGAATGCAATAATTGTTCGTCCGCCCAAAGGGATACAGACTACAACTTATTGGCCGAAGACGGCAGAAGCGCTACCTATAAACCACGCAATTTATTAGGCCCCACCAACGGCGCGCAAAATGGAAAGGAATACAAAATGAAAATCGTCATCAAAGCCCTTGAAAAAAGGAACAATGGCAACGAAGTTTTGGTATCACTCAATGGGCAAACCTGGAAAGAAGAAAAAGAAATCACCTTCCGAACAGGTCCACTACCCTACCCCATGCCCGCATATTATATTGGAAAGACCAAACCCATAACCAACCAGAAATTCTATCTTCAAAACGAAGACAGCGGAGGTCACTATGTACAGACCCAAAGCAATATCAATGACCTCTACTACTACCTGGAAGACACCAGGGGTAAGCAGTACGATTATTTTGCAGTTTACAAAGACTATATGGGCGAAGAAGTGAGCCGACAAACAGTAAATTACAATACCGGAAACTTGAGATTAAACTGGAATAAACCCAATCTTGAAAACAACAGAGAGTATATTGTACAAGTTGTGCGAAAACCAAAACCTGTTCCCGGTGCCTCACCCCTGGCCGGTACTGCAAGAAAAATTCTTATCGACCAGAACCTGCTGCAGGCATACAATTCAGATAGTTTATCGTTTGAATACAAAGTGGAACCAGAACTTCCGGAGCTTTCTCAATTATCCCAGGTGGCCAATGGAGAGGTATTGCTCCATGCCTTTGAATTTGAAACCAGTCGATTCAATACGCTTTCAGAAAAAATGGCTACGGCAGAGGTAACCGTTGATGCCCAAAACAATTACCACCAGCTCGATTTTGAAAATTTCGAAGGGTTTGATAAATACGATATATTCGGTTATAAAGTGGACGATGAAAACCTGCATGAAAACCATAAAGCGCCTCCAAGGGTAGAAATAGCAGATCCCTTCATTTCAGGCTTTCATACCAATCTTAGTAAACCTAAATTGGGAAATTTCGCGGTAGTGTACAATGATGAATACAGGGGCGAACCTACCGGATGTGAAAGTTCAGTCAACATTTCCCAAAGTGGCACCGGTGGTATAGGTATTGCACAGACCCAAGGGTCAGGTAGCTCTAATGGGGGCGGCATCAGCACCAATGAAAACAATTTTGGCAGTAACAACAGCAACAACAATGGTTCCAACCAAAACAACACATCCGTAGTCCCCTTGCTTTTCCCGGGTTTACCGGTTACCAACTACGGCTGGACCCACTCAGAAGACTTGTATGCCCCCCTCAATGATTTCGCCATCAACAGCACCGTGTTAAGCAATGGAGATGAAGATGATAATATCTTCATGATCTACCAACCCATTGGAGGAAATCCTTCAAACAACGTCTCTTATGCCAATGACTTTTCGCTTAAATACTACGTATTGGAAGACATCCTTCACGACGCCCAGGAATATGCAGACTTTGGAGAACAGTGGATTGACATAGTAGAAAATACCTGCGATCCACCCACAGGCAGTGCCAATTACAACCAGACCCTCAACAGCAGTCAGGTCAGTATCTTAATTGAGAATCTTGAGTCTATCACCAATACCATCCTCAACTCCAACCTCATTCAGGGACCGGGTCAAAATGGCTTTTCCAACAAAGTTCGTTTCCGCGCAAATAAATCGTTTAATTACGATGAAGAAGACTGGGGAACAACCAAAACCATGCAGTTTGATGTACATTGATCCCTCTATCCCCTAATCTCTAGCCCCTATTTTTCAATTACGAATTACGAATTTAAAATTACGAGTTCTAGCACCTAACCCCTAGTCCCTATCCCCTATTTTTCAATTACGAATTACGAGTTCTAGCACCTAGCCCCTAGTCCCTATCCCCTATTTTTCAATTACGAATGTCGAATTTAAAATTACGAGTTCCAGCACCTAACCCCTAGTCCCTACCCCCTATATGATTTCCAGTATTTTTCCCCTCTACCTGTTTTAATTAGGCCATTCCTACAACATATTTACATATTTGTACAAATAAATCAACGGAATGAGAATCCGCTCCATCCATCTATTATTGGCTTTTGGTCTGACCGCAGTCATTTCCACAATGTGTTTCGCCCAGCAGACCGAAGATGCAGGCATCCGATTGCAATGCAAACACTATCGGGATTCCATTACTTTGCGGTGGGGATATACCGATGCAAAGTTATGGTATAACCATATTAATAAACCGGTTACCATTTATCGAAGAAATATATCCACCAATGGCAAGTATGAAAAATTAGCCGAAATTATGCCGTGGGATTCCACCAGAATTGAAAATACAGCGGCCTCGGGTAAAAAGAATGAAATCCTGGTAGTAATCCTGGAAAACCTCTATCGAAACTGGCAAAACTCAACTTTTTCAGATTATGGGTCAGTTTTGGAAAAGACAGACAACTTCAACAACCGCTGGTCGCTGGTGCACCTTGTCTCCGATCAATATGCGCTTGCTGCAGAGGCGGCAGGTCTAAGATTCACTGATAATAACATTGACCCAAAAGCCAATTATGCCTATAAAGTAGTGGCAGGTGATGTCATAGCCTACAAAGTTGTCACCCATAAAAAAGCCGTTTTTAAACCAGTCATTTATAATGTAGAAGAAAAAGAATCTTCCATTGTTTTGTTTTGGGATCAAAAACTCCACAACTATCATTACACTTCTTACTGGATAGAATCATCCGACGACGGCAAAACGTTTAAAAAATTGAACGAGGTTCCCTTTGTGCAAATGATGGATCAAAAATTAACAGAAATAAAAAAATACATTTCTTTCACAACTCCATGCCCCAACTATCAAAAAAAATACTTTAGGATCATAGGCAATGATGCCTTCGGTGATGAAAGTTTGCCTTCTGAACCGGTCATAGCTATGGGTCGCGACAAAACACCGCCACCAAGTCCATCGTTATATGCCGATACATTAATGGAACACCTCACAAAAAATCTCTATTGGACCGTTGAACCCACTTCTGACCACCATGTCTTCCACCTGGAGAGGTCTTTTGGCGATAAAACAGAAACTTTACTCAATTGGGCAAAAGGTACAGAAGATCACAAAACAGACAAACCGACAATAGCAGGCATTTACAAATACAGATTGATTGCGGCAGACACAGCTGGCAATTTTTCTTATTCCACTCCACTCTACACCAGGGTTTTTGACATGATTCCGCCATCCAAACCAGCCACACCGGTAGCTTATGCTGATTCCTCCGACGTAGTAACCCTTGGCTGGAACGAGCATCCTGAAAAAGATGTGGTAGGTTACAACATTTATGCAGCTGACGGTAAAAAAAGGAGCTTTATAAAACTCAATGCCCAAACACATCGTTCTCACATCTACATTGACAGTATTGGAACTTCTCTAATGAATGAAAAAAGATATTATTTCATAGTAGCCATAGACGATGATTTTATGCGCAGCCCCACTTCCGATACCATTGCCATTAGCAGGCCGGATCGCATTCCTCCCTCTCCTGCCTTGATTGGCGATTACAAGGTTTTGAAAGAAGGCATAAGGTTGACCATCCTGCCATCCAGTTCACGGGATGTAGTAAGACACGACTTGTGGAGAAAAAATCACGATGGTGAATGGCATTTGTTGCAACAGTTCACAAAAATCCCACCTTCTTTTACAGACCAAACGGTCAAAGCAGGCATCACCTATGAATATAAAATCCATGCGGTCGACGATGGAGGCCTCATCAGTAAAGCAGTTGATATAGCAAGCATCACAGCTCTGAGTTATAAGCCCCAAAAACCCACTTTGACCTACTCAGCCAACGAAAACACCGTATTGCTGAAAATTGAAAACGGCAGTGACAATGACTTAAACAAATTCATGCTCTATAAAGCTGTTGGAGAAGGAAGACAACAACTCATCAACGTTTTGTCAAATCTAACTTACACAGATACTGCTGCTAAAGGAAGTATTACAAGATACAGGGTCCAGGCTATCTCACCTGAAGGTAAAAAGGGTCCGTTTAGCGATGAATTGATTGTTCAACTTTAAGCTTTCAAAATGAAACAATACTCATATATCATATTATTACTAACCATCATCATTTTGGGCAGTTGTCAGAGTGAAGAACTCAATCCCAATGACATAAAATCTGAAACAGAGGTAAAAGACAATTATGTAGTTCTCAATGAAAATACAACTCTTTTAAAACCGGAACAAGAAGCGGATGTTATTAAAATTGACAGTACCTCCATTAAAGCATCTGCGCTGGCAGCATGGGCTAAAGTTATCAAAGTGGGTGATGTTCTTGTCAGCACAGGCACAACCAGGGGACTTGCCTTTTATCGAAAAGTGAGTTCAATAGAAAACGACAACAACAACATTACCTTTAATACAACACAAGCAACCCTTAAAGATGCCTACGAATCATGGACCATCGATACCAGGTCTGATCGTTTCACAGCTGTTTCCAGAAATATTTTTACAAGCAATTATAAATGGAAAACAGGTGAGCATAGTTCGCTATCAGGTTACATCGAACCCGATATGGATGTAGAAATATCCTACAATCAAACAGCATCCTTTTTTACATCCTCTTACAATGGATCATCCGGAATTTTAGGCAGCCCAAAATTTCACTTCCATCTTGAAGACCTGCAACTGCGTTACTCCGGAAGTTACGTTGCCAGAGCTTCCGTAAGTTATGAAAGAGATGCCAAAGCTCCGGCCATTGAAGTGGCTCCTATTGCCACAACCGGTCTGGCCATCTATGTTCAACCAAAAATTGTGGGCTCACTTGAATTATCAGGAGATGTACATACACCGGAAATTTCAAAAACTTTTGGCGACTATACCATCGATTTTAAATACGACGAAACCACAGCCGATACCATTCAATATAGTTTTACACAACATGACCCATTGGTCAATCAAAATTCAAGCTGGCAGGCTACAGGTGCTGGCACAGCAGAAGTTAAAATGGGCTTTGATGCCTTTATTGGCATCATGGGAGCCCCTGATCAGGTTAAATGCGGTGTTTTCGCATATGGCTATGGCAGAACTGAACTTTTGCACAAAGGCAGCTTTTCAAATCCACAGCCCCGTGTAGGTTTAGATGCTTTTTTTGGCATCGGGGGTGTAGCCTTTGCAGAAGTAGAATTTTTTGGAGGCCAGCCAGTTTTTGGGTGGATACCTTCTTCCTATGGGATTGAATCGCCCGAATTTGAAACGCGCTTTAAAAAACTGGATTGGCCCATTGTGGAGATCAACACATGCCCCACCTTCCGCGATGTTACATTTATTAATAATGGCACAGGCGCCGTCCTCAATATTGGTTCCGACTTTGCCACGGGCAATGGAGCTCACAGTGGCGGATATAATATATGGGTAGACAACAATCAATTGCCTAATACTTATTTCTGCAACACCGATAATGCCTTCCTCATCCAATCCTCCAACCAGGTAATTCGCCAGATTTACATTGATGCCGGCTTGGGCTGTGTGCTCATCGACAATATCCTGGATCCTTCTGTAATTGCAAACTGCACACAAAAATTTACAGATCCAAGAGACGGTAATGAATACTGCACAGCAACCATTGGCAATCTGATCTGGATGACAGAAAATCTGCGCTACTCAGAGTCAGGAAGCAAAGGTCATTGGTACAATGATGAAGACAATGCCGACAATCTCTTGTATGGCAGATTGTACACATTTGAAGAAGTTTCCGGAGGCACAGCTCCCCTGGAATATGGGGCACAGGGCTCAGTACAAGGTATTTGTCCAGACGGCTGGCGCCTCCCAACCAACAAAGATTTCAGCAGCCTGGTACAGGCAGCTGGAGGCATCAACAACCTCAAATTATCAACCACTGCACTTTGGGATAACTCTACCCTACCCACAGCTTCCAGTGGCTTTAATGCGGTACCCGGAGGTGAATCTAATTTTTGGGTTGGCTCCTGGAGATTTGGCAATAAAGGCAATAAAGGTACGTGGTGGTCTGTTAATAAAGGAGCCGGCAGTTATGGTGAAAATGCCATTGTCGTACTTGAAATTTCAGATACCAATCAAAACGGTCAATCGGGTATCTCTGCCAACACAGATGGACAATTCAACAGCATCAAAGAGATTGGTTATTCCTGCAGGTGTGTGAAAAACAAATAATCTTCTCCTACTTCCACAATGACTTATTTCTTTTTACATCAAAAAGATATACATCCTTACCCATATAATCCCTTTTTACCAGAACATATCCAGGAGGCAATGGCAAATTATAATACACGCCATCAATGTCTTTAGCATCCAAAATTTCACCCCGTTTCACAAAGTCTTCATCATATAGCACAAATTTTTCAGTGGTGTGATAACTACCGGCCTCCTGCGTTATTAATTTTACCACATACAGTCCATTTAATTTTTGAATCAATGCGTTGTAGTATTTACCCAGATTCAAAATCCTGTAGTCCATGGATATAATAAATCGCTCGCCCCCTCCCTCTGCTTTAAAATATTTATCTCGTCGTTCAAAATAAATTTCTTCAAATTGATAAGGCGTCAGCACAACTCCCTGTTGGTTTGCCAAGGCCCATTTACCTTCTTTTTTTACCTTGTAATAGATAGAGTCAATATACTCCTTTTCATCAAAATCACCTTCAAAGAGTACAGTGCCTGAGGTGTCAATCACCTGGCTTACCAATTTCCCTTCCTTTTCAGTGGCAACTGTAGTGGTTATTCCTTTCATAGGAAAAGGCTGTGCCTTCCGGTATTTTAAATCCAATACCTTTTTTCCACTCTTATTTAGGTAGCCATAAAGCATGTCCGGCTCACCAAGGGCCTTTAACTTCTCTACTGCCACCTCCATTTCAAGTTTTTCCAGATTTAAGGCCTCCACCTTCTTCATATATTCAGGATCATTAACATTACCCACCAAAATCCTGTTTTGGAAAAAATCAGAGCCACGGCCCTTTTCAATCATTAAAAAATCTTCATCACACGTTTTGTTTCCCTTGTTGTCATAAAATTTGATCTTTTTTTCTTCGTAGTAATGAAGTATAAATAAACCGGGTTCAATGTACTTAAAGGTACCCACAAAAGGGGGTACAATCCACTTACCGCTATAATCACAAATACCAAATCGAAACAAGTATTTGTTTTTTGCAACATCTGCATCATTCACCACACAAAGGGTGCCCGGGTTTTCATCCATGTACCTATACCAATCTGACGGCATCGAATATCCTGGTGGTGTGATTACCTTCAGCTGATCGTTGTAAACCACCGCTGAAGGATGCGCTTTTTTGGCAGTTTGGCACATGTAAATGGACTGTTTTGCTTTTAAATCATACACCATTTCAATATCCTCAAAGAGTGCAGCAAGCACTTGTTTACCCTCCTTATCGACAAGCTTCTTCTTCTTATTTACCTCCTCACTTCTGTACTTGTGGGGACCAAATTGATACCAATCCCTTCTCTGTGATTCAGAAAACGAATCCAGTAATTTTCCTGAAAAATCATAGTTTTTAATGATTTTCTCTAATCCAAGCTCCTGAATGATAGAGGACCTGCAATCCACCAACACCCTCCAGTCTTTTGAAGCTGATACAATGACCCTGCCTTCAACTATGTTCTTGACCACTGTCGTACTGTCGGTCTTAAGCACCGCCAAATCATTACATTCTGTTAGCGAAATTTGAGACCACTCAGGCTTTTCAACAATGTTCTTTTTGACATCAACCAAACCATAAAGGTTTTGCCATCCTCGTTTTTTACCAATCATATATACATTCTTGCGCAGGGTAGGTGCAAGCGAAGTAACACTATCCATTTCAAAAAAAGGTGTTAAAGTTGAATCCAATAAAACGGCCTTTTCATTCCTGACAATCGATAATTGTCGATTACCATAATACTTAGTAACGCTATATTCCGGCTTGTATACTTCTATGCCTTCGAGATTCATAATCCCTTGTTTCCCCTCAAAACTTGTTATAATGTAATTCTGTTCTCCAAGTTTGACAACTTCACCTGTGTACGCTTCATGGGAAAATTGCTTTTCAAACTTAGCATTATATACGATGAATCCCGGGTTATGATTCAACAAAACTCCCCAATTATATATTAATGGTACATAAGTACTGGAGTCAATGATAGCCCCTTCTTTGTTAAATAAGTAATAATAATTGAAGGAATTATTATTGCTGTCTTTCCACCTTCTGTTCACATAAAAAGCATGATCTTCCGATCTATAAAATCGATTTTCGTATGAATGTGGGGTGAGTTGTTTGTTTTTGAAAAACAAGGCAAATTTCCCCTCCTTTTTGGCTGTAAAACAATTGGCATTCAGGATCTGGCCATCTTCAAATGTTTCACTCACTATTTCAGTTCCAGTAGAATCAATAAATGAGACGCCCAGTCCTCTGTTTCCCACCATAAATAGATTGTTGATGGCTGTATAATCGATGTTTTGCGTATTAAAATCCATCTGAATATTCTTATTGCCGTATGCTTTATAGGTCTTTAATAGGACATTGGGATTGACATAATATCTAACATTGGCAAATAAATCGATCACACACAACAAGCCTGTGGTGGACACCCCTTTGAATTCCTGATTGCCATTCTTCACCCGCATAATCTCTGGCCGACCATTGTAACCCTGGCCGTTGGCACTGATGGTATGGTCCAGGATCATTTTTCCCTTCCAATCAAATACCCCCCACAAGCCATCTTTATTCAGTAACACCAGCTTGAATTCTGGATATATGGCTACGTTTTCATAGATGGTGGGCACAATTACAACTTCATTGCCATCAATAACCCCCATCTTCATGGCTGATTTAATGGGCACTCTGATATCAGCTGCCACTTGCGCCTTTGCAATGATCAATGCAAACAGCATAGTCACCACCAACATCCGTCTTCTCATAACTTAATTTTTTATGTTAAAATCCATCAATGACTTCCTGCAATTCATAATCTGCATCTTTGGCAGTTCCTTTAATTACAGCATTTGGAAATTTACCCAAAATATTCGATTTCTCAATTCCAGTAAAGTCCATATTGATGAGATGCAATTCCTTCAATTGTCTTTGTTGCTGGACAAATTTATCTAAACCAGTGAGTGAGGTGCCACCACTTATTGACAACTTTGTGAGTTGGTTGATGCCGATATCCAGCGTTTTCAACTTCCTACAGTTGCTGATTCGCAACAAGGTAAATTTTTCTTTATTGGGGATAGACGGAATCTTTTCAACAGTCAAATTGGATAGGTTTAGTTCCTTGAGCCCTGTCATTTCAGCAATCCTGGGTACCCAGTCATCTTTTGAACAATAAAAAATGCTGATATCTTCCATCTTTCCCGTATACCTGTCCAGGTCATACACTTTCTGATCTTTTAATGATGACCGATACAAGATAGCACCCGTTTTTAAATGTATCAGTTTAGTTTCTTCATTGGGCCCCGTAAGCAAAGCTCTGTTGTGAATGACCGCCTTACAATCATAGCCTGTAGTTTCATATACTAATTTCATGGTATGGAGCTCGTACAAAGAACTCTTAAACTTGATTTTTGGATCATCAAAATAAAAATACACATAGTTTTTCGAGATCGGTTTTATGTAATTTACGCCAGCGGGCAACTTCATCGGTTTTCCATTGGGCTCATACATTTCCCATTTATCTGTACCATTTTTTTGCCTCCTGCTTAAAATGATATGACCACCCTCTCCTACTTTTTGATCAATGACATGGTCTACATCCAACAAAACTTTGCCCGACTTATTGATGAAGGCGATGGGCTTGCCACTGTATGGCAATTTGGAATCCCAAAAAAATTCGATCATGGAAACACCCCCTTTAAACGCATGTATGTTCTTTATTTCCTTACCCGGGAACAAAGCCGATACATTAACCAAAATATTGCCATTGGCATCGATCACATAGGGTCTCAAAACTGGCATGCCACTTTTTGATGGTTGATTCATTAATACAATGGATACACCCTCATGAAAACAAGTTACTCTTCGCGCATTTTTCAATGAGTCGGGTATTATCTTTACTTCATGCCCCAAGTCATTGATAAACATCCACCCCCCTGCATTAACCGCTGCTATGCCCTCAGAAAAGGAAGAAGCATATCTATATCCTTCTTTTAAGAAGACAAGATAGCCGGATTCATCCATAAAAATAAATCGTGTTGATCTATACAATTTTTCATCCACCTCTTTTGAACCAAGATAAAATCCCCCTTGGTTTGGAGCCGCTCCTTTCAAGTTAGGTTGCAGCCAGGCTTTTCTTTCTCCGCTTTTATCCAACAACAAATAATCACCACTACTTTTCTGTTTTACAAGTAATGGGAAACCATTGAATGGGTAAGCTACATTTCTGTGATAACCATTCCTGCCATCATCACTGTAGATTTCTGAATTGATGAACTCATATTGGGCATCGAGCTCAAAAAACACGGCTCCGTTGGTATCCAACAATAGGTCCTTTTTCCCAGGCACCAATATCAGAGTTTGCTTTTGAGCTATTAAGGCACTTAGTAAAAAACAGGCCAACAAGGTCCAAAATGTCTTTTTCATTGGGTAGTATTGGAAACATTGTAAATATAACAAAATAGTGAGAATAAGCCCTTAACCAGGGAGCTATTGAACCGTTATATAATTTTAATAATACACATTAATGTTATTATTAATACATAAAAATTATATTTTTGATTGAAAATTCATTTACCTATGAGAAATCGCCCTATACTTACCTTTTGTTTTATTTATTTTATCTTCTTCTCAGGTTTTGGACAATGCCCTGATTTTAATACCACAATCAAACCAAGACCTCGCCAATGGAACCCGAATTGGTAATTACGCCCAAATCCATTTCGATCAAAATGACCCTATTACAACCAATACCGTTATCAACACTATTCCGGATGTGACTATAAAAACCCTTGATGAGCATTCGGAGACTGCTAAATTTTTTCCAAATCCAGTTTCTGATTGGCTTTGTTTTCAAAATGAAGGCAGTCAAAATAAACCAACAGTCAGAATTTACTCCCTTTTAGGCCAAAAAGTCTTAGAAACTGAGGGTTGTTGTTTTTCCGTTGCCAATCTAACTCCAGGCCAGTATTTTGCTTTCTTACTTTCTGATGGCTTTTACCATAAGTTTGTCTTTATTAAACAATAGCCCAAATTCAAACTTCCCCCTTTTAATTTGGTGTGACTTTTTTATGATCATTTTATACCAAAAAATGCCAATAGGGTGCTAATATTTCTATTCCTACGATTTCTATCGTAGCTCTCAGAATATCATTTATATCTATTTGTATATCATACTATTATGTTTAATCGATACGTATTTTCGGGAAGCCATTGCAATATCTATTTTGAACATTGACCATGAAATATTGTTGTTCCGACCTTCAATATTCCGTCTTGACTTGAAAACTAATTTTTCGCCTTTCCCACCATTTGACCACTAAATCCCTGTTCATGGCCCACTTTTTTATTAGATGGTATGGCAATTTCATTAATCAATTTCAAGGGGAAGGTCGCCGTTGTTTGTCCTTCTTATAAAAGCAAGCTCTTTATATATATTATGCAAAATAATATGTTCAAAGTTTTATCTATCTTTGTTTTATAAAACAAAACCATATACATGAAACATTTGTCAGCCATTCTGATTTGGGCTTTGATTGTATTTCACGCAGCAGCCTCTCCAAATAAAATTGCTGTTGGCTGTGGAAATAGCATTTTCTTGATGTCAACCGTTCAAATCAGTGCGTCTGTTACTTCTGGTTCAGAAGCAGCACAAACCATCATTACCCTTACGGTTACCGCTGATGCCCCCGTGTCTGGCAACCAGACGGTTGACCTGGACGTATCTGGATTTGATGTTTTCCCGTCGGATTATTTATTATCTGCTCCGACTATCACCATACTGGATGGAGAAACGGAGGCCAGTGCAACTTTCACCATATCAGACGATATGGTATTTGAGGGTAATGAAACCGCCACAATTTCCCTAACCAACCTATCAGCTGGATTAACATTGGGAATGATTACTTCTGTCAATATCAGTATAATCGACAATGAGTTCTGTCCTTCATTTACAACAGAGCCGGATAATGTAACGATCATAAACAGTAGTTGCGACATGGGATGCAGCCCTGCCGGTGGTGAAATAATTGCTCCTACAGGAAGCCCTTGTCCCGCAGGTAGTACCATACAATATTTTGATGGCTCAAGTTGGAGCTATACTCTACCTGTTTACGACCAGGACGGTCCTGCTCAGACCATAAGTACACGTTGTACCTGTGATGATGACAATACATACATCAGTTCCGAGTCTGTGCCTGTAACTACAGCCCCGGCAAGCTGCACACCCATAACCTGTTACCTTGATCAGGATGGAGATGGTTTTGGCAATATCAATGTAAGCCAGTCATCCTGCAACAGTTGTGCTACGGGTTATGTGAGCAATGGTCTAGATTGCGATGATAGCAACAATGCCATTGGATCCAGCACCATCACCCTACCACCACATTCTACCCTTTTTACGGGCAATGTAAGGGGCTATACTTTTACCAGTCCGGCCTCCATCAGACTCACCAGCCTGTATGTACCTACCAATGCAAGCGGCGGAAATCAAAGCATTGCGGTACTTAAATTCAATACAGCAGTGCCTACATATTCTACAACCACAAATGATTTTAGCATCCTTTATCTGACCCAGAACAATGTTGAAACCAATGCCATACTCGTGGATATCGAAATCAATGAGGGCGATATTATTGGCATTCTGGGACAAAGATCCAATGTAAACTCCTATGGTAATGCTTCTAATTCATTTCAGATTAATGGCATAACGGTTCCATTTACCAGATTAGGTATGCAATTTCCATTAATTACAACCAGCCCCAAGGATTTGTGGGTAGAGCCAAGCAGCCCAAATATCAGCAGGGTATTTTTCACTTATTGTGACAACTCCAAAATAAAAAATCTCACTACAAATGTTACCTATGGCAGTCTGCAGGATGCCATCGATGCCGCTGCTGACGGAGATCAGCTTATGTTGTTACAAGACATTGTAGAAGGAAATATTAATACCAGCAAATCTGTATGCATCGAAGCAAATGGCTTTAGTCTTTCTTTGACAGGCACCCTTACCATACCCAATAATAAAGAATTCTGCTGGCTTGAAAACACACTCGTAGTAGAGCCCACTGCATCCATTGTTAATATGGGAACCCTAAAAAACAACGGCACAATCAACTATCTGGGTGGCTCTGGATTTTTTGCCAATCAGGGACTATTCAAAGGCACTGGCTCCTTTGATGGGACCATTATCAACATTGGTACAATAAATCCCGGAGATTAGGCTCCATAAATAGCATTAAGTAAGTCTGGTTTAAACAAAATTAAACCAGACTTACCGCCCTTTATATATTGTCAACAAGCAATACACGTGTTTTGTGCAAAAACTCATTAATACCATTGCCCAACTTAAATTTGTAAAAAACATTTTTGCTATACCTCTAATTGCCCTGCCATTCCCAACGCCAGATAGCGCCATCTTCGTCATCGATCAATTCACTGACCTTCTCAAAACTGCATTTTCTCAATACGGCACACGAAGCATTCTCTTCAGCCAATGTATGCGCACAAATTCCTGTAACCTCAGGGTGTTCCAAGGCAATATCTATTAACGACATAGCGAACTCCGTAGCCAGTCCACTGTTGCGAAATGCAGGAGCGATCTCATAACCTATCTCCACCCAACCTTCATCATTGGGCCCTCCTTTAAATCCCCCACTACCTATAAGTTGGTTCCCTGATTTTAAAATAGGAAAATAATTGACCCAGCCATCCTGATTTTCATCTGAAGTAAGCACGTTTAACATATATTCAAACGGAGCCTTTCCAAATTCTGTCCAACCCTCAGCTACCGAAACTCCCAATAATTCGCCCAGAGCTTCGTCACTTTCAATTACTGCTCTCAATAACTCTCTTGTAGCCGGCCTCAACTCCATTCTTAAAGTAGATATCATTTTTGCCATACTTCTTATTTTCAGCATTTACAATTTAACAACTCTTTTACGGGGTATCCGGCACCTGTCCCTGCAATGACGTATGCGTTGTAGGCAACTGAGGTATCCGGCACCTGTCCCTATGCAGGCAAAGCCGGCGTAGGGAACAGAGCAACGGAAGTATCCGTAATTCGTAATTGCCAAATTCGTAATTGACCCCACGTTTTGCGTAATTCGTAATTGCCAAATTCGTAATTGCCCCTACTTCCTATTCTTCTCCTCCCACTCCCTCTGAAAATTGACATCAGGAAAAAAATACAATGGTAACTTCATTTCTACTCTAACTTTTCTCCCTTTTGACAATGCAGGACTCCATTTTTTGAGCAGCTTCACCAGCCTGATGGCTTCCTGATCCAGATCCGGACGAATGCCTTCAACGATGCCAATATCAAAGGTCTTACCCAGGGTGTCAACGTTAAATTTCACCAGCACCTTTCCACCCACTCGCTCCTCCTTTGCTGACTTGGGATAAACCATGCTGTCTGCAATAATCTTATACACTCCTTCCTGTCCACCATTTAAAAAAACAGGCATCTTATCCACAACAGCCATAGCCGGAGCCTTCGTCTTTTTCTTTGAACTCTTCTTCTGCCCCATCACCGGCAAGGCCAAAAAGCCAATTAAAAGCATCACTAATAACCTAATGTTCATACCCGATTTTCTTTTGACACAAAATTAATGAAAAAAGCCAACACTAGCCCCTAGCACCTAGCCCCTATCACCTAGCCCCTATCACCTACCTACAACAATTCCAAAACCTGCCACCAACCCATACAAGCCAGCCTCTGCTACTTTCATTTTTCTCACTTTATTCCTGCTCGGATCAAAGCTATAATGAAATGCAGAACTCAAATCGGCACCCTCCAATGTGGTTTGCTCAAAAATAGCATCCAAGAGATCACAACTTTCAAAACGGGCCTCGGTTAAATCTGTTCCAGTAAAATCAACCTGAATTAATTTGCAGTCCTTGAAATGCATTTTTTTAAGCTTTGTGTTTGAAAAGTTACTGTAATTCAACTGGCAATTGTCAAATCGAAAACCCAGCCCAAAAGCATCACATTGTTCAAAATCCAGGCCAAGCAGCTTACACTCCCTGAAATTTACTTCCCTGAAACTGACACCGTGAACATTGGCATTACTCAAATCGCAGCCAATAAAATCGCATTCTGTAAATGAAAAACCCCGAAGATCAACGCCAGAAAAATCACACCTTACAAATTCAGCGTATTCATATAACCCTACCCCAATAGGGTTTTGCTGTAAATTTTTGTCTTTTAACTGTACATCATTAAATCGATCCATCTGGAATTTTTATATTTCTAAAGATAGGAAAAAATTAATAGGATAGGGAGTTACCATTTCGTCATTTATTCTGGGAACTTACTCTGCCAGGCGCAATATTTTACTTTCAAGGAAAGAATATTATTATGAGATACATATTTTTACAATTACAATGTGTAATTTATTGAAAATCTATTATTTTTACAATAACGTTTCCTTTTAAATCACTGGCTAAATGGCTTGTTGATGAGGTTTTTTATTGCATTAATTACATAACAAAATTTTACTTATGAAAAATTCCATCTTTGCTGTCCTTATTTCTTTCCCATATTTCTTATTTGCACAATACGGTGTCATAGATAAAACTTACAACAATGTAACTTTAAACGAAGGGGCAAATGGTGCTATTGAGGTTATGCAGGAATTGAAAAATGGTTCTCTTCTTGTTGGAGGAACATTTTCATCATACAACCACTTTTCCTGCAAAAACCTCATCTTATTGGATAAAAATGGCTATCCTGACCCTTCATTCGACTTCAAGGGCAGTGGCCCCAACAATTCGGTCAATGCTCTGGCTGTCCAAGCCGATGGGAAGATTTTAGTAGCGGGACAATTCACATTGTGGAATGGGTTTCCCACAGGCAGGATTGTACGCCTCAACCCTGACGGCAGCTTAGACAATTCGTTTTCACCCGGCTCTGGTGCAAGCAACAACATAAGAAGCATTCTTATTGATGAACAAATGCAACGCATCTATGTGGGTGGAGACTTTACTTTGTTTAATGGCGCAGCGGCCCGAAGTCTGGCTGTACTCAATATGGATGGCAGCACATCAGGACTACCTACCCTGTCTACCGGCTTTAACGGCACCGTTTACACCATTCGCAAAAGCCCTGCTGGTAAGCTGTGGGTGGGTGGCAGTTTCAACAAATTTAAAAACATCACAGTGCGCCCCATTGTAGAAATTGATGCTAATCTCAACTTGCTGTCTTCTCCTAATCTTTCAGGAGAAATTGTATATAGTTTAGATTTTACAAAGGATGGGTCAAACCAAACATTGATACTTTCAAATGTTTTGAATTCAGTTAATTTGGCAATGATTACCGCCATCGATGCTGAAAGCAATGTATTGATGACACACGCTCTGGCTACAACTGGCAAGGCCTACCAGATCAATTGTTTGAAAGATGGTGGATACGCAATTTCTGGGGACTTCGACTACCCTTCATCTTCTTTTTTACTAAAAAGTAAAGGCATAATCTTTTACTCTTCATTCAATGTATCTGATCCTACACAACAACATTTTGGACACAATTTGAATGCCGTCTATGTTTCCGAAAATGAAAACTTCTTCCTCGCAAGAACCGATGGTATCATCCGAAAATTCACAAAAAAACTTGACAAATCATTACCCTTTACCCACCCATGTGGCGATACAGGTTTCTACCCCAGAACCGGCACTGTCAAATGCGCTACCAGTGATCTCTATCCGGGAGAATATTTTTATTATGGTGCCTTTACCGAATACAATGGCAACCCTACATCCGGCATCGTAAGCACAGATATCAATGGCACTGTAATAAGGCTATTCCACAACACTCAGCTCACTTCATTTCTGTCACAGCAATCCATGGCAGGCCAAACTTTGGTCTTTAATAAAAGCGGACAAATCATCCTCATGAATGGAAATGCTGTAGAATTGTGGAGTGCAGAAGGACAATTGGTGAAAATCTTATATAACGGTGGGCAGGGCAACACCACCGGCATCATTCGTAGTCTATTACAAATGGGTGAATATACCCTTGCTTTGTATCCAAAAAGAATTGTACTGCTACACAATGATGTCGTCGTTTCAGATGACCTCATTCCATTTCAATTGGGCATAAATATGGAATATGCCCTCCTTTCACCTACGCAAGAGGAAAATGCATTTATACTGTTTGCCCACAGCGATAATCCGGGCAACGATGTTTGGATCGAACGGTATAAGTTGGATGGCACCAAAGATGCTGCTTTCTCAGCCATAAACTACCAGGGCTCAAGATTGTCATTCGGTTTTACACCAAATAATATTTACACCTTCCCTTTCACAAACAAACTTGTAAAGTATGATTTATCGGGAGGTGAAGATAAATCCTTTATCCATACTGATTCATTAATTTTATTTACTTCTGAAATCACAGAAGATCTCAATAAAAATGTATTAATCCCAAAATACGGCTTAGACACATTTGATAACGTGGGGCAACTTTATTTAGCAAAAATCAATGCTTTAGGTCAGCAGGAAGCCGCTGTCAACCTTTCACAATTTTCAAAGAACAGCATTCAGGAATGCATAAGGGTAGATGCACAGGGTGACATATATATGAGCCTTATCAATGAAGCGGATTCCTCCTATACGAATTCAGGCATCATCAAAATCAAGGGTGAGGCAAGATATGATTGCGGCTTGTTGGGACTCCGTATCAATAAAACAGTGAGTCTTAAGTGTGGTCAGGAAGGTTATGTCAAAATGGAATTTACCGGAGGCCTGCCTCCTTTTCAATACTCCATCAATGACTCTGTTATCTCCAACATTGATTCAATAGTCATTTATAAAGAAGGATACTATAAGGTTGCAGTAAGTGATGCTACAGGTTGCCAAAGGGACCTAACTTTTTTTGTTGACACAGAAAAGGAAGGCAATGAACCTGATTATGCTCCTTATCTTGTTGCAACCTCCTTTGTTCGGGGCTTTGAAAATGAAGCAACCATTGTAGTAAGAAACAAAGGATGCGCACAGAATAATCCTTCTAAGTTAAAACTGACCATGCCCGGAAGTGTTAGTCTGGTGTCCTCCCTACCCGCCCCTTCCAATAACAGTGGTGGTGAATTTCAGTGGATTTGGGATGGCAGCGATTCATTGGTTATCCACCTGGTCTTGAAAACAGCCGCAACTGCTTCATTTGATACTCGGCTTATTTTAAAACTCGAGGTTGCTCCTACTGAAATTGACGCCAATCCAACAGACAATAGTATTGAATATAGTTATCCTGTGGTAGGCAGCTTCGATCCAAATGATCTAAGAGCACATCCAATGGGTGCTTGTAATGATCATTATATTACCCCCGATAATAAAATAGTGTACACCGTACGATTCCAGAATACGGGCAATTTCCCTGCTCAATTTGTTCACGTGGTTGACTCTCTGCCACAGGGCTTGGATCTCACCAGCCTGCGCATCATCCAAAGCAGCCACCCTATGAATGTTGTAAAAGTGAAAGATCAGATATTAAGGTTTGAATTTCCAAATATCCAATTACCCGGCAAAGACAGTGATGAGGCTAACAGCCAAGGCCATGTTATATTTGAACTCTCCATGCTGCCGGATGCCCCCTATGATGTACGCATGAACAATGCGGCAGATATTTATTTTGATTTCAATGAAGCCGTGAAGACCAATAAAGTATACCACACCTTAGCTTCCTATATTCCGTTTTTCTCGGGAGAACAGCAAATAGAATTGTGTTTTGGCTCCAGCGTTACCCTTGGAGATATTAAAATAAGCGCAGATACAACAATTGTTATCAATACCAAAGGTACAAACGGTTGCGATAGCACAGCTTATATAAAATTTAAATTCAAAGCTCCTATAGATTGGACCGTTAGTCTATTGGACAATAAACTAACCGCTACGCCGGGATATAGCTACCAATGGGGTGATTGTGAAACAGGGGCTTTGATTCCCGGGGCAACTTCCAATGAATATATACCAAGCCAAAGCGGTTTGTATTTTGCAATCGTCTCTGATGGAATCTGCCAGGACGCTTCACGCTGTATTCCAGTAACTATTTTAAGTAGTACAGATAATGTTTCAGGGCGGCCATCCATTTTTCCAAATCCGATAGCCAGAGATGGAGTATTACAAATTCGTAACCTCTCATCGGGAAAGGTGTCATTCAGTATAAGAGATTACAAAGGACAGATACTGCAAGCCTGGTCCGTTCCGGTGGAGGAAAAAACAGAAGTATCCGTTGCAGGTTTTGCTGCCGGTATGTATATTCTTCAAATACAAGCAGGCGATAAAAACCATTTGTTACAGTTTACTGTATTATGATAGCTCTAAAAGAGTACAACCGAAAAGTGTAGATTTTCAATTACCCTATCCGTAACCAAAACGAGCCTCCATGTCTTTCGACGGTGAGCAGATTTTTATGGTTCCATATAGGCTCAATGAGAGAAGCCAATTCTTTGTCTTCCGAAATAAAATACGCCGGAAACAAGGGTTGGTATTTTTGTGCATTGGCCAGCAGGTAAAATGCAAGCCCATATTGCTCACTATATGCCCGGTCACACATAAATTGTGGATAATCATAAGGCAAATAAATGTCGTGAATGTGCACAATCACCCCCCTTTTAAGGCGGGGAAGAATGTCCATAAAAAAAACCATGGCATCACTGTTGGGCAGAATGCGATGAGAGTTGTCTATAAACAGTACATCATTTTCGTTTAATTCATCAATTAAAGACAAGTCGGTATTCTCAAAAGGCTGCCTGATCACCCGATCCGCCAAATGGTCGATCTCAGCTCTGGGCATTGGATCAATGGATGTAATTTCCATAGCCAGGTTGTGATCTTTTTTCGCCTTGAATGCCACCTTGGTTGAATTGCCCGACCCAACTTCAATGTATTTGGATGGTCTGTATCTGGCAATTAGGGTGTAAATGCCTATGATGTCGAGGCCCGGCAGAAAGCCATTGTTCCACACCGGTTGTGAACGATCAGTTTGTGCTGTGGAATCTTTAATTTCTGCGATGTATTTTTCAAAACCCATGGCTTCCCTGAGTAAATCCTGGTAAATGCCCCTTTGTTGATCAATTATTTCATACAAAGCGCCATGGGGAGGTTTTCCGTGACCATATCGGGGTTTCATTTCTACCTTGTAATCTAAAAACAGGGTCTGGTAACGGGAACTTAAAAACTTATATATTTTATTTAACATGTATTTTACTGTATTACTTATACTTACGTATTATACAAAATAATAACATAAAGTATTCATTTCATTAATCTGATGGGGTACAAAACTAACTATATTCTTAAAAAAGTAAGCATTTTTAACCTCAAGTCTTAATCCAGATTGTCTGGGGTCATACCATTTCTTCCCTTAGGATTGACAATAATTTGCCTGCAGACCTATTTCTATTCAAAATCAATGGCAGCAAATTCAAGACCTCAATCGGTTCCACGCCATAGCGAGCTCTCCACGCAAAGGATATAGTAATATTGATGAAGTTATAACCGCAATAAATAATCGCAATCCAATACCAGGCAATTTTTGGTGGTAGCCGAGATAAAATGCAACAAGAATGGGAAGTATGGTGAAGCCTCCATTGACCAACATTGACCTCAACTGTATGGGAAATGTAAATGCCTTTTGAGATGCAAAATATTGAAAAACCAGAATACCTCCTGTTGTTAAAATGCTGCTAATGGCAGTGCCAGCCAAACCATAGCGGGGCAACAAAATCGTGTTTAATAAATAAACAGCTGCCAGCCCAGCTAAATAGAGATATGCTGTCAAATGGGTTTTGTGGCCCAAATACAAACCCACAAATAAATAAGAATAATGCAATAAAAAACCAGAAAGCAAAACTATAGGGAATAAATAGGCATGCATACTATATACATCGCCCGCCATCCACAATACAACTTCAGGACTCAGCCAGGCCATCCATGCAACCAATAGCAATCCGGCAGACCAAATCAAATTATACAAACGACCAATTTCAACCGCTTTTTGCCGATCTTTATACTCTCTGTATATATGAGGCAGCAATGAATTACTTACAATATTCATGACCAGCATAGGCACTGCCGCTATTCGGAAGACCACAGCATAGATACCTACGGCTGCCAAACCAAGATGGTCTCTGATCAACCACCTATCAATGTAATTCATCAAATACAATAAAACAGCAGATACCGTGAGAGGCGCAGAAAATCGAATCAACTCCTTCCACATCTTCCAATCTATTGAAACCATAAAGGCTTTATAGTGGCCTTGCATTGAAACCACCAAACCCATTGCAGCGCCAACCAACTGCCCGAGAAAAACTCCGCTTAAGCCCTGTTTGGCATAAACTACCAAAACAATCGAAACCAAAACCGTGGTGAGCACACATGCAATACTTGCCAGTGCATAAGCTGCACTCTCCAATGCATATCGTCTGACTGTTTGCAGGTAATTAAATACTGCCATGGCCATGGCAGATCCAAAAGCCAGCAGCACCATGTTTCCATCATCACGACTACCAACCAACCACATGGCCAGTTGATCTTTTATCAACCACACCACAATCAATAAAGGTAACATCGAAATCAGGTAATGGCTAAGACCTGTTCCCACAATTTTTTTACGCTGATCATCGTTTGCCTCTGCATAATAGCGGGACACCGCCTGGTACATTTCCAAAAACAAAAAAACACCGGTTACGTAAGTCAGCGTATTGATGAGATCCATGGCACCGTATTCATCCTGACTCAACACCCTTGCATAAACAGGGATCAGCAAAAAATTGATCAGCCTCACCAGCAAGGTGCTGATGCCATAGATGCCCAGATCTTTAAGAAACTTTTCTTTCACTCAGTACAAATCTTTTTTCATGGACAAAGTCCAGCACTTTTGATTTAAGCACCGGATTGTGTTCCAAAAACAAAGCTTCAGCACCATACTTTTCAATGTAGCCGAAAATGAATTTTTTTAATTTATCTTCCTGCATGCCATAGCCATGGATACAGTTGATTTTTTCAGGCTCAAAATACCAATTTGCAGGTATATCCCCATTGATCAGGCACATAAATTTGCGCGCTACTTCACGATTGTTCCAATTATTCTTTACAAACTGTGCACTGGCCTCCCCAATTTCAAACCTTTTGTTTCGATCAACCACCAGCGACAACAATTCCTGCTCCAGAAATTCGGGTTGACAAAATACGGAGGGTGGAATTACTTCTGCTGGATAATCACTGTGCATACAGCCGGAATAATAACCCGCGCTCAACACCGGTTTGTGCGCCACTGCTGCTTCTGTACCCAAGCCACCCAAAGGAATATCGGCATACAACTCATCAACCACTATGTCTACCTCTCTTATGGTCTCTAGTACCTTGTGGTTGGGCACATTCTCCAATCTCACAAACTCAACGGGGTATCCTTGCTCTTTCAAATTGTTGACCATGGCCTCAATCTCTGCACTGCCTTTGGATAGGGCCAATGAAGGAGCATGTAATATTTTTACCAACCTGGATCTTTCATTGCTGTTCAATGCCGCCCCCTCGCCATTACCACTTGGAAAACCAATGTGCATCCACGCAATAAATGGTTTGCTGTGAAAAAGTGCTGTTGGCGGATGGTTAATCATTATGTCTGCATATCGCTCTATTCTTTCAATTTCTTCTTTTTGTCTCTTTACATCTTCATAACATACCCCGTATTTCAGTTGCCCTTCATTTACGTACTTGGTTAAAATAGAATTCCCCGACATGTACAGTGGTCTCGATTCAGTCCCCAGGCAAACAAATATGATTTTCTTTCGGAAATACTTTAAAACAGCCAATTCATGAAAATTGAAGTAGGCGTGTGAGTTGAGAATAAAAACATCGTATCTGGCCAATACCCAAACAAAAATGACTGCCTTAGTTAAAAGCAAAAAAGGAAGCGTTAGCCATCTGTTCAATGATGAACCTCCCTTTTTGAATCTGTCAAAAAGCCACTGATTGACGCTAACTAAAAAAGGCATGCGATTTTGATAATATTTGTTTTTGCTCAAAAACCAAAGATCAGCCCTTATACCTTCTTTTTCGAAGCCATCCCGCAACTTGGTAAAATAACCGGCAATTTCAACATTACCTATGTAAATTCTCATGATGTTTCGAAGTTATTCGTTGTATGTTTTAGTGTACTTTAAATAAAAACTCAAAGGCACTAAATTGGCTTTCACCAAAATATAAAAAAACCATCTGAGCTTTTCAAAAGTCTTCTTGTAAGTCTTGTAGTCCCTATAAGACTTATTGGGAGCCGCCATTAACTGAATAAATTCATTTTCTGAAATACCCAGACGTTTATGAATCTCAAGAAGTATGTTGGCGTCAAATGGTTTATCTTTTTTAATTTCTTCAAGCGCCTGTTCCCGCGTCCATTGACCTGACCTCACCAGAGCTGAAAATTCACAATACCTCAGATCGTAACCAAATTTTTTGGGAAGCCAGTAGTTATTGGTAAAATAGGCCGTTCTGTTTTCCATATGATGACCACCATAGTATTGCCAGCCATAAGTTTCAGATAAAAATGTTTTGACTTGCTCCTTATTGTAATCCAGGTAATACAGCGGGCGTATCTTTTTTATTTTATCAAAAATGATCCATTTCAACCAATGGGTAATCCATAAACTGGGCAAAGTTTTTAATCGCTTACTGCCAAATTTTTGTTGTACACTTTGGATGTACTTCGCATCCATATAAAACCAGCCGTGGGGCGAAATTCCTTCGGTGCGGAATGAATGTCCTTCAAAAATATATTTTATCCCAAATTTTTTACTAGCCATGTAATGAACGGTTGCCAATGCCAGATCGCTCGGAGTATCTATATCGGGTACCGATGCTTTTAAGAACGAGTGAAAGATGTCATTGTACTCATCGTTGTCTACTACATGTGTATAAAGATCTATGCCCAGTTTTTCGGTCACACACTGAATGTTTTCAACAGCTATCTTTGAATTCCACGTATTATCAAAGTGCGCAGCCAATACCCTGAGTCCCAAAACTTCCTTGGCGAGGTACATCATATAAGACGAATCAGTGCCGCCACTTACCCCCACCACTACATCATACTTCTTATTTTTTTGCTCCTTTTTTATCTGCTCTGCCAATGATTTCAGATAGGCCATGCCCTGATCACCTGTAGGATAAAGTTGATTGAGTTCATCATATTGCAAACAATAATTACATACACCCGTTTCATCAAAGGTAATATAGGGAATGTTGCTGTCGTAAATACAACGTGTGCATATGGTTTTTGACGATGTATGCGGCTTCAATACTTTCATGTTTGGGCTTTGTTTTTCTACGATAGTTTCCATTGCTTGATTCTTATTTTTTCAGATAGTTTATCTCCTTTAACTGAGCGTTAGTTGGGAAATTAATCAATACACCCATACCTTTTTGCTGGTAAACAGACATGCTGCCCAACACCACCGCCGAAGCACCACCTTCCTGTATGGCTTCTTTGATGTGAGCTATGCTACCTGCTCCACAGGAAGCGATTACCGGAACTCCGGCTATTCGGGTAATTTGACTTAATAATGTTATGTCCATGCCCTTCCAACTTGCTTCGCGATCTATGCTATTAATGATGAGCTCACCGGCACCCGCTGAAATCACTTTGGTTACAAATGACTCAGGATTTTCGGATGAAACTTTGCGACCAGATTGAAAACAAACCTTGTTCCTGCCAAGCCAATCTCTGCCAACATCTACACTTGCCACCACGCATTGGCTTCCAAAAACCGAAGCTGCTTCAGACAATAATCGGGTGCCATGCTCCAGTGCTGAATTGATGATTACTTTTTCCACACCCAGTTTCAAAATAGTTCTGATCTGGTCAAGGTTGGTAATGCCTCCACCATAAGTCAATGGCATAAAACATTCGTCTGCTATTCTTCTGATCAATTGGGAGTTGGGGCCCTTTTGTGCACGATCAGTGCTGATGTCACACACTACCAATTCATCAACCTCTTTCTCATTAAAAATTTTAACGGCATTGACAGGATCTCCTATGTATTGTGGTTTGCGGTACTTTTCAGTTTTTACCAACTTCCCTTCCAATACCAATAAACCCGGCAATACTCTGTTTTGAACCATGGCTTAAGATTGACAGAAGTTTTTTAGAAGTCGCATACCAAAGCGATGACTCTTTTCAGGGTGAAACTGACATCCCATAATGTGTTTATTCACCATGACGCTTGCAAAATCGTGACCATAAAATGTAGTAGCTGCTTCTTCTTTTGATGCTTCAGCTTGTACATAGTAGGAATGAACAAAATAAAACTTGTTTTCTTCCTCCAAGCCATTAAATAAGGTATGCTGGTGCTTTATACTAATTTCGTTCCAACCCATATGGGGTACCAGCATGCCACTGTTATTGTCAAAAACAAATTTTTTAGTGTGTGCGTTGAACCAGCCTAATCCTTGCATTTTACCCTCTTCACTGCCTTTTGTCATCAATTGCATACCCAGGCAAATGCCAAGAATGCTTTTATGTTTTCCAAGTACTTCTTCATCCAAAATTTCTTTCAGTCCGCTTAATTTTAGCTGCTCCATTCCTGCGTCAAATGCTCCAACTCCGGGCAAAATAAGTTTATCGGCTTTCCAAATATCCTCCACTGAACACGTCATCTTAGCCTCAATCTGTAGATAGTTCAGCATGTTCTGAATCGACCCCAGATTGCCTACTCCATAATCAATTATTGCAATCATGTCAGCTTCTGATTCTTATTATTTTTGCCGGCACTCCTACCGCTACAGCAAAATCCGGTACATCAGCATTCACTACTGCTCCGGCGCCAATAATGGCACCTTTTCCTATTTTAACACCAGGTAAGATTATGGAGCCAACCCCAAGGTCAGCTCCATCCCCTATTATTACGGCTTTAAATTTTAAATCCTGATACAGTACAGGCTCGGTAATGTTTACATCTTCATGATGTGAGGTTATGATTTTTACCCCAGGACCAATTCCTACTGCTTTTCCAATGACAATGTCACCCGCTGAATGAAAAAAACATTGTTGCCCGATCCAGCTGCCTTCACCAATTTCCATTTTGCCCTTGAAATATGCTTTAAGAATGGTCTGGTGCCCTACATACACATTGTCGCCTATCGTTATGCTTTCGGGGTGAAATACAAGTACTCCCTTTTCGATAACTACATTTTTACCCAGCAATTTGAAATCACCATTGTCAAAATGACCATCGCCATGTGATCTGGGGCTTCTGGAATTATCTATTTCCATTTTCCATTGCTTTTTGAATTGTGCTTACAATCAAATACATGTCTTCATCCTGCAAATGTACACCCAGAGGTATAGCCAGGCCGCGTTGAAAGGCTGCCAGGGCGCTGGGAAAGTATTCGGGTTGACTTCGATATTTCTGCTGGTAAAATTTAAGAAAAGGAATTGCATATGCTCCAATATTGCTTTCCACACCTTCCCCGGCAAGTGCTTCCCTGACTTTACTCCTCATACCCGGGTCATCAAACATTAGATGATACGTCTGGTAGGTAACACCACAACCATCCATTGCAGCTGGCAGGTGCAGACCCTGCAAATGGCTCAAATGACTCTTGTAATAATCAGCTTGTCTGTTGTTTTCTGCAATTACATCGTCAAGCATCAATAACTGGTCTGGCCCCAAAGCAGCTTGAAAGTCTGTCATTCTGTAATTAAATCCGGGCAATACAAAATCTATACCATCGCCAGAATAATCCATGCCATGGTTGCGCAATTGTCGCAATTTTTCTGCTACTTCTGCATCGTTGGTTACAATGGCTCCTCCCTCTCCTGTGGTGAGAATTTTTCTCGGATGAAAGCTAAAACATCCGGTATACCCAAATGTACCGGCCTTCTTGCCTTGCCAGGATGATCCCAAAGCACAGGCAGCATCTTCAATTACTTTTATGTTGTGTATGTTAGCCAATTGTTGGATAAAAGAAATATCGCACATAAATCCAAATTCATGAACCGCTATGATGGCCTTGGTGTTGGAACTTATTTTAGATTCAATGGCACTCACATCCATACAGCAATCCTGAAGTTGGATGTCAACAAAAACAGGTGTAGCACCGGTGAGCTCAACAGCATTGGCAACAGCTGTAAAGGTGTACGCCGGCAAAATTACTTCATCTCCATGCCCAATACCTGCAGCTATTAATGATAGATGAAGCGCTGCGGTGCCATTGCTCACCAGCACACAGTGTTTTATATCTAAGTAATTGGCTAGTTGATGTTCAAAACTTTTTACCCATTTGCCCTGAACCAGCATGCCTGAGTCCAGTACATCCAATACCTGTTGTAAGGCATTTTCTGAAAGGTCGGGACGGGAAAGTCTGATCATTTCTTTTTGCATGGCTTACACGGAAACAGGTTTTCTCATCCATTCTGCCGTTCTAAGTATGCCTTCATCCAACATGGTCTCAGCCCTAAATCCAAGCAATTGTTCAGCCTTTTCAACAGATGGAATCCTCAATTCAATGTCAGCTGAAAGCGGGGGTCTGAATATTATTTTAGACGATGAATTTAAAACCCTGCATACTGTTTGAGCTAATCCAAAAGTTGTAATTACGGATTTGGCATTGCCGATGTTAAAAGATTGTCCTATTGCATTTTTATTGTCAATACATTGAATTAAGCCTTCAATAAAATCATTGACATAACACCAGGAGCGGATTTGACTACCATCTCCATAAATATAGATGTCGTCATCGTTGATTGCTTTTTTGATAAAAATTTGCATGGCTCCTTCACCCGTCTGACCCTCTCCATATACATTAAAAGGCCTTACGGTTACAATGGGCAAGCCCATTTCTTTGTGATAAGCGTGTGCCAAATGTTCTGCAGCCAACTTACTCACCGCATAGGTCCAGCGCGCTTCACCGGCACTTCCAACCTTGGTTGTACTGTCTTCTGTCGACTTAAACGACATGCGACCAAAAACCTCCGATGTTGAAAAATTGACAAAACGGTCTTTTACCTTATGTTTTACAGCTGCGTCCAGGGCATTGGTGGTACCAATGATGTTTATTTTCATGGTGTTGGTAGGACTCTTTATTACAGTGTCAATTCCCGCAATGGCAGCAGCATGTACAACAATGTCTGCGCCTTCCATCGAGGCTTCCAGGTGTTCGTAATCAAGTACCGATCCTCTGATCACATTAACATTTGGATGCTGATTCAGGTCTGTGGAAGACAGTGTGTCTCTGTAGAAATTGTCGAAAACCGTAATAAAATTTTCGTTTACCAGTTCCCTGATCAACCTGTTTGCTATGAACCCTGCGCCACCAGTTATAAAAATGTGTTTATCCTTAACCATATACACTTTAAATTTAATTTTAATATTAATACAAAGCTATCATCTTATTTACCCCGATCAATTAGATGGCCATTAGATATAAATTAGGTTTATATTAAAAAAAAATTAAAATGAGATTAGAATACTATGGGGAAAGAAATACGAAATGAAGCCCCCTTACCCAATTCTGAAACCACAGTAACCTGGCCTCCATGTAGCTCTACGATTTTTTTCGTAAGCGCCAGACCTATACCATATCCAGCTATAAATTGAGTGTTTTGACCTCTGTAAAAGGGTTGAAAAATTTTGCTAAGATCTTGTGAATGAATACCAATACCCCTATCGATGATGTCTACGTTCACAAATTGATTGTCACTAAATAGTTTTATCACCACTTTTTTATTCTCTGAAAATTTACAGGCATTATCGATCAGATTGTTAAATGATATTGACAGCAATTGCTCATTGCCGTAAAGTCTTAGGTGGTTTTCATCATCGGGCATCTGATCAAGATTGAGTTCAATTTCACTGTTGGGACGAATAGAGAGCGCGTGCTGATAAGCCTCAATCAGCATCTCATCCAAGCGTACCATCTTAAAATCTGCCGGGGATTTTTCAAAACTTATTCTGGCCAGATCCAATAAACCATTGGAAAGTTTACTCAACTTTTTAAGCTCTCTCGATATCGATTTGATTACCTCTTTGTACTTTTCTTTGTCTCTTTCCTGCATAAGGGTATAATCAAGTTCCGTAACCATAACTGTAAATGGGGTGCGCAACTCATGGGCTGCATGGGCCACAAATTCTCTCTGTAAGATGAAAGCATCCTCTATTCGCTGTAGCATTTCATTAAATGTAATGGCCATCTGAGCTATTTCATCCTTGCGGTTGCCCTCATTGACCCTTTGATTGAGATTGTTGATGGTAATAGTCTTTACCTGATTGATCACATTGGATATTGGGCGCAGTGCCCTCATGGCAAATACAAATCCAAAAAAAACTGTGGTTACCAGACTAAACACAAACCCAATTACCAAAACGATCTTTAAGTTTTTAATTTTGGAAAGTCCATATTTGTCCCAAGCTGAAACAAATATGATGTAATTTTCACCTTTATTAACCACCAGCAAGCCAAGACCCTCTCGCTCACCATCATGGTATTCTAGTCTCTTCTTCTGAACGATAACAGGAATTAGGTGAAGCTTTGCACTCACCGTTGAATCAGCAATATTGGCATAAACCATGGTGCTATCTTCCTGGTATATTCGCAGGTTTTCATTGTAAAGCGAAAGGGTATTTTTATCGATAATCCTCAATAAATCTGCAGACACCTCATCTACGTTTAACAATAGTTGTGCCGTTGATCTTGCCCTGTTTTCCAGTCTTGAATAATAATCCTTGGATCTGTAACTGGATGAAAAAAATAAAATAGCTATTGAAAACAAAGACAAAATTGTAAAGACAAAAAGTGAAAACTGAAGCAACAATTTGTTCCTGATATTCAATTTTCCTCATTTTGGTCCTTTACATAATATCCCATTCCTACCCTTGTGTGGATCAACTTTTGGTCAAATTCCTTGTCAATTTTTTTTCGCAAATAATTAATATATACATCTACATAGTTGGTGCCGGTATCAAAGTTGAGGTTCCATATTTTATCTGAAATTTCTGCCCTTGAAAATACTTCTCCCGGACTACTGGCCAGCAATTCTAACAAAGTATACTCCTTTGCAGTCAATTCGATAATTTGCCCTTGCCTTGATACAGTCTTACTGCTTTTATTGATTACCAGATCAGCAATTTTTATCAAACTTGTTTCCTTCTTTTCCATGAATGAAGTCCTTTTGAAGATCACTTTGATCCTCGCCAAAAGTTCATCAAAATCAAAAGGTTTAGTGATATAATCATCCGCTCCTGCATCAAAACCGGCCAGCTTATTGTGGGGAGTCGCCATGGCCGTCAACATGATCACCGGAATGTTATTATCAAATTTTCTGATCTCTTTGCACAAGTCATAGCCATTGATCAGTGGTAGGTTAATGTCCAGAATAATTAAATCGTATTTGTTTTTTAATACCATCTCTTTTCCAAGATAGCCATCGTGCACTGCTTCTGCCTCCATACCGTTTTCTTGCAAACCTGCTACCAACAGTTCTGCCAGTCTGGCCTCATCTTCTACGATTAATATTTTCTTAGGATGCATGCATTACGATTCTGAAACAAAATGGTGGTTTTACCATTCTTTTGAAAAACAAAATTATTCCTTTTTTCCTATCCATCAAAAATATTCAATATTAAATAAGTTCATAATCAGATTCTTAAACATTACTTCTTCGAAGTATGCTTTATTATTCTTACCATGCAACAATATTTTTGAGCACATTTCACCCTCTTGAATAAGCACCATCTCTTATCCTAATAATCTCGCCAGGTAATGGATAAAACTTTGAAATTTCCATTATCAACTTGTTAATAATCAATCACAAGTAATTTTCCAATAACACTCTTTTATTTAGCTTTTTCAATTTTTTTCAACTTATTATTTTATATAAAGAACCCATTTCAAATTTAAATTGTAGATTTCGATCTATTTCATAATTCAATTTCATTACCAAATTTTAATCTAACATGGAATTTATCTGGTTTTTAATAGTGGGCGCTTTATCCGGTTGGTTGGCAGGACAATTTTGGAAAGGCAGCGGTTTTGGCCTGGTCGGCAATCTGGTGGTAGGCATCCTCGGTGGCATCCTGGGTGGATGGCTGGCCGGTAAATTGGGCATATTTGGCAATGGCCTTATCTACCGCATTCTCGTTTCAGCTGGCGGGGCCTGGGTATTACTTTACCTCATTAGTCTGGTTAAAAAATCTGAATAAGCAGGGACTTTTCAAAAAAAAGTCACCAAACTGTTCAGCGTGGTGACTTTTTTTAAATATTGTTATTTTTTGTTACTGTTGGACTAGCTTCAATCGCGCTTCACCTTTGTTAATTTCTACTATATACATGCCAGGCGATAAACTTTCTGCAAACGCCCCATTATTTGTTTGCAGTATCTTCCTGCCCCCCAAATCATAGATGCTCATTGAGTCAATCACTTTTTTCGATTTGATCACAAAACCAGAAATGACAGGATTGGGTACAATTGTCCAATCGTTGTCTTCAATTGTATCTTCTGTACCAGTAGTACATATATTGGCCTTTCCGAAGGTGGGTGCCATGGTTACAAAAGCTCCACTGCCATTGGCACAGCGGCCCGTAGAGATATCGGCAATTTGGGCCCCAAAACTAACTTCATCCACCACACTACCATCACCATTCAACAATCGGATTTCTTCACCATCGGCCGATAACTTAAAATTGGCGTGCAGACCCTCTGTTATTTTACCGTCTTCATCAGCCCAAACAGTGAGATAGGATGATGCTTTGATGACCGTACCTGCAGGAAATTCCCATTTTGTAGGGTTATCAGGATTATCCGTAAGATAGATACCCGACAAATTGATATCTCCATTGGTAGTGTTATACAATTCTATCCAATCCTCATATTTCCCCTCCGAATTGGTATTGGTGGTTTTGTTGGATGCCAAAAATTCATTGATCACTACACTACCTACAGGGATGCTGGCCTGACTTGTTGCAAACCGAAGCGTATAAAATTCATGCTCCGCACGTTGAGGTGAAAACAAGCCCGCATTGGAATTTTCAGTATAAATATAATATTGTGTGTTGTCACCATCACCCGGAATAAATGCACCATACCAAAGATCATTTGCCGTTCCATCGGCACTCATACCATCATCTTTCATGGTAATTGTAACGAATCGTTCAGATTTTTTATAACGATAACTCAAATATACAGCAGCACTTTCATTAATCTGCACCGCGATGTAGGCACCATCGCTGCTTACATTTCTGGCTTCAATGCCATTGATCTGCGGTGGTACTTTTTTATAATCGGCATTGGATTGGAAATAAGTTACCCTTGATGTCATAAATTTCTGAACACCGGGTGTTGACATTGCCGGACCACCCCCTCCGCCTCCGGAAGTAACATCGGTTGTCATTGCATTTTGAAATTGAGTATAAGTATAAAACTTATTGGGATCGGCCTGCACATCCCCATCTATCAGGGTTCTCAGCCTACCAGCCTCCGTTAGATAGGCGCCATTTTCAAAAAACTCCTGACTAATGGTTCTAATGTGAGCTAGATACTTTTTTTTGTAAGTGGCGTTGGCCAGGAGTTTTTGAATCAATGGTCGTGCTGAATTGTTGACATTGTATAAGATGTCCAATGTGGCTCCTCCTGAACCTCCCATGTTGGGGAAGCCACCAAAACTCATGTTGAGATCCCAAACCAGAGAGGCAAAACGCTGGTTGTTGTCTCGATACAAATAATAATTTTGAGCAAAACTGCCTGAGTAACTGTCAAGATTGACCATCACCACGTTAAATGCCAACATCCATAATGCTTTATCAACGTCAAGAATTTCTTCAATGGCATCGGTATGATTGACAAGGGTATCACATAAATGCATCAATTCAGTCCAGCCTCCATCTGATTTCATTTCATAATGACCATAGTATAGCGTAGTATCAACTCCTTTATAAGCCAAATTGGGCAAGTACTGCTGCACCTGTTTGGGATTACATTTTACAAAAGTATTGTCCTTACTGTCAAACACATTTGAAAGAAAACGTTTGTTGATACTTTCTACATTGGTGTACAAGCCGTAAAGCTGATCATTGATGTACACATTGGCAAAATTTGCCTTCGGACAATCCATGTAGTTTTGTAATATGTAATATGAAACCGGCTCCCTTATAAAAGAAGGATCCTGAAATACATTGGATAATTTTATGTCTCCCTGCCCATTATAGCTTTGGTCCTTTATGTAATCCAATTCGATGTGCATTGGGTTTTTTTTATTCGAGCCTCTATAACTGCTATTCCCCTTGTATTTGACGCCCACGCTGTCAAATTGCACCCCATTGACCTTACACCATGCCGCTATGATGTAATTTTCATCCCCATTTTTTTCAGCCTGCATCAGAGCATTCCAATTGCTTTGGTCAAAATGTATCTCAATTTTCTGGATCACATTGGGATCATAAAGGTCCTGCGCTCCCAACTGCCCTCCATCTATAACTACCCCAAATACAAAGCAATACAGCAATAAGCAACTACGTCTCATAAAGAATTGATTCATCATACAAATAAGAATTTCAGACAAAACGTCATTAAAACATGAATGTACTCAATCTTAACCAAACTTATTACACTTCCCACACAATAGTATCACTCCCGACAAAACCCCGTAATTCGTAATTTTTAATTCGTAATTAATCCCGTAATTCGTAATTTTTAATCCGTAATTAACTCCGTAATCCGTAATTTTTAATCCGTAATCAACCCCGTAATTCGTAATTTTTAATCCGTAATTAACCCCGTAATTCGTAATTTTT
>CALMWS010000097.1 GCA_937870795.1 uncultured Bacteroidota bacterium | reverse complement strand
TACAACACATCGTCTATGCTCAATGGCTGGATGGCTATGTGTTGGCTGCAGCTTGATTGATATCCAAACTTATCTTTAACTAAATACAGAATGTGAATTGTTTCTCCATCACATTCATCACCTGTGATGCTTACATTTGGTGTAACTGTATAATCCGAACAATCAAAGACGGTAGGCTCTGGTAGTTCAATATCCCCATTTAGGATACCTTCTTTATCAAGACAGGTGAAATCACAAGGTGTCATCAAAGGGGCAGGGCCACTAAATGTCCAATTGTAAACACCCATTTGTCCTGATGTCCAGGTGCTGCTCACCAGGTAGTAAGTTCCTGGAGTGAGGTTGATGGTGAAAGAAGGCTCTGTTTCAAAGATACCATTGATATCATCATCACCGCCAATCAGGTTGGTGCATGGGTCATTGGCATCAAAACTTCCGGCAAAGATACCTGCTATTCCATCATAATTGGGTGAATCATCCATGGTAAAGGTGTAGTCTCCTGCAACAGCAACAGTAAATTGCAGTACATCGTACAATACATTTGGATTAGGTGTAAAGCCATCAAAAGCCCAGCATGCACCTGGCGAAAATGCATTGTCGCTTGCATCCCATTCTCCACTCAAATCCAACAAATTGCACATAGGCTGATCGCATTTTACAATTGGTGGCAATTTGTCTTCTATTCTAATGTTGCCAGTGCAACTATTTCCTGTACAGATGTCTAGTACCGTTGCAGTTAAAATTTCTCCAATGTATTGCTGACCTATTGGATTGGGTACTGGCTGGCCTCCTGCATTGACAAGTGTGATCACATAAAATTCGTCAACGAAATCTCCTTCCATGATCATGTCTACGGTAATTAGTCCTTCACAATTTTCGTCAATCGAATAATTGACCATGTCATTGCAGGCGAGTCCCTGATCATCATGAACAAAAAGCTGGAATAGCTGTGATGCAGTTTCGCAGTCCGGCATTGGATTGTGGTCAGCATGTGCCAGAATTCTGTAAACAGTGCCATTCATTGCAGGAGTTGCATTATTTACAGTAAAGCTACCGGTTGTATTGGTGCCAAGGGTATTCCAACTTTGACCTATCTGTTGTTGGAAAATATAACTCAACGGACTGCCATTTGCCACTGACGCCAGGCAGGATGCTTGTCCTGTATTTCCTTCGCAAACGAACATATCCTGGGGTTGAATAATAAAAGATGGACTTGGATTGACAATCACATCCTGTGTAGCAAGTCCTGTACAACCCTTACTATCCGTAACGGTTACATTGTAAGCGCCTGTATGAACATTCCATACAGATGGACCAATGATGGGTGCTGCCAATGTAGATGTAAAACCAGAAGGCCCTGTCCAATTATATGAATATGGCGGTGTACCTAATTGTATGAGATTCACTCCCAACTGGAAAGCTGCATCTTCGCATATTTCAACATCCGGTTTTGGAGTTATAAGAAGTGCAGGGAAAACTGTAATAGTAAATGTCCTTGGACTACCCTGACAAGTTACGTTTCCATTGGTAAAATTGGGTGTAACTGTAATCGTAGCTACTATGTCAGCCCCTGTATTGTTTAGTGCTGTAAATGCCGGAATATTACCGGTTCCACTGGCAGCCAAGCCAATAGATGGTGTATTGTTTGTCCATGTGAAAAATGCTGTTGGAGGCGCACCTGTATAACTTACCGGGCTGGTAAGTGTGTTGGCACATACCAATTGATTGGCAATCGCATTTACTTGTGGTTTAGGATTAACTGTAACGGTAGCAGTTATAGCTGAACCTGTGCATGTAAAACCATTTCTTGTGAAAGAAGGTGTGATCGTAAAAGTTACCAATTCAGGCACCAGACCGGCATTGATCAAAGTACCGGAAATATTGCCTGTTCCTGATGTTGCCATACCTGTAACAGCAGCGTTATTCCTTGTCCATGTATACACGGTACCTGCCACATTACCAGATAATACGATCGTTGTTATTGGCAGTTCAGAACAAGATACCTGGCTTGAAGGAGTGGCAACTGCGTTGGGTACCGGGTTCACCAAAACCACCATTACATCGCTCACTGCCGGGCATACACCGGGCGGATCATTACTTACCAACGTAAAGGTGATGGAACCACTGTTGATCTCTGATGCTGTGGGTGTATAAGAAGTGACCGCTTGATTAGACGGACTAAAGCTACCCCCAAGTGGTGGTGACATCCAGGTAGCAGATAAAGCTGACCCACCAATAGTTCCCGCCAATGAGATAACAGGGCTATTGGAACAAAGCTGTTGATCCGGACCGGCATTAACAGTAGCAGCCCTTTGAATGGTGATGATAACCGAATCTATGGCAGCTTTGCATGGACCGCTTGGGTCGTTGGTTGTTAAGAATAATTTTGCTGTGCCTGCTGTTATGTCAGCTGCTCCAACAGTATAAGTTGTATTGATCGATGTGGGATTTGAAAAACTACCACTGCCGCCTGACCAGGATACAGAAGATGCTGTTCCTCCAATACTACCTGAAAGACTTACGGTTGGAGTCGAAGAGCAAATGGTCTGATTGGCACCAGCATCAACAATTGCAGGTTGATTGATAAAAAATACAACCGTATCCACTCCTCCCTGACACACATTGTTGCCGGGGTCATTACTCATTGCACCAAAGCTAATGCTGCTTTGTGCCATACCATTGGCATTGAGTACAAATTTGGCATCGGGTGAGGTATCAGGACCTATGAAAACACCGAAGGCAACATTCTTTTCCCATACCATATTGGTCGCCATTCCACTCAAGGTGGCATGGAGGAAGAGTGTATCCGTTGCACAAACTGTTTGGTCAGGTCCTGCGTTGATAATGGATTCTGGATCGATCGTCACGTGTAATGTATCTGTTGCCGGATCACAAAGACCGGTTGGGTCATTGGTGGTGAGTATCAAATCTACCTGATTGGCCATCGTATCGGCTGCACTGAAGGTATAGACAGCATTTAATGCATTGGCATTGGGGGCAAAGGTGCCTGTACCTGTAGTTGACCAGCTGGCAGAAGTGGCTGCTCCTCCAATACTTCCGTTGAGTGCAAGTGTCTTTTGAGAAGCACATATTCTGGCATCTGCACCTGCATTTGCTATCGCTTGTGAATTAATAAAAAATACAACCGTATCCACTCCGCCCTGGCAGACGTTGCTACCGGGGTCATTGCTCATAGCCCCAAAACTTATGCTGGTTTGTGCCATGCCATTGGCATTGAGTAAAAATTTGGCATCAGGCGAGGTATCAGAACCTACAAAAGTGCCGAATGCAACATTCTTCTCCCATACCATGTTGGTTGCTACTCCACTAAGGGTAGCATGCAAAAACAAGGTATCTGCTGCACACACCGTCTGATCGGGTCCAGCATTGATAATGGATTCCGGATCGATAATCACGTGTAGGGTATCTTTTGCCGGACCACATAGACCAGTAGGGTCATTGGTGGTAAGTATCAAATCTACCTGATTGGCCATGGTGTCGGCTGCACTGAAAGTATAGACAGCATTTAAAGCACTGGCATTGGGTGCAAAGGTACCAGTACCTGTGGTTGACCAGGTAGCGGAAGTAGCCGCCCCACCAAAACTTCCATTGATTGCAAGTGTCTTTTGAGAAGCACATATTCTTTCATCAGCTCCTGCATTGACTGTGGCTTTTGGGTTGATAAAAAATACAACGGTGTCAACTCCGCCCTGGCATACATTACTGCCGGGATCATTGCTCATGGCCCCAAAACTTATGCTGGTCTGTGACATGCCATTGGCATTGAGAACAAATTTAGCATCAGGTGATGTATCGGAACCTACAAAATTGCCGAATGCTACATTTTTCTCCCAAACCATATTGGTTGCAACTCCACTTAAGGTGGCATGTAAAAACAAAGTATCGGCGGCACAAACCGTTTGATCGGGTCCTGCATTGATGATTGACTCCGGATCAATGGTAATTATTATAGAATCTACTGCGGGCGGACAAGTACCTGCTGGGTCGTCGGTGGTCAAATACAATGTAACTGTATTGGCCATAGTATCTGCTGCACTGAAAGTATAGGTAGCATTCAAAGTTGTTGCAGAAGGGCTAAATGTTCCGGTGCCGGATGTCGACCAAGTGCCACCTGTAACAGAGCCACCTACAATGCCATTAAGTGCATAGGTAGCTTGTGATGCACAAATTCTATCGTCTGCACCAGCATCGGCTGTAGCTGTATTACCTGATACCACTTGTACCCCGAGAGCAACACTGTCACGCGTGCCGCAACTATCTGTGTAAATACAATTGTAAAGACCGGGAGATAAGGCTGAATAAGTAGATGCATTGGCACCCGGAATCAAGCTGCCATTTAAGTACCATTGGAAATTGCTTTCACCTCCTATCACTTCAATTTCCACAGAATTTCCACATAGCATGGTTGAGTTTACAGCTGCAACACTGCTGGAACAACATTTTTGTATCAATCCTCTTAGATCATCAGGTAATGACATCAAACTAGGTGCTGCAACAACCCCCGATGTATTCCATAATTTGAATTGACTGCTGATATTACTTACCAAAAATTCTGAGTTGCCCAGATAAAGTGCGCCAAAGGTTTCCCCATTTGGAGTTCCTGAAATCGGTATATTGGTAATTGTATAAGGTGCGGTGTCGTTAATTTTTTCAAATACTACTGTACCATTTCCACTCCAGTGATAAAATGCATTGTCTTCGGGAACATGGCAGATAACTTCGCCATCGGCACCGTTACCCAAGGCCGTAGCAACCGTCTTAGTCGCGTTGGTATGGTCAATCAAATACATGGTCTCAGGCACATTTGCTCCATCTCCAGTCACCCCAAACAATTGTCCATCATCTCTGAATGAGATAGTGGCAAAATTGTCGCCCAAATTTCCTACAGAAGTGCATACACCAGTTAGAAAATTAATCTTGGCCAAAACCCTTCCACTTACACCTGAAAGTTTCAAAATTGCATAATGTTCCCCGGTTATGGGATGCGTGGCCAGGCCATTAATTCCTGTTATGGTGAAGCCAGGTATGCTGGGTGCCAACCTTTTCACTATGACATAATTTTCCAGATCAATGATCCACATAGAATCCTGGAATGGGGACGTGCCCGCTACTATATTGGTTTTTCTGTAATTGACACCATTGATTTGTACCGGATTATTGGCATAGGCTACCTGACAAGATGGTGCTGTATTGTAGGCTACTGTCACATTGTACAAGCCACTGCTTACATTCAAAAATAGATTGGAAGACTGGGTAGGGCCTCCATTGAGTGCGTACAGTAATGATCCTGCACCACTGGCGTTTACTACTATGCTTCCTGTAGTTGAAGGGTACACAGGTTGATTTACGGTGACAGAATTGATAATGGGTAGAGGTCTGACAGTGACATAAGCGGTATCAGGATCTCCTGGATTCCCATTGAATGTTGGCGTAAAAATAAACATAACAGTAATATCCGCGTTGGTATTATTGACCAATGTTCCATTGACATCACCTGTTCCACTGGCTGGCAGTCCTGTTACATTTACGGTTTCATTTCTTGTCCAGGCTATTGTAGAAGTTGAGGGAGTTGGAGTTGCATCTATGCTAACATTTGTTGCAGAACAAATTGTCTGGGTTAAAGGAGAAAGGGTTACCGTAGCGGTTGGTGGAGCAAAATTGGGTCGAATAACAAACGACTTCGCAAAGTTCGAACCAAATGCCTCAGTGTTTCCCCATCCTCCCAGCGGGGTGCCTGGCCAGTTGACCCATTGGGTGCCAGGAGTGAATTTATCATTAGTTACACCAATGGTCAAAGTACTATCGAATTCAATAGCACAAACCACAATGGTATCAAGGGGGTTCAACAAAAGCGGGCTTGTCAAAGGAATGACCAACATAGAATCATTTATACCTCCTGAAGTATATTGGGGAGAATTGTATAATTGCATGCCGGGGCTGCCATTTTGCTTTTTAAATACTGCAATTCCATATTTTGCGGGTGAATTCAATAAGGTCATATAAATAGACACGGATGAAAGCGAAGTAACAGCGTTAATCGGATATTCAGAACCCAAATAACCTGTAACATTGGCACCAATACCAAGTGTTCCTGTTACTATACCATTGTCTCTTGCAAAAGTGGTATCACTGATTGTAAAGGTAGATCGTAAGGTGTCATTGGCTGCATTTTGATCCATCTCATTGATCTTGGAAATGTATTCTACAGAATAAACGCCTGTGCCCGGGGCCAAATAGTTGGGTAAGGATTTTTGCACTGTGGTATTTGGGGCCAGGGTAGCTGCACCACCTGAGGTTGTGTTGTCCAACAAAACAGTGGACATAGCATTCCTGACCTTGATTTGTGCCTGAGGATTATTCACAGTATTTGCCCCAATATTCTGAATCGTGCCTTGCAAAGTAAGTGGATAATTCATGATCTCAGGGATCATTGTGAAAGGTGACGTGGGCGTGACAGACATCATGGTCACGTCAAAAGCAAAAATATTCTCCACTTTTACATCATCGATCAAAAGCACAAATTTGTCATTTGAATTGTTCCTGAATGCAATGTAAATGTTTTGTCCCGCAAATGCTGACAATGAAACACTCCTGGATGTCCAGCTTGAATTCTCTTCGGCGATGCTAAAAATTTGGGTGGATTGGGTTATCTGGTTTCCGATCACACCGGAGCCACCGGTAGGAACATTGGGTGCAACCATTACCCTCACTTCATATCCATCTCTAAAAGCCGGATCATAGGCCACTGCGTTCCATGATAAAAGAGAATTAGATGTTATAGGCCCGATCAATGGGGTCCACATCCAGTCATTGGCAATTCCTGCCGGAGTATACCAGGATGTACTAAAGGCGACAGAATCACCCACATTAAATGAAAAATCCTCTCTTCTTTCCCAGGCTTCGTTGATATAACCAACAGCCGGATCGGGAGAAAAATTATCCACATTGCGCAATAGCCAGCCGGAGGGAAAACTATAGGTTCCTGCACCTCCTGCAGTTGGACCGCCAACGTTATCAAAATCCTCGTAAAAAATAACCTGACTTTGGGCAGCATATGCACCAAACAATAACAGGAACAACAAGGAATAAATGGGAAATGAAAAGGTGCCAATAAAAATACGATTGGCTCTGCCAGCTGCTTTTAGGTTCATCATTTCAGTTTTGGTTAATAGTTTCTATGAAACGAACAAAAGGCAAATATACCTAAAATTAGCTGAATATCAAGTATTTATTAAAGTAATTTATGGGTGGTAAAAAGCATGGTAGAAATGATTATATTAAATATTTATCTTATTCATTAATATAACTAAATCAATTATTTACAAATTATTACTATTTATGATTTCTTAACCAGACAGTATTCAAGAGCAATTCTTACCATGCCCGCAGTATTTTTTACTCCCAGTTTTATCATAATATTTCTTCGGTGGGTCTCTACCGTGCCGAAACTGATAAAGAGTTGTTCCGAAATTTCCTGCGTTGTTTTTTCATCAATGATCAATTCCAAAATCTGCTCTTCTCTCCTCGAAAGTTTAGGAAATGGGGAGTTGGAAATTTTATGGTCGTCTTTTAATTCATGACCAATGATGATGTCGGATATTTCCTGACTGAGGTATTTTTTGCCTGCATATACATCACAAATTGCCTCCACGATTTCATCCCTTCCTGCATTTTTATGCAAATAGCCATCGGCTCCGTTTTTCAACATGAGTTTGATGAGATTGGACTCACTGATCATAGATAAAGCAATCACTTTGACGTTTGGAAATTCTTTCTTCACCAATTTGCAGGCCTCAATGCCATTCATCTCCGGCATGTTGATATCGAGCAAAATTACATCAGGACAACTCATTTTTAAACCTTCCATCAATAGTGGAGCGGATCGATAGCAGTATCTAACAGCAATTTCTTTGATACCATCCAACAACAACTTCAACCCTTCCAACACCATTTGGTGATCATCGGTAATATCTACACTTATCATATTGGAGCATTTTGTTTTTGAATCGGGATTTCGATGTTGATGGTAGTACCCTGACTAGGAGCAGAGTCTATATTTAAAGTACCTTCTAAATATTTCACCCTTGATTCAATGCTTTTTAAGCCCATCCCTTTACCCCCAATCAGACTATTGATATCAAATCCCTTTCCATTGTCTTCTATCATCACATTCAAACCATGGTCATGGCCAATCAACTGAATCAAAAGATGGCTGGCATTGGCGTGTTTCATTGCATTGTTAACCACCTCTTGTACAATTCGGTAAATCATAACAGCTTTTTGCTCACCCAAAATACTTTCATCAAGATGGTGTATTTCAACATCACAAGCCACTCCCCTACTTTTCACACTCTGCTGAATGTCTGATAATACCCCCTGTAAGCCATTCATTTTAAGGGAATGAGGCACCATGTCATGCGCGATTCTCCTCACTTCTGCGCAGGCCTCGTCAATGAGTTGGTTGGTCTTTTCATAAACATTCATGTTTTTGATGTTGGCAATTTCCCGCTCAATGGCATTGAAGTGTGCCTTCACTGTTGTAAGCAAGCCACCCAGCCCATCGTGCAGGTCCTGGGCAATGCGCAATCGCTCAGATTCTTGGCCTTCGATCATAGAATTGAGGGCAAGCAATTTGTTTTTCTGCTCGAGTTCTGCAATCTTCTGTCTTTGTATCTGCATATCCTTTTCTTTCATTTCACGCTGATATTTCAACCTGCGTTGATAAAAATAAAACATTCCACCTGCCAGTACAATAGCAAATACTGCCAGACCCACCAGATTTCTTTGTCTGTTCCTTACCTTAATTAGCTCCAGATTTTTACGAAGTATTTCCTTCTCCTTTTCCTGCGTCTGGTACTTTACTTCATAGTCTGCTATCTTGCCATCAAATATTTGTTGGTAACTGGAATCTTGCACTGCTATATAATCCTCAATGGCTTTGTAAGCTTTTTCTTTATCACCTTTCTTTTTATAGAGGATGTATAAGTTTTTATAATAGTTTTTTCTTTCCTGCGGAATAGATGGAAGCCGGAGAAGATCCAGATACAACTTTTCTGCCTTTTCAAACTCTTTGTCTTTTTCATACAATTCGGTTAATATCAGACCACGATAACTTATCTTATCCTCTTTTATGCTATCGCGAATCATTGCCTGAATGACCCTTTCCAATGTCTCTTTTGCATCTTTTGCGTCCGAAAAATAATCGTCCATACCCAAATGACGCATGTCATTTAAACCCTTGCCCTGCTTTTTAAACTGAATGTATTCCTTTAAATATTGCTCAAATATTTTCTTGTCACCCCTGGTTTTAAGCGCAATCAGCAATGAATGAAGTACAAAGCCTTTGTTCATTCTGTTGGGTGAATCCTTGACATAGCTGTAACACTTGTTGAGGTAAAAATCTGCTTTCTTGTAATTTTTTAATGCCAGGTATACTCTGTATTTATTAAAATTGGGCTTCCAGAGGTTTTCATTTTCACCTGCTTGAACATAATAACTCTCACTCTTTTGGCAAAAATACAAGGCACTGTCCAATTTGTCTACATTAATATATCCGGTGCTGATATCTGTACACAGACTGCCCAATCTTCTTTCAAGGCCCTTTTCATCCTTCAATGCATTCAATGCCAACTTTCCCCAACTTATTATTTTTGAAGACTCTGACCTTACCATGGCGCCGGCTACCATTCTAAGTATCAAATCTCGCCTTTTAGGTTCTGTGGGCTGCTCTAAAAACTTTTGGATGGCACTTTGCTCACAAGCTGTGCCACCCACCTGATCCATACTTATGTTTTTAATGATCTCTTTTGTTCTGGCCTCATCTGCTGTTGTCATCAATTCATCAAGTAAGTCATTGCATTGGGCTTTCATGCCATAGGCAGAAAACATCAATACAACCAAACATAAAATGGTTCTCAATGGGCATAGATTTATTCGTAAAAATACCAGAAAAAACGTGTCCTTTTACTGCTTTTCAAAAAATGTATGATTTCATGGATTTTGTTCTGTCTCCATTTTTGACCATTGGACGTTATCCTATAAAAATATGATCCCAACCGCTTCCCATATTTAAACTATTTCCTACCTTGGGTAGCGTTTAAATTTATTTGTTATGTGGGTAACCCTCTTTTCTTTTGTTTGCGTCATGGCTCTTGTCTCCTGGTTAGGCAAAAAATGGATGGGTACTGAAAACCTGACCAGTCAGGATGGATATTATCTAGGCGGTAGAAGCCTTTCCGCCGTTGTCATTGCAGGTTCACTGATCATGACCAACATTTCTACCGAACATTTGGTCGGCATGAACGGGTCTGCCTACAAGAATGGCGCCCTTGTAATAACATGGGAAGTAACTTCTGCCATTGCCCTGGTCATCGCTGCATTCTTTTTTGCGCCGCAATACCTTCGACTGGGGCTTACCACCATCCCGGAGTTATTGGAAAAAAGATTTGACACCCGACTCAGAAGTTACGTAGACGGCATGCTCATTATTTCTTTTACCTTCACGCTTCTTCCCATTGTACTGTACACAGGAGCCATCAACATTGAACACCTTTTCGACATATCAACCCTAATGGGTGTTTCAAAAGCAACCGGTATTTGGATTACGGTTGTCATCACTGGTGTCATTGGCGCCATTTACGCGTTATACGGTGGACTCAAAATGGTAGCGGTTACCGATACATTGTTTGGCATAGGCCTGCTTATTGGAGGATTGAGCATACCAATTCTCGGCATCCTTTATTTGGGCGATGGCAACTTTTCCAATGGCTGTTCTCTTTTATGGGAAGGCAGCAAAACAAAATTTAATGTCATCAGCACAGAGCCTTCTATTGGACCGGGGTCAAGAGACGCCATCCTGCCGTTTTCCACGATTTTCACGGGCATGATCATCAATCAACTTTATTTTTGGGCCATGCATCAGTCCATCATACAACGTGTTTTGGGAGCTGCAAGCTTAAAGGAAGCCCAAAAAGGATTATTGTATACCGGAATATTAAAATTAACCCTCCCCCTCATCATTATACTTCCAGGCATTATTGCTTTTCAATTATTTGGAGACCAATTATACGAAACCCCGGACCAGGTCTATCCTTTGCTGGTCAAACAGTTGCTGCCACATTGGGCAACTGGTCTCTTCATAGCTGTTGTGGTTGGAGCTGTGCTTAGCACTTTCAACAGCGGGCTCAACAGTGCTGCTACACTTTTTGCATTGGGTATATACAAACCATTCTTCCAACCAAAGGCAGACAATGATACCGTAGTAAAGAAGGGCAAACAAACTACTCTTCTTCTGGCCATCTTTGCCATCGGTGTTGCGCCATTTGTGGCTAATGCCCCCAATGGACTTTACCAATTGTTGCAACAACTCAATGGCATTTTTTTCATACCCATGGCAACCCTCATCTTGGCTGCGCTTTACATGCCCTGGATCTCTACCAGCGGAGCTAAATTTGGGTTGTTTTTCGGCCTGGCCTTTTACGTGCTTCTGCAACATATCTTGCAGGTGAATTTACATTTTGTCCACATATGGGGTCTTGAGTTTGTGCTCAATGTGGCACTGATGTCTTTCATCAGTTATTTCCAAAAAGACAAACGCAACTTTGCCATCAAAGATCTGGGTTTTGTTGACATGACTCCATGGAAATATGCTTTGCCCCTGAGCTTTATATTAATTATGATAACCGTCACTGTATATATTTTACTAGGCCATATTAGTTAAAACATGAAAACCAACGTGCTTTGCATCGGTCATGTATGCCATGATAAAATGGACAATGGCTATAAATTGGGTGGCACCGTTTCCTATGCATCGCTATTTGCTGCACAATTAGGAGGTAATACCGAAATCATTACCAGTGCCGGGGCCGACTTTAAATATGAGCAAAGATTTAAAGATGCCGGTATAAAAGTTTTCAACTTTCCTTGCCCCAGCACAACTTGTTTTGAAAACATTCAAACACCAGAAGGTCGTCAACAATTTTTACACAGCAGAGCTGAAAATATTTCTGAAGGTGTAGTAATGTCCTTTCCCTTTACCCAACCGCAAATTGTGCACCTGGGGCCTATTGCCAATGAAGTCAGCCCAGCGTTGTCATCTTTGTTTACAGGCAGCACCATAGGTTTTTCAATTCAGGGCTGGCTTAGAAAATGGCATGACAATGGCAAGGTTTACACTGCCAATCAGCCGTGGGCAATGCTAAAAGGTATTGACGTTGTGTTTGCCAGTGACGAAGACCTTAGCCATGATGACAAAGCCGTACATTACATTTTGGCGCACACAAAGAACCTGGTGCTCACTAAAGGAGACAAAGGGGCATTTATATTTACAAATAATAAAAAATATTACTTCCCTTCTTATCCGACAAAAGTTGTAGATACAACCGGGGCAGGTGATGTTTTTGCTCTTTGTTTTTTATGGTCCTACCACCACGATCAAAGTCTTTCCAAAGCTTGTATTTTTGCCCACAGTGCAGCCTCGATCCTGGTTGAAGGTCACAACATCAACCACCTGCCAACCATCGATGAAATCAATCAGCGACTAAATGAATACAGGAGCTTATTTCACCTGGAAACTTCTCCATAATTCTTTTCTACCCTCTTATGCGCATACCTGAGTCTTAACAAGCAAAGCTTTCAACATACATTTTACTTCAAAGGTCAACATTCTATTATCTTTAAACCATGAAAACACACTATTTCCACTTTCAGGATATAAATAGTCTTCCGCTATTGGTTAAAAGACTTACGGATCTTATAAACTATACTCAGCGAGCATATTTTTTACTTGACCCAGACGAACGAAGTACAAAGCTGAATTACGACCACTGGTCGCCTAGAGAAATCATTGGCCACCTTTGTGATTCTGCCCGCTACAACCTCATGCGATTTTCAGAAGCTCAATATATGACAACGCCCTATCCGGCAAGTACCTACAACCAGGTTGAATTGGTAAAAATCATGGATTACCAAAATCAGGACGATAACAGCTTGCTTACTTTTTGGGCTGGGCTCAACCATCAAATCACCTTGGTTATTAATCGTATGAGCCCAGAAGATCTTTCAAAAATTATAACCATTCAAGATGAAAATCTGACATTGGAGTATATCATTTATGATTATGTAGGCCACTTACAACACCATTTGGAGCAAATTTTTGGTCAATTGGATGCCAATTTTTCAGAATAATTTCAGGGTGTCAGCTACTTTGATTGTTTTAAGAAAGGTAGTTTTGTCAACTCTTTTTTAGGTCTTGTCCAAAATTCAACATGCAATGGCGCAATTTTCCTATTGTAAATCTGCATTTGCACAGAATTTTGTATCAAAATAAACCACAATATATGGAGTATTCAAAATTTCTTTTTCTTTGTATTCTTTTCACCCTATCCTCGGGAACTTTCGCACAAATACCTTCTTTTCCCGGCGCAGAAGGCTTCGGAGCGGGCTCTTCAGGTGGCCGGGGTGGTCGTGTTATCTATGTGACCAACCTCAATGCAGATGGTCCGGGTTCACTTCAGGATGCGCTCAACCAGACAGGCCGCAGGTACATCTTATTTAAAGTGAGTGGTGTGATTCCTGCTACCGCTGAAGTATTGCCAGGACACGGCGATTTCACCCTGGCAGGTCAAACATCTCCCAACGGCGTCATCGTGCGGGGCTTTCAAAGTTACGCTGAAAATGCACCCAGTTCAGGCAATTTTATCATCCGGCATATCCGATCCAGGGTAGGTGATTTAAATGCTTATCCCAGTGCGCATTGGATTGGGGCAGATGGCATTACATTGGGAGGCGTACATCAGGCCATCATTGACCACTGCTCCTTTGCCCATGCTTTTGACGAAGCAGTAGACATATCCAGGAGTTCATCTCTTACCATCCAAAACTGTCTGCTGGCAGAGACCCTGGGTGGTCATTCGAATTTGGGAGGCATGCTTATCAATTATTCAGATGCAGGCAACAGATTGGACAGCCTCTCCATCCACCATAATACATGGCATCGCATCGGGGGTCGCATGCCTGAAATCAGTTGCGAAACAGCCTGGTGTGGAGGCAAGACTATCAACATAGAACTTTCGAACAACCTTTTCTGGGATCCGCAAATTGAGCTGTGGTATGAAGGAGTTACAGGTCATGGTTCCAATTTTTACCTCCACATGAATGCAGTCAACAACCTCAGTTATGCAAGACCAACCTATGGAAATGGCATGTTCCACATAGACATGCTTTACCCACAAAACAACCAGCTGTTTTTTGAGGGCAACTGGCTATTCCTGTATCCCAATTACCACGATTATGATTTGTTTTATTGTTGCAACGACTTCAATCAAAACAATCCCAATCACAATACCGGGGCTGCCCAAATCCTAAACGAAAGATTGCCTTTTCCTTCCATTGAGTACACCGCCACTGAGGAATTGCTGGACTATGCAGCTAACAATGCCGGGGCATTTCCTAGAGATGTAATGGATCTCAGACTCATTGGCAATATTACAGATGACAAAATCGATCCCTCTTCTATCAATGTTGATCATTATCACGATGCCTTTAGCCTTTCTGGGAACAATGTTTTACCAACGGATAGTGATGATGATGGCATGCCAGATTACTGGGAAACGCGCAAAGGACTCAATCCTGCAGTGCAGGATCACAATGGCAATCAACTTTCAAACTCTCTAACCGGTTTCAATGGTTATACCAACCTTGAATGTTATCTTAATTGCCTTTCTGACTATCTGGTTAATGGCTTTAATACGGGCAGTTGCGACATAGGAATTGCCACAGGCATAGGTGAATTATCCGTTGAAAGCATAAACATTTATCCCAATCCGGGTTACGATCAAATTACCCTTGAATTACCTGAAATGAGCGAACAAACAACAATCCGAATCACAGATGCCATGGGTAAAATCATAATGCAGAAACAGGTTGATACGACAAAGCAAGTTCTGGATGTGAGCAGATTAAATCCAGGGCTTTATGAAATATCCATCACCAACAAAAAACAAAGCTGGAACCGGGGTTGGTTCCGCTCTTATTGATCAGAAAACTTCCAGCGCACAAAGGCCTCCATGGCCTCATACTCTGCCAATCCCAAAACGTTGTAAAGATGGGCTGTCTCCCGGTTGCGATCTTCGGCACGTTGCCAGAATTCGCGTTTATCATTACCCGGAAAAACAGGGTGATCTTTTTGCGATTGGTGCATAAAGATCGCCCTTCTTTTTTTAAGCAATTCATCCGGACTAATGGGAACGGCCATTTCGATTTCATCAATTGGCCATTCGTGCCACGCCCCCCGATACAACCACAAATAGCAGTCTTTCCACCAAACCTCCGCCCTCGTCTTTTCAAATGCCATAAAAATGGCATCGAGGCAAACGCGATGGGTGCCGTGCGGATCGGCCAAATCGCCTGCTGCATAAACCTGGTGGGGTTTGACTTCATTGAGCAGGTCAGCAATTAATTTCACATCGGCATCGGTAAGTTTATTTTTTCGAACTCCTCCTGTTTCGTAAAAAGGCATATCCAAAAAATGAATATGGGCTTCATCCAGGCCACAAAAATGGGCTGCACTACGTGCCTCTTCCCTCCTTACTATGCCTTTTAGTTTACGTAAAGAATGGGGGTCTACATCGTTGTGGTCTTTGTTCTTTATAAAGTTACTAATCTCAGCTACTGTATCTGTCAACACATCGCTCTTTATACCCATGGCATCTGCATAGTCGCCCAAAAACTGAGCATAACGCCATGCATCCACATCGTGTACGGCAATGTTGCCCGAAACCTGGTAAGCCACGTGTACATCATGGCCTTGTTCTACCAATCGCAGAAAGGTCCCCCCCATAGAAATAACATCATCATCCGGATGCGGACTGAAAATAATCACCCGTTTGCGTGCCGGTTCAGCTCGTTCAGGGCGATTGGCATCACTGGCATTGGGTTTGCCACCGGGCCAGCCCGAAATGGTATGTTGCAGTTTATTGAATATGCGAATATTAAGCGAATACGCTGTATTGTACTCTGCGATCAGCTCTGAAAGTCCATTGTTGATATAGTCTTCATCCAGCAGTTTGAGGATGGGCTTCTGCAGGCGCAACGACAGCCAGATAACGGCTTTGGCGATCAATGCATCGTCCCAATTACAGATACCCGCCAGCCAGGGGGTCTTCACCTGTGTTAGTTCAGCTGCAGCTGACGGGTCCAGATAGAATTTTACATTGGCATGTCCCTGAAGGTAGGTGGCCGGTACCATTTCACTCACTTCACCTTCGATGGCCTCCCTTACTATTTCAGCCTTGTGGGAGCCCCATGCCATAATGAAAATTTGTTTTGCCGAAAGTATGGTTTGGATACCCATGGTTATGGCGCGATAGGGCACATTTTCTTCTTTGCCAAAATCTTTTGCTGCATCAACTCTGGTTACGTGATCAAGTTTTACCAAACGGGTTCGTGACGACAACCATGAACCGGGTTCATTAAAGCCTATATGTCCGGTTCTGCCAATGCCCAGAATTTGTATATCGAGTCCTCCAAAGAGTTGGATTTTCTTTTCATAATCGCTGCAAAATTGTTCCACTTTTTCAATGGCCAGGTCACCGTTGGGTATGTGGATATTGGAAGGGTCAATGTCTATGTGATCAAAGAGGTATTCGTGCATGAATCGCACATACGACTGGTGTGCATCGGGTTTCATGGGAAAATATTCATCCAGATTGAAGGTGACCACATTTTTAAATGAGAGGCCCTCTTCTCTGTGCATACGCACCAACTCATTGTAAACTTTGATGGGCGAAGAACCCGTGGCCAGACCGAGCACCAGGTATTGATTGTCCTGCTGCTTTTGCCTTATGGCCAGAGCAATGTATCGGGCAATATGAATGGCACCTTCTTCAGGATGTTCACAAAGCTTGATGGGCACTTTTTCAAATTTTTTCAACATGTATTTAAGTGCCGATGAAATCTCCTGGCTGCCTTCCTGAACGCGTAAACTCATATTTAAGCTTTATTCAACAAATATAGTCATCCCAAAACAAACGACCAATTCAGCCACTGTGGTATTAAAAAGCCCATGGTTTAATTTGCAAATATTCTCAACATCAAGCATCTGGAATATGGGATGTCATACTCCAATTGTAGCTTTACAGAAAAAAAAGCTTTATAAATACCATAAAGATCCAAGTTCCGTTTATTCAGTAAACCAACTCATATGTCAGCAGCTTTTGTCAGAAGAATACCAGGCCTTTATCTTCTTATCATGTCGATGCTTTACGCCTATCCCGATTTTCATTTCATAGGGCTCATCGCAATTTGCATCAGCATCTTTGTTACCATTTTTCATCATCCGGTTGTCAGTATTTCAGTGGGCATACTTACAGCCATGGTCAACAGCTTTCTTACACTGGCCTGGATTTCAGAATTGAGCGAATTCCCTTCCTTCATGGATGGCATACATTTGTTTACGGTGGGTTTGATCCTATTTGGCACCAACTATTGGGCAGCTTATCGCATGATCTGGCCCGGAAATCAACTTGTTCACAAGCGAAAATTGGCAGAATAACACAAATCACTTAAAGTAAATTTAGACGTTGTAGTTCGTAAATTATTTAATCTTTTTATATTGTTTTTCAAGTATTTATATACTATTATCCCTATTTGAAAGATGTAATTTAACCGCAATTCCTTTCAAAATATAAAGACAGCTCTGGGTATTTTTGGACTTTCATTACTAAATTGGGAGAATTACAAAACAAAAAAACAATGTTTCAGACCCACATCATTGGCTCCGGCAGCCACATTCCCAGCAGAACTGTAAAAAATGAAGATTTTGCCGACAATGATTTTTATGAGTCCTATGGAAAAAAATTAGAAAAACCAGGTAGAGAGATTACCGATAAATTTCAGGAAATCACAACCATCGCTGAAAGGAGGTACGCCAACGACGACCAATTGGCATCTGACCTTGGCACCATTGCTGCTGCCAAAGCAATAGAAGACGCAGGCATCGACAAAGAAAAAATCGATTACATCATAGTGGGTCACAATTTTGGAGATATTTCTTTTGCCAACAGGCGAACGGAACTTGTACCCAGTCTTTCTGCTAAAATTAAACATCATTTGGGCATTGAAAACCCGTTTTGTGTGGCCTATGACTTACCTTTTGGCTGTCCGGGCTGGCTGCAAGGGGTTATCCAGGCCGATTACTATTTGCGTTCGGGAGATGCCAAATTGGCCCTGGTTATTGGAGCAGAAACGCTGTCCAGGGTTTGTGATCCCCATGATCGGGATTCCATGTTGTATGCTGATGGAGCCGGAGCGGTCATCCTTGAAGCCAAAGCCAACACCACCACTGGTATACGCTGTCATGTAGCACGATCCGATACCAAAAACCACGCTTTCATGTTACACATGGGCCCCAGCTACGCCCCCTCCGAAAAAGAAGATCCTGAACTATACCTCAAAATGACCGGAAGGAAGCTGTACCAATATGCTTTGGAACATGTACCCCCTGCCATGAAGATGTGCCTTGACAAAGCAGGTGTGCACATCGACCAGGTAGCAAAAGTGCTGATCCACCAGGCCAACGCCAAAATGGATGAAGCCATCCTTCAAAGACTCTATGCCTTATACGATCGACAACCCGATAGCGATCACATCATGCCCATGTCAATTGCATGGCTCGGCAACAGCAGCGTAGCTACCCTACCCACACTGTACGACCTGATCGCCCACAATCAACTTGGTAACCACCAATTTAATACCGGAGATCTCTTACTTTTTGCCTCCGTTGGAGCCGGTATGCACATCAATGCATTTTTGTACCAAGTACCTTGATTTAGGACAATTCGCTGCGCTTAAGATAACTGAACGGTTTTGGCTTTGCCAAAAAAAATGATCCCTATGAACCGTAGGTTTGTAGGGATCATTTTACTTAAAGTGTCTCAAACTGTCAAAAAGCTACTAAGTCACAAAACACCCGTCGTTTAGCGCTAGTCGCAAGTCGCCCTGCGCTCGTCGCAAGTCGCCAGTCTCAAGTCGCAAATCGCTCAACGCAAATTACTTATCATCCAAAATCTTATCGATCCTCGCTGCCATGTCTTCGTAATGGTAACGTGTCAACTTATCCGTAGAACGAGCTGCCTGAAAACGAGTGCGCAAATCCTTGAGTGTGCCACGGGCAAGCGCTTTAATATCTGTGTGTTCGACCGCATTTTCAGGGTTTTCCAGCAACCTTTGAAGGGCTTCGATAAAGGTGCGCTGGAGATTTCTTCTATACAGTGATATCTCACCACCTTTACCTACTTCGCGATAGATGTTGGCAACAAGATCATCCATCATTTCTGACAATGAATAAGCTGCATTACCATTGATGGCGTTGTTTTCAACCATACGTTTCATCCTTTCGGTGAAGAAAAGCTGAGCCAGGGCCTGATCTTGCATGGACCGGATACGTTCGGCCATACCTGTCTCTTCAATTCTATGGAGAATTTTCGGATCAATCAGCCAATTGGGGGTATCAAACAATTGTTTGTTGAGGAAGCTGATGGCATCCTTTTGTTTCGCTTTCTCTACATGTTTGTAAATGGGTTCTCCTTGATCATAAGTTTTGTAGTACTCATATACTCCACCCACGTTGGCCGTTACGTGGCCAATGTATCTTCTAAACTGTACCCCTACATTGTCGTACAACTCCCTGAGTTCTGAATAATCTTTGGTGTCTTCACCAGACCATTGAATGAGGTTGGGTACGATTCTTTTGAGGTTTTCTATACCCAATTCGGATGCACGCATACTATTATCACCCAAGTCTTCGGTCTGTGCTGTGGGATCCGTAGGCATACCACGTTGACGACCAAAACGATAAATGGGATTATTTGCCCTTTCTTTGATCCAGTTATTTAAGGTGGGCCTTTCTGAAACAGGATCTGTTGTACCATCAATTAATTTGTATCCAAAGATGATAGACCAGTCATCATAAGGGCCGATATTCGGCATCAATCCTACCTTTCCATCCTGGGGCTGGGCTACGTAGTTAAAACGGGCATAATCCATGATTGAAGGAGCGGTACCCATTTTGGTGGTAAAATTGACAGAACGCAATGAATCCACGGGATAAGCAACACTCGACCCCATATTGTGTGGCAAACCGAGGGTGTGCCCTACTTCGTGTGCAGCTACAAATTGGATCAATCTGCCCATGACTTCATCTTTAAATTTAGGAGACCTTGCTTCAGGATTGATGGCTGCGGTTTGAATGAAATACCAATTGCGCAGTAAATTCATTACATTGTGATACCAGATGATGTCTGATTCCAGAATTTCTCCCGTTCTCGGGTCATGAACGTGGGGCCCCATTGCATTCTGAATGTCGGTACTTACATATCGGATAACAGAATAGCGAACATCTTCGGGACTCCAATCCGGGTCTTCTTCTTTGGTAGGCGGATCTTTGGCCATTATGGCATTTTTAAATCCGGCTTTCTCAAATGCTTTTTGCCAATCGTTTACCCCTTGTTTCAAAAAGGGTCTCCATTTTTCTGGCGTGGCAGGATCAATATAGTAGACAATGGGTTTGGCAGGTTCTACCAATTCTCCCTTAAAGTATTTTTCACGGTCTTCCGGCTTTGGTTCCAACCTCCATTTGGTAATAAATCGCTGATTGGCGGCTTTTTGAGCATCAAGACTGTAATTTGTTTGGTTAACAGAAAAATACCCCACTCTTGCATCAAACAACCTGGGAACCATGGGCACTTCAGGCAGTAGTACAAAGGATTGGTTCATTTCTACAGAAAGTGTTCCTGTAATCTGGTTGTCGGGCAATGACGAACCAGTGTATGTCAGCACGTGCCTGACCTCAACATTTTGTGGAAAAGATTTTATACTATTGACAAAGGATCGCTTCGAATCCAGGGCCTTTATGCCAAAGGTCTTTCTTTCATCAGGGTCCATGGCTCCAATCATATCCACATCGGTGGTAAACAGAGGGGCAATATCAATGACGTATGCATTTTTTGCTTCATTGTAAGCCTTGATATCAAAAATCATGATGATGGGCTCAAAATTGTTGTTCTTTACCGATTGATAGATGGGATCTTCTTCACTGGCAACAGAATTAAAAGATACCGAACGCAGCATGAGCTGATCGTCCTTTTTTTGCCAACGAATGACCTGCTGTGGGCGCGATTCAACACCAGCTCCACCAAAGTTCAGGTTTTTGACAAAGCCCGATATCCTGCTGGTGATCAGAATTTCTTTGTCCATGACCTCTTGAGGCAGTTCAAAGTACCAGTTTTCTTTTACTTTATGAGAAATGAAGAAGCCACTATCTGTTACGGCATCAGCAGTGATAATGTCTTTATATGGCTTGACTTTTTCATCTTTCTTCTTCTCGTCCTTTTTAGGAGCGGGAGCGGAATCAGCAGCCGGCGCAGCGGGAGTCTTTGGCGCAGGTGGAGGTGTCGTCTTTTTACTACACGACAGAACAAATAACATCAGCAAAGCAAAAGAAATGTGTTTTAACATAAAAGCGTGATTTTGAAAAACAAAGATAGTCAGATGGTTAAAAGACACATCATTTTAGCCGGGGAATAAAATTTGGAAATAACAAGTAAAAACCAAATGCAGCCAAATATAATTTAATATTACATCGATTTACGTAATTTAATATTGCAGCACTCGAATGAAAAACAATTGTAATTGATGCCATACAAACATCAAGTCAAATGCGTTAAATAAAAAAAGCAATTCGCGCCCTTTGGGCAGTTCTTTTATCAGCTTGAATTTAATAAAATGGAAAACATGAAAATTTACAACTGCACGCTTATTCTGATTTCGCTATCTTTTTTTATCATGGGATGTTCCCAAGTGGAAGGCATTAATCCGGCAGATATTTATATACCAGAGCAGCAATCCAATGAAAAATACAAAGACAATGAAGAAAACCCCTTTATGAATGTTGCCGATCAGGAAACATCAACTTTTGCAATTGATGCAGATGGTGGCTCTTATACCAACAGCAGAAGGTTTTTAAATGCAGGCGTCACACCTCCAAAAGAAGCGGTTAGGATAGAAGAATATATAAACTATTTTACCTTTGATTATCAAGACCCTGTCGACGGTGAAAATGTGTCTTTACAATCTGAGCTTACCACATGTCCATGGAATGCAGACCACTACTTGCTCAGACTTGGTATGAAAGGGATATCCATCCCCTTAAGTCAATTGCCCTATTCAAACTTCGTATTTTTAATTGATGTTTCAGGCTCGATGTCATCTTCAGATAAACTCGACCTTTTAAAAAAAGGTTTTAAAACATTAACAGATAATCTGAGGCCTCAGGACAGAATTTCAATAGTAACTTATGCAGGTCAGGCAGGTATTTTACTGGAGTCTACTTTGGGAAGTGAAAAGCAAAAAATTAAAGCAGCAATAGACAAACTTGGTGCTGGTGGGTCAACAGCCGGTGCGGATGGAATCAACACAGCTTATGAATTGGCAGAAAAACACTTTGTAATTGGGGGAAACAATAGGGTAATACTGGGAACAGATGGCGATTTTAATGTTGGAATTAAATCTACCGAAGAATTGATTAAACTCATTGAAGAAAAAAGAGAAAGTGGTATTTACCTTACTGTCTTAGGGGTTGGAACGGGCAATCTAAACGAGGCCATGATGGAACAAATTGCCGATAAGGGTAATGGCAATTATGAATATATTGACAATACGAGTCAGATAGACAAAGTATTTACGCATGAAATAACCAAATTCCACACCATAGCAAAAGATGGTAAAGTCCAGATAAAATTCAATAAAAACAAGGTCTTATCATACCGGCTAATAGGTTATGAAAACAGGAGTCTCAACAAGGAAGATTTTACAGATGATAGCAAAGATGCTGGGGAAATTGGAGCCGGACAAAGCATCACTGCACTATATGAGCTGTCAATAACAGATGTGCAAAACGAAGAATCCTTAGCACAATTTGAATTCAGGTATAAAAAACCTGGCGAAGACATCAGCAGATTATTGACGATGGATATCAGCTTAAAGCCGATTGATATAACCCGGTCATCAGAAAACATGCGGTTTGCAGCTTCAATAGCAGGTTTCGGCTTATTGATGAAACAGTCGCAATACAAAGGCACCGCCAATAAACAAATGGTACTTGAATTGGGCAATACTTCTACTTCTTTTGACCCACACAATTACAGAAAAGAGTTTTTACAGTTAGTGAAAAACTGGAAAGAATAGACTGCAAGAAAATTACGCTGTAAAAGTCATCAAGATTTACATTAAATTTCGTTCAGTGGTTTCCCAAAAAATGGGTAAATTTACCCTACATTATTTTCTGGAATAACAACATATTACTTGTAAGTTATTTCAAAATTGAAGGAATTATTAATTAAGGAACTTTTGGATACTTCAGCTAAATACAAGTGCTATTTTATCTTCAGTTCTTGACATCTATCAATCATAAGAAGCAAATGAAAAATCGCATGAAAATTTGGATGCGCCCATTGACCATCTTTACAACGTTAATTTTTATCCAGCCTTATATTCTCAATGCTCAAAAGGTAGAATACAGCATAGCAATCGACCGATTAATTTCAACAGTTCAGTTCTTTCATAATGGTAAAGAATTACGCACTCCAAAAGGAAACTTTGTTGGATCACAATACAATTTTGGCATCAATATCCCGGTATACAAAAACATAAGATTATACTCTGAAATAGGTTACAATACTACAAAAAACTACTTCAGTTTGTCGTACAATTATGTGGAAGGTGGCAAAACAATTTCCAGGTACATCCATCCCGCCTTTTTAACAAATGAAAAACTTTATTTTGCTTTGGCCCCTGAACTCAGATACAGTAATCCAGACTTTGATCTGTTCGCTAATGCCGGAGCTATTATCGCAACGGAATTGAGTGAAGAATTCAGAGATTTCGGCGTAAAAACCACCAATGACAAATGGGTTTATGGATATAGGTTTGGAGGTGGCTTCGTCTTTAAGTATAAATCTATTGGTCTTAGATTTTCCATGGGACATACCGTCTATTCAAAAACATTACTCTTTACAGATATCCACCCTTTCTTACAATTTAAAAACACGAATATAGGCTTAGGGCTGGTGTTTAATATGCAAAAAATCAAATAAGAAATATAGCAGGGTGGGATTAGCCCACTACCTGAAATTGCAATCCTACCAGATCATTCTTAATTACAACTAGCAGTACATCTCACAGCAAGCATTTTATCTCATTCATGTCGGCTGTGCGTCTTGATGGAGAGAGTTAATGTTACATGCCGACATTTTGTTTTCCAATGTATGTTTAATTTTGTGTTAAAATCTTCAACCATGAAAATAATCACATGTATTACAATGTTGCTTTTAAGCTTTGCTGCAATGGCCCAACAAAACTGTACACCCGGCAAAGCAAACCTAACAGTTACCTCAGGAAATATATCTCAAACTTTATCTACTTCAGGAGCCATGCTGACTGAAGCCTCAGGAAATGCAGCTTATCAAATCAAAGTAAATGACAAATGGGTGCCCATCATTTATGAAGGAGGAATATGGTTAGGAGGTGTTACCCCCAGCAATGATGTAAAGTTTTCCGGAGCAACCTATGTGGTAGCGGGTACAGATTATACAGATTGGTATCCTGGTGTATTGGATTCTGCTTACAATATCACCAACCCTTGCCTTAATTGGGATAGATTTTTTACAGTCACCTACAAAGACATTGAAGCTGCCATCAACCTGCTTTACAGTAGCAATGGTACGATTAATACTATAGACTGCAACCAGCTTCCTTCTCATGTGCTGGCATGGCCCGGCAAAGGCAATCCACATTTTAAAAACATCAATGGTTTTGAATTGCCGGATATTTACGAAATTCCCTTTTATGATTATAACACCGATGGCATCTACGAACCGTGTAAAGGTGATTTGCCGTTGTTTAATCCAAAAGACGTGGTTGTAAATAACCATATGGATGTATTAAACACCTTCCCTGATCATCTGAGTTTAAACATTCTCAATGATGCACTTGGCAACCACAATCTGTCTGGAGGCCAACCAACTCACATAGAAGTCCATCAATATGCATTCGATTATCACACGCAGGATAGCCTGGAACAGACCACTTTTTTTCTCTACAAACTGATCAACAAATCCAGTGAGGAATTGAACAAAAGTTATTTTGGCTTGTGGTTTGACCCTGATCTGGGCTGTTATCTCGACGATTTTGGAGGCACCTCATCTGCCAACAACCTTATTTATTTTTACAATACAGATGCAGAGGATGGATCACCCGGCAGTTCGTGTCCGGGCACCAATTCATTTGGTTCCGAAATTCCAATTTCAGCCATTTCACTACTTGATGGTTTGGATGAAGTGAGCGAAATCTCTGATCCACCTGGCTGGCTAAGAAAAGGTATGACATCAGCCGTGTATTTCAACAACTGTTCTGTGGGAGCAGTGGATCCGGCTACCTGCGATCCGGTTGGGCCCGATCTTGACTTTTACAACCCATTAAGGGGAAGATGGCATACCTCCGAACCCATCACAATAGGAGGCAACGGCTACAATCCCGGCTCTACCGACACCACTCTTTTCGTTTATGATGGCAACCCTTCCGACTTCAATTCGTGGTCAATGTGCAGTTCAGGGGTATCTCAAGCTGACATCAGGATGTTGATGAGCACAGGGGGTGGCACCCTGGCACCCGGATTTAGAGATGACATCATTGCAGCTATTCACACCGTAAGCAATGTGCCTTATCCCTGTCCAGACATTCAACCCGTTATTGATGTCAATAAAGCAGCTCACAATTTTAAAAATAATGGATGGAGGAGAAAAAGCACAACCAGTGGGACTTATCAGGTAGGTGACACCAATTTACCATGGGAATTTAAATTGGTTGACAATGGCTTTGCACTCACAAGCGAGGACGAAAAAATCACGGTTTCTATAAATGACATCACTGGAAAATCGATTTCAACCAAGGTTTTAGCAGCCCACCAACAAATCAATTGGCAGAATGACGGATTGGCACCACAAATGTTAATCATCAATGTAAGTTGTTCAAATTTGAAAAAGGCATATAAAATTATTGTGCATTGACATTTAGGCATGTTAATGCTGTTCCTCATAAATATTTATAATAGCTTACCATTTTGATATTGTAAACAAAACGAAAAACCAAACACTTGAAAAAAACCTAAAGAATAGAAGTTTACCCCGTTTTATCGTTGAGACCCGAACGCACCTGCGACTGTGCCCTGCTTCTTCACCCGAATAATATGGAGGAATGAGGCGGGGCCTTTTCATTTCACCTATAAGCAAAAAAACAGGTGATTCCAAAGGAAATCACCTGCTAAGGGTATTTTAATGACGGCGTCCAATCACATTTTATTGCACAGGCAGACTCATGATGTAGTCATAAATAGAACCAATTTCATCATCCGAAAATGGCGCAACACCCGCGAAAGGCATGAACTTCCCATCCAGCATCTTACCTTCAGGCGTTTTACCGGAACGTAGGGTTTCTATAAATTGGGCACGGGTCCATTTTCCCGGATTTCCGGTTGCAGAAATATTGGGGACCAATGGAGAAACCGGATCAGGAGACTTGCCTCCTTTAAAATCCTTGCCATGACAAGAAACACATCCATGAGAATTCACCATGTACAAGCCATGCTCCAGGCTATTGACCTCTGCAGGATGCGCCACATGGTCAACACTCTTGTGATCGATCACATTGTAAGAATACATTTCTCCAAATTGTCCGGCACCAGCTAGTATTTTAGCAAAAGTGGTAAAAGAAGCCTTTTCAAAATGATTTTCTACCTTGGGTAAGGTCTTAAGAAAAGCGATGAGACTGCCCAAATCCTGATCACTAAGGTGACACATTGATTCACTGGGCATCACAAACAATTTCCTTCCATCCGGCCCAATTCCATGTCGGATAGATCTAATCCAATCTAAGTCAGTATAATTTTCGGTAGGGCTACCCTTTGCTCCGGTAAGGTTAGAGGAAGCAATTTTTCCTATGTTGGGGTCATCAAAAAAATAACTTCCTTCCAGCTGATTTCCATGACAAGACCTGCATCCAACCGAAAGAAGACGGCCTCTTTCAATGGATAAAGAATCGGTGGGAATCAAAATTTCAGCAGGTGTATAGGATACTTTTTCTTCAAAATCAGCATTGCATTTTTGAACAAAATAAAAAGCAAACAGTGCTGAAATTACGATTATTAAGACCAAAGCATACGCCAGGTATTTTAGAATTTTTTTCATTTTGGTAAATCTTTAAGTTAAGAAAAAAAGGGCCCGGTTCTCTCGTCGGCCCCAAAAGAGGAGCCATTACTTGACCCCTTCAAAATTTGCAGGAACAGGTACCATTGAAAACGAGGATATTTTCCACCCTTCACTTGTTTTGACAAACACGCAGTTCATGATTAATTTTTCTGTTATTGACTTTCCATTTTGCTCATAAACTGAAATATCAAACCACTGAGCTATTGCTACTTCGGGGGCCATAAACGATACCTTATAATCAATAATATCATCAGAAATCACTTTACCGTTTGCAAAAAGTGGGAACAGGTTTTCATGCATCACTACAACCTCTTCTTTGGTTGAAGCCCTTTGGCCATATGGTGAGGTAAAATAAACCTTGTCTGTAAATACATTGCCAAATCTTTTGGCATCAAGGGCTCTGTAGGCTGCATAAGCTTCCGTTCTTAACTTTAGAATCTCTCCTTCTTCAATCGAAGGAATAAGAAACTGTTTCCTGGGTGTAAGCTGGGCATGCTCAAGCAACCATTGTCCGCCCTTCTTCACCAACAATGCCGACAGAGTTAATTCCATATTATATTCCTGGCCCATCATTTTAAACGCATGGTGGCCATCAAGATATATCAACACCATGTCATTACCCAGATTTTTCCAGGAAGTGATGGAATGTGTCATGGTGGGTTTACCTTCCCACATTGCAGCAAATTGATTGTAAGAAGCCTCCAAATCTGTGGCACCATTTGTCACTTCTCCAAAAGGACCAATTTCAGATGATGTTGTTGAATAGTGTTTCTTTACATTGGCCCATTTTCCACTCTCAAATGCGGCATCCAGGTTTTTTACCCAGGAATCCAGTTCATTTTTGAGGCTCTGTTGCGCGGTTAATGAAGCCGCAGCCATTAAAAAAATAATAGTGATTGATTTCATGTTAAATTGTTTTTTTCATGTTGAATAATAAATTGTTCAGCAAAAATGAGGTGGATGTTTTTCAACGGATATCTCATATGTAGCAACGAATATGAAAAATGTAGCAAATCGTAAAACATTAATATTCTGACAGTTGTAATTCATCCAAATTTCTGAATGCGACAATGTTGATGACATCAGCTACAAAATTGAAATTTAATTAACCGCCATCTTCCGTGATTTGACCCTGAATAGAAAATGCCTTGAAAGGAGAAAAATTAAGCCCCTGGGTATATTACTATAAATTCTACTGATCAATTTCAGCACATAATGAACAGATTGATTATTTTTGATATTAAAGCCCGTTATATGAGCCGATGGATTTTTACCATAAGCCTGCTCATGGGCATGGTTTGGGGTTCTGCACAGAAAAATATCAACCCCGATAGCCTGCTCAACTTGATGCCAACCATGGTTGACACCCAAAAAATGCTTGCCTATCACGATATATGCCGTTTCTACGTAGGACTGGACAAGACCAGGTCAATTGAAGCTGCTCAAGCCGCTCTCAATCTCGCAGAACAAAAAAAAGACGACAAATGGCTGGCTCGTTGCTTAAGCGTATTGATTGCGGCGCTCAACATCCATGGTGAGAATAAAAATGTAAACGTGCTTGCAGAGCGGGCCTTAAAACACGCCCTTGCTTCCAATCACAAACCTTCAATTATGAAGGCATATGAAGCTTTGGCCACCACCAATGGAATGAATTCCGTTTGGGACAAGGCCTTACAATATTCAGACCTGGGACTAAGGGTTGCAGAGGAAATGAAAGATACCATTGGCATTCTCAATGCTATCAATATGCTTGCCCTCTGCAATATGGAATTGAACAAAACTGAGATTGCCTATCAATACCATCAAAGAGGCCTACGTTTGAGCCAGCAAATTGGAAGGATGTACGAATATGGCCGTGCTTTTGCCGGACTGGCCGAAATCAATATCAAAACAGGCCAATGGCAGGACGCAATCGTTAATGCAAACCAGGCAGCGGCTGCATTTGAAAAAATCAATTACCCTGTGGGGCAAGCTCAATCACTTGTTTTTGGAGCTACAGCCATGCTTCAACTGGGCAAATGGCAGGACAGCCGAAACTTGTGCCACAAAATCCTGAGTTTATCGTCATCTGCCGGTAATGACCCTGTGGGTGGTGAAGCCCACAATATACTTGGGTACGTTGAGATGGAGGCAGGCAATCTCCTGCAAGCTGATAACCATTTTAGCAAAGCAGAAAAAGAGGCAAGGAAAGGCAATAATTACAAGTTGCTCAAAGAAATATACCGGGGTCTTGAAATACTGGCAACCATTAAAAAGGATTTTGTCGGTGCCCGTGCATTCCACCATAAATTTCAAATGGTTTCTGATTCATTTTTTTCCAAACAAATACTGAGTAATGTTACCAATTACCAGGTAAAGTATGAAACCTCAGAAAAAGAGCGATTACTCGCTGAAGAACGAGAAATAAAAAGTAGGTGGATCTTTGGATCTGCGGCTCTGCTTACCCTGGTCATCGCATTTTTCCTTTTCCTGCGCAAACAACAGCAGATGGATAAAAAAAGAGTCCATCTCGAAGCTGAGAAAGCCAGGCTGGAAGCAGAGCTGGAACACGCTGAGGTAGATCGCCTTAGAGAAGTAGATAAGCTGAAAAGTACCTTTTTTGCCAATATTAGCCATGAAATCAGGACACCACTTTCGCTGATCATTGGTCCACTCGATCAGATGATCAAAGGGAACTTCACCGGAGACCAAAACAAGTATTTTCGCATCATGCACAAAAATGGAAAGCGACTGCTTGAATTGGTCAACCAACTGCTTTTGTTGAGCAAGCTTGAAAGTGGCAAGATGAAACTCATGGGTAGCAAAGGAGACATCCATGCCTTGATCCATGCCATAGCATTTTCTTTCGAAAGTATGGCCGATCGAAAAAACCTGACCATCCAGGTACACAGCCCGGCTTCAGATGGCAGCTGCTGTTATGACAGAGATGCCGTAGAAAAAATTCTTGTCAATCTTATCTCCAACGCTGTCAAATTTAGTCACGAAGGAGGCAACATTCTGGTATACATCTACCCCATTACAGCAGGTTTTATTAAACTAGAGATACGAGACAGCGGCATTGGTATACCCGATGATCAAATGCTTACCTTGTTTGATCGATTCTCCAAAAGTACACAGAACGAAATTCAGCCAGGCAGTGGTTTGGGCCTTGCCCTTGTCAAGGAACTTTGTGAATTGCATGGCGGCTCAGTATCTGTATCAAGCAAAGAAGGAGAAGGTGCGGTTTTCACAGTGTTGTTAAACGTAGAAAGATCGTTTTTTGACCAACACAATTTTGACGATCAGCCACAACTAGAAGCCATACCGTCTCAGGTACCATTGTCAGGTGAAACAGAAATCAGTCCCCTACCGATGTCTGTTCACCCATTGAAAAAAGTAATCTTAATTGCGGAAGACAATGCAGATGTTAGGACCTACATCAAAGACCAGCTGGGAGATCAATACCAGGTACTGGAAGCCAGCAATGGCAAACAAGGCATAGAAATAGCAACTGCTCATGTACCCGACATCATTATAACGGACATCATGATGCCCGAACTGGATGGACATGGGTTTTGTCACCTTGTGAAAAACGACAAATTGTTATCCCACATTCCTGTAATCATGCTTACTTCCAAAGCAGAAGATGAGGACAAAATCCGGGGTTTACAATCCGGGGCAGATGACTTTTTAACCAAACCCTTTCAGGCTGCTGAATTGGTGCTTAAAATCAAAAACTGGATCACTACCCGGCTTCGATTGCAGGAGAGTTTTTTGGGTAAAATCAATGCCTTTACTCCCAATCCAACAGCAGAGGAAAGCATGGATGCGCGCTTCCTGTCACAGGTCAGAGATGTCATTCAACAAAATCTGGATGACGAAGGGTTTTCAGTAGTAGAGCTAAGTCAAAAGGTAGGATTTAGCAGAAGTCAATTACATAGAAAACTCTCGGCACTGACAGGCAAGGGTCCCAATGAAATCATAAGATCCATGCGTCTGGAACAAGCCAAACAGCTGCTTGCACAAAAATCTGGCAATGTGTCAGAGATTGCTTATCGCTGTGGATTCAATTCGCCTGCATACTTCATCAAATGCTTTAAAGACCAGTACGGAATTACGCCTGGAGAAATGTAGATAAAGTTTCTTGCGGTTAGTTTTACTGGAATTTAACTACGAGACACCAATAACAATTCACAATTAAATCAGGTCAAAATTGCCATACCTAATTCAAAGCAATTCAACCAATTTTATTATCATAGCAATGGACATGGCCCATTTAATAAACGTAATTATCTATTTTATTAATACAATATCTATATCGCAAACAAATGAAAACAAATTTCAAAAAATTAGCAAAATGGCTTGGCATCATCATTGGTGTTTTGGCTTTACTGGTAGGTGGATTGGTTTTGTACGTCTGGTCTCAATTGCCAAAAGCGGATGGTGAACCACCAATCCTCCAGACAGAATTATTTCAAAAGCCTAAAACAGAATTGCCCTGTGAAGGTAAGTACATTTTTAAATCTGCGACTGAACTTGCCACATTGATTAAAACACGAAAAGCATCTTCAGTTGAAATCACAACAGAATTTATCAACTACATCAAAAACAACAATTACAAAACGAATGCCTTCGTATGGTTATTTGAAAAAGAAGCTCTTGAAGCAGCAAAAAGGGCAGATGAAATAACACAGCGCGCCGAAAATACAGGCTTGCTGCATGGTGTACCGGTATGCATCAAGGAAGAGTTTTGGGTCAAAGGCCATCCCAGCACCTGGAATTCTTCTCAGTTTCAAAATTTCATGGCTCCCAGAAATGCAGCCATAGTAGATGCCTGGTTGGCCGAGGGAGCCGTTATTTTAGGCACAACCAACGTTCCAAGAATGTTGATTGATATGCAGACCGCAGGAGAAATATATCCCGAAGCTCACAATCCGTATGATGTAAAAAGAACACCAGGGGGAAGTACAGGCGGTGGTGCCGCAGCCGTTGCTTCTGCTTTTTGTCCACTGAGTTTGGGTGGTGATATGGGTGGCAGTATAAGAGTACCTGCTGCCTATTGTGGCATTTATGGCCTAAAAACAACAGAAGAAAGCATGGGCAGGCATTTTGGTTCATCGCCAGATACCACAGGCAATCACCACTATTACAGATTGGCAGTGGCTGGACCCATGGCACGAACCATTGACGATATTGATCTGGGATGGAAGGCCTTGATTAAACCCTGGTACCAAAATAATAAATGGCTCGTGGTAGATACAACCAAGTCTTTAAGTTCCTATAAAATTGCCTGGTTTGGTGAACTTCAGCTGCCAAATGATAAAATTTCTGTTTCTTCTGATGTTTTGACCAAACTGAATCAATTGGTGTCCAACTTAAACAAGGAAGGGGTTAATACCAATAATGTACAACCCCCCAAACTTGCTGAAATGCGACAAATGCACATGTTGCTCATGGCCTATATGGTATTTGCCAAACAGCCCTGGATCATCCGTCAATTGATAAAACATGAATTTGAAAGTGGCACTCCACTTAAAATCGACATGAGCGAAGGCCTTGAACGAATTGGCGATGCGGATGAAGAAGAGTATGAAAAAATTCTAAAGAGAAGAGAAGCATTAAAGCAATCCTTAGAAGACTTTTTCAAACAATACGATTTCCTCATTATGCCCATCACAATTGGACCGGCAATGGTAAAAAATCCAAACCATGAGCCCATAGAGATAAATGGCAAAAACATGGAATACTGGGATCAGTTTCACTACCCTATGTTCTTTAATGCCACCGGTCATCCGGCCCTAACCATACCCCTGGGTTTAAATGATCAGGGATTGCCCATTGCTGTCCAATTGGTAGGACCTATGTTTTCTGAACAACGATTAATTCATTTTGCAAAAATGATTGAAAAACTTCATGAGGGCTATGTTGCACCCAAATAGTGCCCTTTCCGAGCAGGTTGCCGAATTCATTGTTCTACTCAGGGGGCCTTGAGGAAATGGAGAGCATTTACAATTTATATATTGTTGAATGTGACAATAGCCACAACTGACAACAATAATCGTAATAGCTAACACAGTTTCAAGATAAGTTTTTTCAAAATTGGTCGTTAGAATATCAATGAAACGTAACATCTTCATTTTACTCTTGCTTACAATGGTTTTTTCATTTATAAGCCATCATAGCTTACATCGAAATGTGAGAAAAATGAGCATTCAGAAAAAAATAAAATTAATCGCTAAATCAATTTGTAATGACAAGTTAATGCCCATCAGTGAAATTGAAACTTGATGATATACATACTTTGCATAATCTAATTCCCTGGCTTTATTATTCCATAATTAATAAAGCTTCCCTGCCAACTACCACTGCCTTTGTAAATGCCATGGTTGGTGAATGTGTCTGGATGGATAATGGTACCATTGTTACAAAGTGTGCCATTATTTAACAGCTGAGCCCCATTCATGAAAGATAGATTATCTTCTTTCCAGGTAAGTGATTTGCCAAGAGGTATGGTTAGACTCCCAACCGGAATGGTGAGCATAAACCCGTTTGCTTCAATACAGACCGAATTATTAACAATTATATCAGACTCAGAAACATTGTTCAATAAAATGATCGTCTCTCCACTATTCGCGGCATCAATGGCAGCTTGCAAGGTTGTATATACTTGATTAGTTGTTGTATTTTGGAAATCTCCCTGGATGACAGCAAATGTAGCCTGACAACTGGAAGTGATTGGTGCACAACTGTTATTATAGTAAAAGCTAACCGTGGTCGATCCTCCGGCAGCCTGAGGTGCCCCTGTGTTGTCATTTGTAAGAACCCCACTGCATCCGCCTGTTGCCTCAGCTGATGAAAGCCAAACCGCAAATGCGTTGTCAACATCCAACTGTGTTTGTCCTCCGGGGACATTTACATTCATCGGACAAGTTAGGGAGATTGGAGGAGGTGCTAAAACCGAAAATGTGGCTTGGCAGGAAGTCACAGGAGTACCACAGGTATTGATATAAGCAAAAACCACTGTGGTACTTCCCCCACAAACAGATGGTGCTCCTGTATTGTTATTTGTCAAAATCCCATTGCATCCACCCGATGCTGTGGCTGTACTTAGCCAAGACAAAAATGAAGCATCTATTGCCGTTTGTGATTGACAAACAGCTTCGGTTGTATTGGTTGGGCAATTGAGAGTAATGGGCATTGAGGGCGTTACAATGAAACTTGCCTGACAGCTTGTGGCAGGCGCTCCACAAGCACTGGTATAAGTGAATGTCACTGTGGTATTCCCTCCACACGCTAAAGGTGCTCCACTGTTGTTATTTGTTAGCATGCCATTACAGCCACCCGATGCTGATGCTGTGGCAAGCCATGCTGCAAAGGCTGCATCCACTGTGGATTGAGTTTGACAAGATGGCACTGTGGTATTGGTTGGGCAATTCAATATAATAGGTAATGCAGGCACCACACCGAAGCTTGCCTGGCAAGTCGTGATAGGGACACCACAGGTGCTCATGTAGGTAAAAGTCACAGTAGTAGTACCACCGCACGCTGAGGGTGCTCCTGTATTGTCATTCGTTAGCACACCATTGCATCCTCCTGTTGCAGATGCTGTAGCCAGCCAGCTTGCAAAGGCAGCATCTACCGCAGATTGAGATTGACAAGCCGCTACTGTGGTATTGATCGGACAACTCAATAAAACAGAGGATGAGGGCACCACACTGAAGCTTGCCTGACAGGTCGTGATAGAGGCACCACAGGTACTCGTGTAGGTGAAGGTCACAGTGGTAGTACCTCCACACGCAGA
>CALMWS010000096.1 GCA_937870795.1 uncultured Bacteroidota bacterium | reverse complement strand
GAGAATGTCATCATATCATTGAGTTTGGGTCTGGTGGGAGATTGTTTCTCCCACTTCCCAATCTCATAAAAAAATTGTCATGAAATCAAACAACATACATTCAGAAGTCCTACACTTAATCCCTGAACTCATAAATATTGAGGTCACACTTATGGCCGGCAAATCAACTTATGAGATCAACGATAGTAGCCTGGCAGCTTCAAAAGTTATTGGAATTTTTATGCGCTCTCCGGTTGCCGGTCGAAAAACCAAAAGCGGTGCAGCATTTCCAGCAGCCAACGTTTTTCAATGTGGTTTTTTGAATATCCTGGATGGAAACAAACAGATAATCAATTCAATGCCATTGGAAATGCTTCAAACTGCCAATGGAGAATACGTGAAAGTAAACTTCCAAAATGGTATCGGCATGAACAATTGTAAAGTTGTTTTTTCTGATGCAGCTACTCCGCAAAATAGTACCGGTCTTGAAATCATTTTTGTAATCGAAAGAAACTGTTAAAATGGCAAAGCAAATAGCTGGTGCAATCACCAATTTGGAAAATTTGAAAGTATGGTTCATGGAGGGCAAATTTCCTTTTTGGACACTATACAGGGGCAATCCAGTCACAAAAGCTACAAACGAAGCAACGGTTGCTCGCAACCCTGACATTGACGACATGGAGGAATCCTGGACAATGCTCGAAAAACTACTTTCCAGTTTTGAAAATGGAGTTTTCACCGTTTACGCTAAGCCAAAATATGATGGTAATCTCGGTAATAAAACATTGTTTACAACCGGCATCGTACTTGAAGATAATCCCGGTATCAGTGGGGTAGGCATCAAAGGCTTATCCCCCTATATCGGTTCTATAGATCAAATCCTTGAAAAGGAAAAAAAGACCTGGGAGCTGGAAAGAAAGGTTGAAGACCTTGAAACGGCCATGATAGGTAAACAATCCATAGGTGACAGAATTTTTGGTTTGTTGGAAGCAAACATGGAGCCTATTATCAACAACTTACTGCCTATGCTTCTGCAGAAGCTTTCTCCACAACCAGGAACGATTGGAGGTCCGGTTAAACAGCCGATTTCAAGTTCAGAAAACAATGTGGAAGACGCTTTGGCCAGAATTGCAGTCCATTTCGACCTGGAGGATGTATTACCAAAACTTGCTACATGGATTGAAAAGAATCCTGATATGGCAAGGAATCTTTTAAACACCATCTAAATCATTGTCATGTCAGGTTTATGTAAAACGGTAAATCTAACTCCGCCTTACTTCCTTTTGGCCAATATCAGGCCAGCATTAACGCAAAATAGCGGACTTGCAGTAGAAGCCAATGCGGTTCAACTTATCAATCGTGGCAATACAGTTGTCACAATTGACAATGATCTTACCCTTGATCCAGGTCAAAGCTGGGAGCTGGCAACCAATCATTATGACGTGATCCGGCAGACATTTCAAATTCAATTTGGTACAGCAAATGTGATTGATGCAAACCCAGTAAAAAATCGACTTGAAATTGTGTTTTTCAATAGAACCACACCATTGACAGAATCAGAAAATAATTGCTAATGAGAGCCAGTATTTCAGGAAATAAGCCAAACAGCTCCACAGTTTCATTGGGTGATGTAAACATCACACCTGCTGCTTATACAGCTGGATCTATGAAAACAGCAACTTTAGTCAAAACGGCTACATCCGTTAACATTCCAGCAGGAGCATATACGGTTGAGATTTTCAACAATTCACTTGATACTAATATCACAGTTGATGGACAACCCTTATTTCCACAACTGAAAGCCAGTTACGTTTACAAGATCAACGAAACCACAAGAAAACAGGACCTGTTACCGGCCTTTGTAATCAGTAACCCAAGCGCACAAGAAATTATACTTCGCCTGGAATATCCCAGCGATTCAGCTGTAAACCCACTCACAATATGAGACCTCTATTTTTGTTTATATCAATTTTGTTTGCTTCAATTGTAAGCAGTCAAACTACTGGTACCCAAATTGGTAATTTCATTTTGGTTAATAAATGCCATGTGGCCACAGATGGCACAAAAACAGACTTTTACACCATGTTTTCTACCCAGGTGGGTAAAACTCCAAAAAAGGTAAATGATTACCTGGTAAGCACAGGTGCAACATATACAGTGCCCGGCACTGGTACCGTGATTGGTGGAGCTTGCATTCAAAATGAAGTTGTGTGCATGGAGGAATACATTATTGATGGAACCCAGGTAGGAAATTCCACACCATCCATCAATATGACAAGTACACCGGTGATCGGAAACCAGGTTATCATTACTTCACCATTCAGGTCTATTGCCTGGAATTGGATGCCAGGAACTGAAGTTGATCCTGGAGATGGATCGGTTGCAGCTTTATCAGTTAATGGCTTCGATTACTATCCCACAGAAACCGGATGGAATATAGACGGTTATGGTGTATCCGGTGCCAAAGATCAGATTATCAATAGTGACTTTTCATTGGTGGCCAGTGGGCAAAGTGTGGTAAAAGTAACGGTTGTAAAAACAAATTGCCAGTAAGTATATGGATATAGTACCATTACTTAAAGACTTTGGTTTACCTGTCTTTTTAGTGCTATATTATCTTATAGCAATGTTACCTGCACAGAAAAAAAGCCAGGAAAAAGACCAGGATAGATACGATAATCTTGTAAAAATGATTATCACCAATCAAAAAGAATGTGCCGAAAAAATGGAAGCTGCATTGCATGAGAATTCAAGTGCTATAAATGAATTAAGTACATTAATTGAAAGAAAAATCAAATGAAAAAAATAATCACTCTTTGCCTTGTATTCTATACTGCTGGACTATTGGCGCAGCTGGCTCCATTTTCCAGGTCTAAAGGAGGAAGCATATCAGCTCCACCAACACCAATAGTTGAAGTTGATCCCTTGTCAGTTCACTTAACCGGAAACGAAAATATAACCGGCACCAAAACTTTTCAATTTGGCGCACCTGTGGAAGCCACAACAAGAGTAAATGGAAAA
>CALMWS010000095.1 GCA_937870795.1 uncultured Bacteroidota bacterium | reverse complement strand
ACTTCTTCCGTAACAACATTGTTGTTGTCGAAATCCAAATCTGTTTTTATTAGCCTTGGCACAGATGCACCTACATAAAATTTCTTTGCACTAAAATATACACCATACCCAACATTAAAAATATTGATGCTCTGTTTACCCTGTGGAATGGAAGGATCTGTAGTCAGACCCTGCGTGGCTACCAGAGCGGGATCGGTAAAGTCTGCTACAAAACTTCGTGCATTAAACTCTACACCCATGCTGAGTAAGGCACCGTCTCCCAACAAAAATTTATAGGAGTATATTCCACCTATGGTAGTATGTCGGAATATACCTACTTGCTGATTCTTTAGGGTAAATCCCAGACCAATTTTGTCCTGTATGCGCGGAAGGTTTACTGTGAGCATTTGTGACTTTGGTGAGCCCGGTAAACCATTCCATTGATCTCTGATCATGGCTGTGATGCCTGTATATTTTTCCTGCCCTGCCAATGCCGGGTTGATGGCCATTTTGTTGAACATAAACTGCGTGGAAAGCAATTCCTGTTGGGCTTTCGCCAAAGTCAGGCAAACCACCATTGCTACCCCTAATAAAATTACTCTTTTCATCATCGTTGTATGATTACAAAGCCATTCAACCTGTTGCTGTTTCGGCCCGGATTAAAAATGAAGTAATAGGTACCAGCTGGTAATGGGTCACCACCAAAGGAGCCATCCCATTTGTTGTCGTAAGGTTTCGACTGGAATACCTGATCGCCCCATTGGTTGAATATTATCAACTCATTGTCCTGGTAATTGCCCGTTTCGAGACATGGGATGATATACGTGTCATTGATTCCATCCCCATTGGGCGTAAATATGGTCGGAGGCTCACAGCCTGCTTCAAATCCTACCTGGAAGTTTACTGTGGCCCTGTCACATAAATTATCACATCCTTCTACACAGAGTTCATAACTTACACTGAGGTTGCCGGCAAACCCGGTAAAAGGTATAAAACGATAACCGTCATCCTGTTTTTCGATGGTTCCCACCCTTGGATCTATGCCATTAAAACGTAGCTTGTAAAACGAATCGTAATCATCGTTGATCAACGGATCAAATTCTACTATGCTGTTGAGCGTTGATGTGTAGCTGTCATTTACAGCATCAGGCACATCCAGTAAATACACTTTTATAGTGTCGGTTGAAAAATCCAGACATCCTTCTTTACTGTAACTAAGTAAAATGACATTTAACCCAGGTTTAAATGAGGTTACCAGGGTGGTTCCTGCATTGGGAGTAAGTATGTTGTTGCCCCCAGATAAGGTCATCCATTTTACGTCTACCAATGGTGCCTGATGATTGGCAGTCAACTCCAGTATGCCATTGCTGGTGCATACCGTTGTTACATCTACATTGGCATTTGCCTGAATGGCAGGCGCCTCCCGTTTGGTGATGACTACGTTGCCTGCCGAAAGAGCCCTGCAACCATCTTTGAGGGCCCATACTTCTACCTGTTGTTCTCCCTCTTTAAATACTGCTGCATTGACTTCCAGGCATTCCAATATCGTGGTACCTAGTGTTGTACCGTCTTTTAAACGCCATTCATAATTGTATCCGAGATTGGCATCATAATCCTTTATACAAAGTGTCACAATGCTTTCTGCGCTTTTGCACAAAGTCAATACAGGCTCAGCAGGAATAGCTGCTGGTATTGAATCTTTTACTTCAATAAAGGTAAGCTGCGAAAAGGGAGAAAAGCATCCATCTTTTTGCACTGCCACCTGATAACCCCCTTCATGGATGCCACTTACCCTGGGTATGGTCAGCGTCAGCCCCGAGCTCACAATGCCATTGGGACCTTTCCAATTCGCATTTTGTATGCCGGTAACATTGGTCTTTAGTTTTAATGTATCACCAAAACACAGGACTTTATTGCCATCAATGCCGGGTGCCAAAGGTCTCG
>CALMWS010000094.1 GCA_937870795.1 uncultured Bacteroidota bacterium | reverse complement strand
TGAATGATGGAGAGGATTCTGGATGATTTCCAGGATAATTGAAAAGTTTTATGGGTTAAGTTAAATGGTCCCTTTCCCTACAGCCCAGGGAAAAAAGCATCTTTAAAATGCTCCAGGTTGAAATTTTGGGGGGAGTAGTAGTTGATGGTGATGATGTCGAAACCGATGGCCCGGTTGTGGTCGATGAGTTCTTGATATTGGGTCCCTACACCTCTATCGAGGCATAGGGACAAGCACATCTAATTGGTCTCCAGCATGGTATAGACGTAATAAATAAGGTATTCCAGGTCCCGGTTTCCTTTTTGCCGTGTTGATGGATTTTTCGGATGCCCAGCCAGGACTCGTGTGCTTTGCTCTGTGGGAATTGGTTTTTTTCAATAAGCCGGTGAAGGTGGGTTTCAAAAATTACGAGACATGACTTATAGGTGCTAATTGGGGGTCCAACGTCTAGTCTTTATGAAGAGGTAGCGTTAGCAGCCATGTACATAAAAGTCTTTGTGCTCATCTGGTTGCTCTATTTATTCTGGCCAAAATATTCTATAATTTCACTACTTGCCTGCCGTAAAACACCTTATCGAAATTCTTTTCCAGATATACCTCGATATTATAATGGCCAGCCACCACATTTGTGATATCCACTTGCTCGATGATACTATTCCCAATTTCTTTTTTATGAACAATCTGTCCATTAATATTCGACACAACCAAATTCGCATCACCAATAAACTCAGGGAGTTTAATGGTAAACAATCCAGTGCTTGGATTAGGATATACCTCCAAGTCTCTGCGATAGTAAACTGTCTCACCAAACACTGAAGTAATCGTAGGATCACACTTCTCTTCTTCATCAACTCTGAAGCGAGGAAAGTTGGGAAGTGTGCCACCATTAGGATAAAGGAATTTGATCCCATTTTGTACAAAGTCGCAGGCGGTGCCAAGTTCATTGGGTTTGTTTATAACGTGAATGGAGTATTGACCGCCTCTTGGTGATAAATAAATTCGGCAGTCTGGACCTTGTACTAATAATGCAAAATTAGTTTCAAAAGGATCAAGAGTGCCATTATAAGTATCTATTAGTCTGACTGCATCTTGTGGGTCATTTGCCCAGATGTCTACTTGATGTAAATTGTCCCACGAAGCGCAATAAATAAATCTGCCATTAGGAGACCATTCTACGCTTCCAATTTTAATTTGGGTTCTATCAATCTCACTAGGTGGGTAAATTTCTATTTTTTTATGATTGGAAAAAAGACCAGTTGCCCTATCAAAATTATACACATGCAATTGATCGTAATAATTATAAATCGCATATTTAGTTCCATCAGGACTAAATTTTGCTGTACCAGAAGCACTTGATCTTGATCTATCAAAATATTGATGTGTGTTTTGATTTGGTTTTTTATTTATGCCACTTTCATCAATAAGGAAAGTTAAATAAGTTGAGTCATTTATAATTGGTTGTATAAGCCACCAATCTTTTTTGTTTTCGTGCTTTAAGGCTGATAGATATTGCGAAAGAAGAGAGTTAGTATCAAATGTATTATTTTTTATTGTTACATCACCTTTTCCATTATCAAGTGATATATCGATGTAAGAATAATTTAAGTTGATATAGGTTCCTCCTGGTCCAGGATTGTATATATTAGTTTTATGTAATAAGTAATATCCCTTATCATTGCCAGGATCAGGCAAAATCAATACATCTTGGGTGCCGGGGTAACCAGCTGCACAAGATTTCCAAAGTTTATCAAACCAAATGCCAGCATTTATGCTATCACCGTTAGGCATGATTTGATAATTTCTATTATAAACTACACAGCCATTGGTAAATGCAAGCAAACTTCCATCCTTATCAGAAATTGAGGCATTGTTACCTAAAATACCGAACCGAAATCCTACATCATTTTCAACTTCTAGTGGCTTTTTATTAAAATCTAACCTATATCCTTCGGTACTTAAAATTGTATCCTTAATATCAGCATCCCAATCGTAGCCTCCAAGCCAAATATAGTCTTCTTTTTGACTAAAACAATTACTAGAAAAAAACAGCAATGCAATAATTAAAATTGATTTCATTACTTAGAAATAAGAAGGAGGCATGATAACATACCTCCTTCAATTTAATGTTATTTAATAAGTATTACTTTGAATTCTTTGGTATCTCCAGATGATGAAGTTGTTTTTAGGAAATATAAACCTCCAACTTCATTGCTTAAATCAATGGTAGCAAGATTGATTTTGTCAATAAACTTAGCATGCACTTTTTGACCACTGCTATTAAAGACATCAATCGAGCCAGTAAATTCACTTGAAAAAGTCATATTTACTATGCCATTGGCAGGATTTGGTGCTACAGATACATCAACATCTTTAAGCTTAAGAGTAACTCTTGGCTCTGCTGATTCTAAACATCCATCATATACATCATAGTATATGCGATTATAAGTATTTGCCATGGCTCTTGCTAAGTGAATAGCCTCTCCATTAAGATCAGAGCAATCAGTGGCATATGCCTCCAATGCTGCCTTGTCACTATTTGCAACCTTGCCTTGTTTGATAAAGTTGATATAGATTTTTAATATCTCCTTCCACTTATTGACTATGACAGATGTGCAGTTGATAGTATTGAGTTCATTTTTAAGGCTGTCCAACCTTAAGCTATCAGCATTTCTTTCAATATCCAATAAAGGTTTGATGCTGTTTATTTCTATTGACATTTGCTCTTTAATAGCTGCTTTTCCTGCATCACTTGTCTCATTTTGGTATTGAGCTTGTAGTGCCTTTACATTGCCATCGTTTAAGTTACTCTCACTCACCTTAGCTAAAGCTACAGATACATCTACTATCTTTGTAATGCCACACAATGTTTGGAATACAGGATCAAATTTAATACAGTTTGGTAGAGTGAAGCCAGCCTTTGTCTTACTATACTTAAGTAAGTGTACCAGCTTTACAAAAAACAATTCTGGCTTAGTATTTTGTATTGATTTTAGATAATTCCAATAAGCACATATTTTATTGGGATCATTGCCAAAGATAAAGTTATCTCCTATTACCAATCCATCACAATCTTGGTAAGCAGTTACATTATTTGGTACAAACCAACCACTAGTTGGATTAGGGTTACTTGGTCTATGATTAAGACTTGTACCATACCCTGTATTATAAGGAAATTGTGAAAAAGTGAAAACTTGCGGATCAGCTTCTGCATTTCCCCCAAGGAAGACATTGCCCCAGTTTTCAATTGGGATATTATTAGAGTTGTAAGTTGCTTGATTACCAATCTCCGACTTAATCTTCAAATCAAATCCAGAGCCATCAAAGGTATTAGCTTTAATAGTTTGTTGTTCAGAATTGTAGAGAATGTCATTAGCCTCATCATAAACAGAGTTTATCTCATTACAGAAGTATTGATTACCTGTGGTATTTTGCACCAGTACTCCAGTCCTTCTATCGCCGGTCACGATATTTTGATCTATGACTTCATTGAGATTACCAGTCGCCTTTATAGCTGCTGTACGAAAATTCTTTTGGAAGCCAGAATTATATACGGTATTGTTCATAATGGTTGTATTCCCAGCCCAAGTAGAGTTGATGCCAAATTCAGATTGATCAGCAGAAATATGATTTTGGGTGATGGTATGTCCATTGCCAAATTGAAGATTTATTGGGCCACCTGTGAGTTGACCATTTAAACTGAAATTGGTTGAAATATTATTATTCTCTATCATAGCTCCATTGCTTCCCCAAGCAGAAACAGCATTTGAAGCACTAGCAATAGTAAAGTTGTTTTTAATCGTACAGCCATCACTTAACACCATGCCAATAGCTGGTCTTTCATTCAGATTTTCTATACCGGACCACCAATTATTATTTGATATTGAACAATTTTCAACAGTAGTAGTTGGTGAAATAGTTATAGCTATGCCTTGTTCTTGATAGATAATATTGCAATCAAATATTGAGCTTCCTGCAGAAGCTATCAATGTTATAGCATCTTTTGTGAAATTGATGTTATAATCATTTACTATGATAGGAGAATTTATGGAATATATTCCATACGAAGTATTATTGATAGAACCATGATTAAATTCGTGAACTTTGGCACTGGAGTTTGTTTGTATGCCGGTATTAAAATCCTTGATATCCATATTGTAAATGAAATCAGTATTTACATTACCATCAAGTTTTAACCCAATACCACTTGTATTGCCTTTGCCGTCAATATTTAGTTTGTAAATTTGCAGAGTACTATTGGAGTAAGCATCTACTCCGTTGGCTACATTTTTCAAAAATGTCTCATCGGTGTTAAAGAATCCTCCTGACTCAATTTTTATGCCTGCCCAAGAAAGTGATTGGTTACATGCATTTAAAGTTGAGCCTTTTAAAATAAGACGGCCTCCGTTTTTGACGATGATGCCTTTACCTTGTCTAAATAGTACATTTGTTGAATGAATATCTAAAGTCTTGCCAGCATTTACAATTATATTTCCACCTACATATCTTGGTGTATTATATACAGTATTAGTGTTTATATTAATGTCTGGCTGTTCACAACAATTAAAAAGTATGGAAACTTGCTGACTAGGACCATAACAATTTGAAATTGTATTATAGTAAGATGCAAAATAGATACCGCTTTCTATTATTGGTGCTGTAATAATTGTACCATAAGCATTTTCCCATCTGATTATTGAATTGCAAGGGATAGCTGCATTTACATTTAGTGTAGTTAAATCAAAAGTTGTGGCAGGACAAGCTAAATTTACATTGGTTGATGTTAATGCAGGAGCTGAGTAAGTAGAGCATATTATTGGATAATCATTTGTTCCGCTTTTCCAATAAGATAATAAAATCCAGGTTCTAATTAAATTTGCCTGATCAGCTGAAAACATAACCATCGTATTGTCATTTGTATAATCCATAAAATTCATATAAAAACAATTAGTATTGCTACAACCGCTACTCACATTAGGTTGACATGTACTAAAATTAAATGTTGGAGAACTTCCATTATGGTCTAAGCATTGATCAGGTGTGTCATTAATGTCATCCCCATCGTTGCAACCATTAAAAATATGATACAAGCCAAAATAATGACCTGCTTAATGAGTCAGTGTCCTTCCTAAATTTAGACTTGGGTCAGTATTGAATGAAGTTCCAGAAGTGCAGGAAGCTCCAGGTCCTCCAAAAACAGAAGGGTGTATCACCACCCCGCTACCACTTCCAGTTAATCCTTGAATAGCTGATGATTCTCCTAATGCAGAAGAAGTGCCCCAATCATCATCAACAAAAATATTAAAATATCCACCCCATTCTGTTCCAGCAGATGGAAATTCCTCTTGGCCAACTGTTATTGCGTAGTCTCCTTCATTTAACCCCGAACTTGGTGGATGATTTGAATTTGCAATATAAAACTCAACATTCATCCCTTGAGATAAAGAGGTAATCGGATATAACTGTGGACAAACATTTGAAATAGTAGTATAAATGGAAATATCAGGATTCGTACTATTAAAGTCACTATTTAATGCAGCAATTTGATTTAATGAAGAGCTAATTAAGCAACACATATTAGCAGAAGTAACAGCACCATTGAAATGAATTGCAACTGGAATTTTTATGGTAGATCTATTGCCTCCTATATTTCTCTTAATTCTTTCTCTATTCTCCTCAAATATCTTTCGATAATCAGGATCTAATAATTTTTGCTGATGTCTGTGATCAGTACCACATTTTCTTTGTGAATAAGCTGGGCAGTTTATTACCAACAAAAATACCAATAATGGTAAAAGTACTTTTAAAACTCTCATTTTTAATGTGTTTTAAATGGTTTACAAATATAATTATTTCATATACAATTTGTAAATTTTCTTTGAATCCATTACCTTTGCAGCCTCTTTAGCGAGAGTGAGGGTCTGCTTTCCCTATTCGATGGGTGATCGTGGGCTCTTTTTTATTTACATTTCATATCAATATTTTTAGTAGTCTTCTTTAGATAATTCCTGAGAACTTGCATTAATTCCATTACTATCTATGAGCAATTCTCAATTATAAAATCAACTTCTTATAATTAAAAACAAAAATCCTCCTTAATCCCTTAAAATCGTTAAATAAACGCTCGTGTTCAATTGTAAATAAACATATTAAAAAGTGCAAGAAACAGCTCCCATTACCAGCAAATGGGGCTGCAAGCCTGAAGATCGATTGTCCTTTTTTATAATATTGGGAAAAATTGGGCATTGAAGATAGCGTGGTGATTTTTCATAATATGGGTTTTAGCCAATACAAATATAATAATATTTTTTGATAGCGCAATACTTATGGGTTAACTTTTTTTACCTTCAATTTATTCAATATAATATTTGGTGGAAAGCAAATAACAGTAAAGTCCACCAAATAATATTGTGCAATTTCCCAAAACAACTATCTTCCATAGCTTTTCTCTTGATTGTTAAATCAATATTGTTGAACCAGAAAAATGTACCTTAGTCAGTTTTGGGCTTTTTTAATGTGCTTAATGAAGAGAAAGGTGATTCTGATGCAAAATATTGCATCGCCACAAAGGTTATATAATAGTGGTTGAGGGAGATGAAATTATAGTTGGGGAGGTGGAAAGGTGAATGATGGAGAGGATTCTGGATGATTTCCAGGATAATTGAAAAGTTTTATGGGATAAGTTAAATGGTCCCTTTCCCTACAGCCCCGGGAAAAAGGCATCTTTAAAATGCTCCAGGTTGAAATTTTGGGGGGAGTAGAAGTTGATGGTGATGATGTCGAAACGGATGGCCCAGTTGTGGTCGATTAGTTCCTGGTATTGGGTCCCTACACCTCTTTCGAGGCATAGGGACAAGCACATCCAGTTGGTTTCCAGGATGGTGTGGTCGGAAGAAATGAGGTATTCCATGCCCCGGTCTCCTTTTTACATGGTAGATGGATTTTTCAGATGCTTAGGCTGGACCCATGTGCTTTGTCCTGTGAGGTTTGGATTTTTGAATAATCAGGTGATGGCAGTTTTTTAAAATTTATAGACTTTAATTTTGCAGACTTTATTTGTGTGAATTGCTTGCATTGTAAGAAAATGGGCTATCGCCCTAGCTATTGTTCAAATCTATTTTTTTCATCATGTTGTTCTAATCCCTTTTCTTTAATTCAATATCCATTTCATCTAATGTTTTACTGTTAAAATCAACAGATTCTTTTAAAAGTAATTTCGCTTTGATAAATTGTGGATAAGTTTCAAATTGAGTTTTATCTTCGATTACTACCCAGGTTACTTTAGATTGATTGTTTATGCTACACTCTATATTAAAACCGCAATAGAGACAGTCATTAATATTAATTTCAGCTCTGGTGCTTAATATATCTTTATTCACAGGATTTAGTGAGTTAATATAATAGGGAGAAATTTTTGATTTAGTAATATCTACGCCAAATAGGATAGATTTATCTAAGCAATAGAAATTGACTTCAGTTTCATAAAATGTATAGCCGTCTATTTTTATACAATCTATCTCACCATAGGCTATTTCATCAGGGTTGCAATTATTTTCACTTTTATAGCAGCAAGATCCTGTTATCAAGCAAAATTGCATTAATAATAACCACCTCATTATCTATGTTCTGTTTTTCCTGTTTGGAGAAAGATTTGGCCTTGGCAAGTTGGATAACTCTTTTTCATATGGATACTTATTAACTCTGTAAATATAATAATAAATCAATTATATGGTTACGATTGGGTTTAATATTTTTGGGGACAAAATATTGTTTGGTTTGACAGGTGGAAATCCAGGGGTTGCCATATATTATTTTGATTTTTGGGGTTTAGAAGATGGAGGTGGGGGGATTGGGGGGCCTTAGGGTTGCGACACAGGGCCCTGTGTCGCAACAATGGTTTATTCCTATCACCAGTATTGAGGGATAAGTTAAATGGTCCCTTTCCCTACAGCCCCGGGAAAAAGGCATCTTTAAAATGCTCGAGGTTGAAATTTTGAGGGGAGTAATAGTTGACGGTGATGATGTCGAAACGGATGGCCCAGTTGTGGTCGATGAGTTCCTGGTATTGGGTCCCTACACCTCTATCGAGGCATAGGGACAAGCATACCCAGTTGGTTTCCAGGATGGTGTAGCCGGAAGAAATGAGGTATTCCAGGCCCCGCTCACCTTTTTGCCTTGTAGATGGATTTTTCAGATGCATAGACTGGGATCATGTGATTTGTCCTGTGGGATTTGGAATTTTTAATAACCAGGTGATGGCAGGTTTCAAAAATATAAAAGGCTCTAATTTGCGGGTGGTTGGCATAGTGATATACCTACTTCAGGAGCAATGTAAATTAAAGCTTCGGTTGCCAGCGGTTAATTTCAACATCGGGTAAACTTGTACTTATAAATACCTTCTCTCCCTTGATTGTACAAGATCAGGGTTTGATCATCAACCAATTCCAGTATAAATTTTGCACAATTCTTTGGATAATTGATTTGATTATTCTGCTCATCAAATTCAAAAGTGGACTCACAATTGTTTTGGGCATCCTTGTTGATTATTTTTACGTCGCCATTTTCGGAAAATTCAATGGTGAATTGATCGCTATCGTACCAACCTGCCTGGGTGTTAAATTCTGAAGTTATACACCATTTTCCGATCAATAGCTCTGCCTGGGTTTCATTTTTTTTACAACATGAGGCAAGTAGCAGGATAAAAAATACAGTTGGTATTTTCATTACTTTTTATTAATAAGTTATTATTTTTTGCTTAAATGTTGTTCCATTTTTTAGGGTAAAGTTAACTATATAAGTTCCTTTAAACCTGGCTAAATCGATGGTTTTTGATGGCTCATTAATAGATTGTACCAATTCACCAGTAATGCTGTAAATTTGCAATCTTTCTACAAGTTCATGATTTAACAGCTCTAATTGATTCGATCCTGGGTTTGGAAATAAGTACGTATATGGCAAATTTTCTTGAATAGAGAGTTCGATAGTACTTACAGTCTTTTCTATTTTTGTAACTGTGGCACATTCTGCATCGATGCAACCGTTAGCATCGGTCCTTACGATCAAGATATCAGGGTCTGCACGCTCCGTCATAGCTATAGGGTCATATTCAAGATAATCGTCTATTCTTCCCACAGCCATCAAATCTCCATTCTCCATTTCAACCACATCAGAAAAATAGCCATATACCAAATTATCATTAGGTAACTTTACATCTCTATAAAAGGCTTTAAGCCATTTTAGAGTTCCATCTTTTGATAGTCTAAAAATAAAGGGTATTTGTATATAATCTGGATTGTCATTTCGGGTGTCTCCATAATAACCAACTCCTACAATATCTCCGTTTTTGATTTGTTTAAGTCTTAATATTCTTCTTTGTTGCCCTCCATTTTTATCAGGAAACTCCATTTTCCACGCTATCGATTTATCCTCATTGATGCACCATACTGAGCCTATGTTACTATAGCCTGGGGTATGCATGGCTACAATCGATCTTCCATCGCTCAATTGACAGCCATGTGGTAGCTGCTGTCCAAGCTTTGGAGATTCCCATCGCCATACTTCTTGAAAATTAGTGTCTAGTTTTAAGATAATGGATTTGTCATTTAGGCCAATTAAAGAGTCAGTGTTGTAGATATGTAAAGTTAATAATTTATCTTTATCTATATAGCTTGACCACGAAAGGGTATTAAATCCTAGATCAATTAACATTGAAGTATCAATTATATTATCCTTAATTGAGAATAGAAGAGTTCTTATATCTTTTTCTTTTTGATTTTTTGAACTTCCAATTAATAATAAATTTCCATCCTGAAAAAGACTTCCCTTCTGATAGTAATTTATTTGATCCTCATCTGGGTATTTGTAAAATGATTTTGTTATAGATTTAAAGTCATTAATTTTAAATTCATTCATCATAAATCTGTGGGCATAGTCTGTTTTAAAATATTCTTCACCTGTAAGAAATATTTTCTCACTTATACTATCAATTACAAGACAATTATTGTTATCGCTAAAACGCCTAATTAAATTACTGTCCAGCATATTGGCATACTCATCAAGCTTGAGTACCCCTCCTTGACTTTCAAATAGCTCTCCATCCTCGTCGATACCAATTTGTGTGTATGCCATATAGTAGTGCCCTTTGTAATTCACTAATTGGTCTGCATACTGCGGTGTACCATTATAATCTATGATCTTGGCATAGGTAGATTGATTCCAGAGGTCAAGTGAATAAATCAACAAGATTAGAAAAATAATTTTTTTCTTCATTTCTTTCTATATGATAAAAGCATGCGGCACATTCATGCCGCATGCATAGTAAGTGATTATAACTTTATTAATTTATTGGAGTAAATCTGCTTATCATCTGAGAAAACTTCAAGTATGAATACACCTTTATTAAGAGTATTCATATCAAGAGCATTTTCTCCGACGGTAGCTTTTTTACTTAGGACTTCTTTACCCATAATGTCAAACAATCTTATCTGATATTGATTAATTCCATTTTCTGCTTGAATATTTACAATATGTTGCTCATTATCAGAAACAGGATTAGGGTAAGCCTCTATGGCTGTACTCTTATCAGAATTAGATTCAACTGTGTTTCTTGGATTAGCAGGGATCAGATGCGGCAAATCTATCTTGATTCTTTGCCCAGTTATCAAATAATAGATTGTTCTTGCAAAGCCACTCCATTCATTCTCAGCCCTCGCTATGTCTTCTAATGAAGATTTTTGCTGATTTGTTAAAACAAAAACTTTACCCTGTGTAATAAAGTCCAAGAAAAGATATTGTGCAGCTACAAAATCACTTTCTCCAGTAGAAGATGTAGGTAATGTTGTTAGATAGTTTTCTGCTCTTGTATAATCACCTGACTCGGCTATAAGTGAATATGCCATAATTTTATGACTGAATAATTCTTGATTGCTCAAATAGGTGATTGCATGTTCTCTACCGTCTCCATCCGTTTTTACAATTTCTAATGCAATAAGACCAATCAATTTTTTAAGGCATCGTTCGTATCGAGCTATCAGCCATTTTTTAAGTAATGGAGAAATGGTTGTGTCATTCTTTAATCTAGCAATCTCTGCTTTTAAAGCCTGCTCCATTTGTTTTCTTTCTTGCAGTGTAGCTGGGATCACACAATTTCTATATCTTGGAGGTAGTGGACCCCATACACCAGTTCCACAAGTTAATAAAGATACTTCATCAGGTGAATAATCCAAACCAAAATTACCTCCAAATCCTGGATGTTTACATGATTGTGGTACAGTGCCTGACTTAATAAAGTAAGTAAAATATTCTGATCCTGCTCCATTGAGGAACGTAGGGACTTGTTTGGAGAAACAATTACTTGCTGCTAGTTCTTGATCACCTTGTGGGTCAAAAATAGAAGCATTATCATACATTTCTATATTTACGGTACCAATATTATCAAAGCAGTTGGCAAGATACTCTACATTATTCTTACCCCAAGCAGAAGCTCCATAATCATTTCCATTAAATCCATTGTCAGAGACAAGATTATAATCATCTCCTGAATACCAAGAGAATACACCAGATCCTCCTGCAAAATCATTGCTTTGAATATTAAAAAATGATTGACCATATCCTAGCACTCCAGTACTGCTTCCAAAAAAGTTACCTGTAATACTATGTTCAGTTGCATTTCCTTGTGCATCCCAAAGTATGCCTTCATAATCATTGAGAAAGTTGTTATTAGAAATTTCTGATCCAATCAAACTTGGCCAAGTAGCGGAAAAGTTAATGCCAGTAACTCCTTCAAAATCACAATCAGAAACATTTATTTTGGAATTAATTGACTCTATTCCATAACCAGTATTGTTCCCAGTGAAATTGGTATTTTGAAAGTCCACACCTAAATTAGACTTCAGTTTTACTCCCACATCGCAATTATCAATTGTTGAATTGATGAAATGGCTATCGTCTTCCCACGAAAACCATGGTCCACTATATCCAAATGGTCCAAAATTAACTCCAATACCACAGTTTCTGATAGTAGAATTATCAAGCGTAACTTTTGCTCCAGAAAGGTCAAAATACCCAAAAATACCACCATAAACTGGATTTGAGGTATTAATGCCAATTTCAGCATTTTCAATAATAGCACCATTTTTGAGTTCTACGGCATGAGATTGTCCTACAAATGGGTTACCCCATGCTTGGATACCTTTCCAATTAAGACAAGATGAGCAATTGGTTAGAGTTGCACCATCAATAATTAGCTTTCCACCAAATTCGATAATAACCTTATCAACAATTTGAACAATTGCACCATTAATAGTCAAGGTGGCATTAGGTTTAATTGTAATGGATCTGAAAATAGAGTTTGATTGCAACAAACTATTTTGGGTAACAATCATATCGCTTAAAGAGCAAACAGGAGAGATTGTAATAACTATTGCATTGCTAGGATTACTAAAGCAATTTCCTTCTATGTTCATAAAATACCCATAATATGTTCCGGATGAACTTACGGGACCAGAAATTACTGGACTTACACCATCACTAGAATTGTTGTCAGTACTCCAAACTAATATAGAACCTGCAGGAATTTGGCCAAGCAGATATTGTTTTAAATCGATATCTCCATTATTACATTGTGAAGTGACTTCATTAGTAGATAAATTTGGTTTCAGGTTTCTTATTGAGCAGCAAACTTCTTCAAAAGATGTTTCCAATAATTCTGGCCTCGCATTAAAAAGTGCAACTTTCATTCTTGTTGATTGGTTTGGGGTAAACATAATCATACAATTATCATTAACATAATCCATGTAATTCATAAACATATCACCTGAAGGGCCATTGCTGCATGTGACGTGCGGAAATGAAGGACATCCGAAATTCTGACGTTCCTGATTAGGAGTATCCCCACATAGGTCAGTGCCAGAACAATCATCAATACCGTCACCAGGATTAGAATCATCACCCCAAATATGAAATAAATTAAAATAATGACCTACTTCATGAGTAGCAGTTCTACCTAGATTAAAAGGTGCCATAGATGTCCCACCTAATCCAAAAGCTGAAGGATCTATTACCACCCCGTCCGTTTCAAAGGGTTCCCCAGGAAATGTCGCAAACCCAATGACTCCATTACAGATAGGGGCTACCCAAATATTAAGAATATGTTCCGGATCGATTGGATCATGGCCACCAGATGAAGTTGATTTCATGTCATTAGAGTCATGATCAAAGCAATTAATGTTTGTAACAGTCCTAGTAATACCATTACAATTGGGTCCAACATTTGCCAACACGAACTCAAATTCTGTATCAGAGGTCAACCCTTGAAAGACAGATGGCGCATTTCCAATATCACCATTTGCTGCTCGAAAGTCATTTGTTAATACATCTATTTGTGATTGAATTTGTGCATTAGTTACAGAAAACGGATTGGCCATGACCACATGAACAGCTACTCTAATAGTGTTTATTGTAGTACTTCTGTTTTCAATTCTATTTTCCATAGTTAGTTGTGTAGTTCTCTCCAGATCCTGCCGTTTCTTAAGAATAGATGGATTCTGGTTTGAGCTATAATGCTGATAAGATGCACAAGTTCGCTGGGCATCTACAGGGTTAAGACAACTGACAGTTATCAAAGCAAAGATAAAAAAAAATCTTAAAACGTTCATTTTCAATGTGTTTTAAATGTTTACAAATAATATTTAATTCAAATATAAAATTTGTAAATGTGCATTGAATCCGTATCTTTGAAGCCTCTTTAGTCGGAGATGAGGGTCTGCTTTCCCTATTCGATGGGTGATCGTGGATCCTTTTCTATTTACAACTCTTATGAAATTTACTTTTAATTACCATTTATAATTCCTGAGAACTTGCATTAATTCCATTACTATCTATGAGCAATTCTCAATTATAAAATCAACTTCTTATAATTAAAAACAAAAATCCTCCTTAATCCCTTAAAATCGTTAAATAAACGCTCGTGTTCAATTGTAAATAAACATATTAAAAAGTGCAAGAAACAGCTCCCATTACCAGCAAATGGGGCTGCAAGCCTGAAGATCGATTGTCCTTTTTTATAATATTGGGAAAAATTGGGCATTGTAGATAGCGTGGTGATTTTTCATAATAGGGGTTATAGCCAATACAAATATAATAATATTTTTTGATAGCGCAATACTTATGGGTTAATTTTTTTTGTCTTCAATTTATTCAATATAATATTTGGTGAAAAGTAAATAATAGTAAAGTCCACCAAATAATATTGTGCAATTTCCCTAAACAACTATCTTCATTAGCTTTTCTCCTGATTGGTAAGTCAATATTACTGAACCAGAAAAATGCACCTTAGTCAGTTTTGGGCTTATTTAATGTGCATTATGAAGAGAAAGGTGATTCTGATGCAAAATATGGCATCGCCACAGAGTTATATCAGGGAAATGAAATTATAGTTAGGGAGGTGGATAGGTGAATGATGAGGAGAAAACTTGATATTTTCCAGGATATCTGATGAGTTTTGTGGGATAAGCTAAATGGTCTCTATCCCTATAGTCCTGGGAAAAAAGCATCCTTAAAATGCTCCAGGTTGAAATTTTGGGGGGAGTAGTAGTTGATGGTGATGATATCAAAACGAATGGCCCAGTTGTGGTCGATGAGTTCCTGGTATTGGGCTGCAGCTGAGGCGATGAGTTGTTGCTTGCGGAGGGTGACGGCTACTTCGGGGGCGGTGGGGCTGGTGCGGGTTTTGACTTCTATGAAAATGAGGGTATCGGCTTCTTTGGCGATGATGTCGATCTCGGCTTTGTGGGCAGACCAGTTGGTCTCCAGGATGGTGTAGCCGGAAGAAATGAGGTATTCCAGGGCGATGGCCTCACCCCGGTCTCCTTTTTGCCTTGTAGATGGATTTTTCAGATGCCCAGCCAGGACTCGTATTCTTTGCCCTGTGGGATGGAAACAATCTTTTTGGATTTTTTGAATAATCCGGTGATGGCAGCTTTCAAAAATTTTAAAACCTTACTCATGAGACTCTAATTGGGGGGGGTAAAATAATATGGTTACAAATTTAACGTAAGTAATTTAAATATTACGATTTTTTTACATATTTAAATTTCATTAACAAGGGGGATTTTGTATTAGGACAAATTTTAATGGTTTTACCCCTACTTGTCCGGGTAACGGAGAAATATGTTCATATGTTCACATGTTGTCCCTACATCAGTAAACTGACGTAGGGACTATGTTCATATCAATATAGGTTTCCTCCAGGAAGAGATTGGTTGTCATAAAGATGTTTCCCATATGTACTTTTTTGGCTTGACCCAAAAAAGTACCAAAAAAAGTCAAGGCTGATTATGTCTGCGCCTAAAATTGCTGCGTAAATCCGCAATCCAAAAAACTCGCCGCTAGGCAGTAAGAAATTTTTGGCTGCATCACAATCACGTCTTCTGTTTGGCAATTTGTGTGGCTCATACAGTTTTGGATTTTTTTGCGGATTTACTATGCAATTTCTAAACGGCGCATACATAAAGGCCGAGAAATATGTTCACATTTTCACATGGTGTCCCTACATCAGTTACCTGACGTAGAGACTATGTTCATATCATTTGTATACACATTAAAATGAAAGTGTCCATCTATCCGGATATGAGAGATTATGCTTATCTATGAAAATCCCAAATTTCTGGAGCTGTGGACTTTCGTTTCAATTTGGAATTACACAATTGATGTGAACATTTGAATACCGACAAAACTGCATTTTATTGGCATTGACATATAAAAACAAGAACCGATATACCAGAACCCTATCCAGCAATTCAGGGATAGCGGTAAGCGGCCCCTACACCGCTATTGCGGCGTTGGGACAAGCCTGCCTAACTGGCGTTAGCCAGGTAGATGAGCGGTGAGCAGTGAGCGGCCTGTCTAACTGGCGTTAGCCAGGTAGATGAGCGGTGAGCGGTGAGCGGCCTGTCTAACTGGCGTTAGCCAGGTAGATGAGCAGTGAGCGGTGAGCAGTGAGTGGTGAGCAGTGAGCGGTGAGCGGTAAGTGGTGAGTGGTGAGCAGTGAGCAGTGAGCAGTGAGCGGTAAGCAGTGAGCGGCCCCTACACCGCTATTGCGGCATTGGGACAAGCCTGTCTAACT
>CALMWS010000093.1 GCA_937870795.1 uncultured Bacteroidota bacterium | reverse complement strand
CTGCCATCATTTGTCTTTTTGGTGGTTTGGTACTTTCGAGGTCGTTGTACAGTGTGGGCTTACTTTTGATGGCACTTTACTGTTTCTTAAATGCACAGTCAACCGGATTGTGGTGCAGGCCCTGGTTTTGGTCTATGCTTGCCATTCCCGCCATTGTGTTGTGGGCAGATGGCTTGCAGGGTACCGTACCAGACGGTGTTTTTTACATCAAACTCTCCTTGCCCTTGTTTCCTCTCTTCTTTTTTGCCTGGCGACCCGGTTATCAGCAGATTAAGATTTTGATTTTTTGGATATTGGCCATTTTGGGGCTTACCGCACTGTATTCAATATATACATATATCAAAGCGCCGGTCGAGGCCGTAGATGGATATAAACAGGCGAGGGTAATGCAGGTAGGATTTTACCATGACCATATACGGATCAGTCTGGCAATGGCAGTAAGTGTTTTGCTTGCGGCCTATGTTGGTATTACCAGCAATACAAAGCGCTGTCGCTACATCTGTATGGCTTATGCACTTTTGATGGTTGTTTTTTTGCACATACTTTCTGCGCGTACCGGTCTGGTAGCACTTTATGTGGGTGTATTTACAGCCATGGCCTGGCATTTGTGGAAAGAAAATAAAAAAGTAATGATCCCGGCATTGGTGGCCCTGGTTTTATTACCCGTATTGGCGTATCAGTTTCTGCCTTCATTCAGGCACAGAATGGGTTTTGTGCGTTATGATTTTGGATACTACAGCAAAATGGAATACAGGGAAGGCTCCAGTGATGGATTCCGATATTATTCCTTGCTTTCGGGTTGTGACCATTTTGTGCAACAGCCACTGACTGGTGTTGGATTCAGAGGACTGCATGTGGCGAACCGGGCTTGGTTTAAAGCACATTTTCCTCAAATCCGGGAAGACGAGATCATTCAGCCCAGCAGTGAATTTGTATTACATGCTGCGGCTGCAGGGCTACCCGGATTTCTGATATTTGTGGCTTTTGCTGTGCTCCCTCTGAGCATGCAGCATTTACGAAAGAATGGCTGGTTTATGGCAATTTATGCATCCATTGCCATCACCTGGCTGTTTGAAATCCTGCCCGAAAATCAATTTGGAATTTTTATCACCGGCTTTTTTCTGGCACTGGCATGGTGGATGGCAGAAGGAAATGAAAAAAATCCTATAAATTAAGGATAAATTAAGAAACATACCGGGGATTATAGGGGTCTTGAGGTATATAAAACATGGGAATAACGCTATCTTTGAGCGTTTTTGATAAAAACAAAAAACAACCATTATGATTAAGAAATTATTGCTTTCGTTTGCTTTTGCCCTGACTCTTTTTACTGTAAATGCACAGCGCATTGCCATTGTTGACATCAACGCAGTTTTGACAGAGATGAGTGACTATAAGGCTGCACAGAAAGAACTGGATGAAGTGGCTTCTACCTGGAGGCAGGAAATATCAAAGGAGCAAGACAAGGTGAAATCAATGTACAATAAGTATCAGGCCGAGCAGGTATTGTTGACAGACGAACTCAAGAAGCAACGCGAAGAAGAAATTGTGGCCAAGGAAACCGAAGTAAGGGAGATGAACAAGCGCAGATTCGGACCAGAAGGCGATTTGTTTAAGAGGAGGCAACAATTGGTAGCCCCTATTCAGGACAAAGTATTTGCTGCCATTGAAAATTATGCTGCGGAAAAAGGTTATGACCTGATCTTTGACAAGGCAGGTTCTGCGGGCTTGTTGTTTGTAAAACCAGAATTTGATAAAACAGAAGACATTAAAAAAAGGGTGGGCAAATAAGCCAACCGTTATAAAATCAAACATAAAATGAAAATCAAACCCATTCTATTTGTTATAGCTATTTTGGGCACAGTGAGTGCTTTGAAAGCGCAGACCCTGAAGGTAGCTTACATCAATACACAAGACCTCATTTATGCCATGCCGGAAGTGAAGGCAGCCAATGATTCAATTCAGGCAGCAAAAGCAAAGGTGGAAGGAAGGATTAAAAGCATGGTAGATGAATTGAGACTAAAGGCTGCCAATCTTGAGAAACGCAAAAACGAGATTGCTCCCATTCAGTATGACAAAGAAGTCCAGTTGCTTCAGGCAGAGCAGAAAAAAATAACTGAATTTGAGCAACTGGGACAACAGGAACTTGCTTTGAAATCAGAGGGATTGTTTAACCCCATTCAAAACAGGGTTAACCTTATCATCAAAGAAGTGGCAGCAGAAGAAGGTTATGCTTATGTCATAGATGGATCGCAGGGCACGATACTTTATGCTGATCCGGCTACCAACATCATTGAAAAAGTAAAGGCCAAGTTGCAGCAGAAATAAAAATGAGGCACGCACTAATTTCATGGAGTATTGCCTGCTCGATGCTGGTTTTTGTGCCCGCATTATCGAGTGGGCAATATGCTTATCAGGCCGTGTTTCCTGCATTGACCGGCGATGCATTGGCCAATGAAGTAAGAGCTGCTTTTACCCCTGAAACAGTAATCCCGTATGCTTTTGCCAGAGACACCCTTTTTTTAAAAATAGATGCAATAAACCGAAATCTCTCTTGTATCTATACCGGACACACCTTGCCAATCCCGGAGGGTCAGGACCCAACCCAGGCTGTATTTCTTAATGGCGCCAATGATGGCATCAATACCGAGCACACTTATCCACAAGGATTTGGATTGGCTGATACGAAGGCAGAAAGTGACATGCACAACCTCTTTCCATCACGGGTTAAAACCAACAACGATCGGGGCAATCGACCATTTGGTGAAAGCCCCGATGCCAGTACCACGAGGTGGTATTTGCTCAATACAGAACTCACCAATGTTCCATCTTCCATGATAGACAAGTACAGCGAGTTGGGTTCTGCCGGACAGTTTGAACCTCGGGAAGAAGTAAAGGGCGATATTGCGAGGGCGATGATGTACACGTATACCATCTACCGCGACCTGGTGGCACCTGCCAATCCGGATTTTTTTCCAATGCAAAAAGACATTCTTTGTCAGTGGCATGAACAAGATCCGGTAGATGAAAAAGAATGGAACCGAACCTGGAAAATAGCTTCGTATCAGTCAGGAAAAGCAAACCCCTTTGTGTTGGATTGCAGTCTTGCTTCCCGCATATATTGTGGTAATGTGAGTACCTCCTGCCGGCTGCTTGATGTGCAGCAAACAACCACAAGCAGTGGATTGGTGTACCAGTCTGCCACATCAACTTTAATTTTACCTGAAGGAAGCCGTGCTCTTTGGGTTTATGATCTTATGGGAAGATTGCTTTACAATGAAACCAATGGAAATTCCTGTAAAGAATTGAGGTGGCAGGCACCAAATGTGACATCTATTTTAATTGCCAGAGTGCAGATGGAAGATGGAAAATGGGAACTTACCCGATTTTTTCCAGGCAGGTAACTATCACTTTTTTCTACCTTCTCTTTTTTCCTCTTTCTCCAGTTTTTGATTGAGAAATTCATTGAGTTTGTCGATGCTCAAATTGCTTTCCATTTCACCAAAAGAATTGATTCTGATTTCAAAACCTTTCAATTCTTTGTGCACATCGGCTTTGTCTTTATGGCTGAATTTTTTGGGCATCAGT
>CALMWS010000092.1 GCA_937870795.1 uncultured Bacteroidota bacterium | reverse complement strand
CGTTTACCTTGGTATTCGCCAATGTGCAGTCTATGCCCTGTAATAAATCCTTCATGCAGGGTCCTGTAAAGTTGTTGCCAAAGTGCATCTCCCTAAGATGGCGGGCCAGTTGGCCGGTTAGAAATTTTTGCTCCATGATCTTTAATTAAAAATAGTAAAGGTAGTTAAAGCTTTTCTTTATTTTGAATAGCATAACGAACCATGCCATCACTACGCGAATATACAAGCATACCACTTTTTTCGGCAACACGTTGTGAGCCTACATTCTCGTCCTTACAGATAGCGTATATCATTTCAAGATGATGTACCCTGAAACCATAATCAAGTATAGTCCTTACTGCTTCAGTGGTATAGTCCTTGCCCCAATACGACTCACCAAGCCAATAACCCATTTCGGCGGTTTTACGGTCTTTACTGAAATGGATGCCGGCTTCACCGATGACTTCATTGGTATCTTTTTTTGCCAATGCAAATACCACACGCAGTTGCTGCACAAAGCCCTGATGAACGAAGGCCAGCCGGAAAGCAGCATCGGGCTCTCCGTATGGATAGGGTATATTGATCACATTGGTGGCAATCACAGGATTGTTGACATTTCTAATAAGGGCAGGTAAATCTTCAGGCAAAAGTTTTCTCAATACCAAACAGTCTGTATTCAATCGGGGAAAAACATCAAAGGGTCCTAACATATTTTCTTTAATTTTTCAATTGCTTTACTCCAATTATTTGGACATCTACATCCAAACTACCATCTTCCTTTTCAAAATTTGTACGCAACAATGAATCGATTTCAAAACCGGAAGCTTCAAAGAGGGAGCGTATTTCTTCTGCAGGATAATAATGAATGTAGGCTTTATCCTGCCCATCACTACTCAATTGATACCCCGATCGGCTATAGTCGCCTTCCATAAAACTGAGGTAAAAAAATCCACCCAGGTTCAATTTTTGATATGCAGCCAGTACCAGCTCTCTTACTTCTTCCCTGTTGAGGTATGGAATACAAAATCCAGCTACAATTATGTCAAAGCCTCCTGCCCGTATATCAAGCTCCCTCACATCACCTACGCTGCACAAAGCAGTTGGCAGATTGTTTTGGGCCAATGCCACCATTGCTGGCGACAAATCAATGGCTTCGACACGCAACCAGGGTATTTTATCGATCAAATACCGACTCACATTACCAGGGCCACAGCCCAAATCCAGCAGCTTTCCCTGATTGGTTCCCAACAATTCACAACATCTGTTTAGTCCCTCTGCATAGCGCGACTGGTCCATGTATTTTTGCTGATACAATTCCGCCTTTTTGTCAAATACAGCTATTCTCGGATCCAATTCTGATTTTTCCATTACAACAAAATTAATATTCCTTATTCAGTCAGCAACCTTTTTATATTTCCCCCTGAAGAATCTTGATGCCGACAACAAAATTTTATAGCATCCGGCTCTACCTACAAAACCTTATTCAAAATCTGGCTTTTTTCCAGTAATTTTGCATTCCAGACGCAAATAACACTTTCTACATGAGCAACGTAAGGGTAAGATTTGCCCCCAGCCCCACCGGGCCTTTACACATAGGAGGCGTGCGGACAGCACTCTATAACTTCCTTTTTGCACGCAGACACAAGGGCACATTCATTTTAAGAATCGAAGATACCGACCAACAAAGGTACGTG
>CALMWS010000091.1 GCA_937870795.1 uncultured Bacteroidota bacterium | reverse complement strand
AAGTTGTAGGAGAAATGTGTTCATCCCGGATAATGATGTCGTTTTTTAATCCTCGTTTATACCACTCAAAAGATTCTCTTTCAAATTCCGGCATGCCCTTGTTTCCAAGGCTTACGCAATATCCTATAACTAAATCCAGCAAATCCTTAGACTCCTTTTTATCAAAGTGGTGGAGGTTGGCGATGAGCAGGTCTTTGAGTTTATAGTAATCCTCTGTATTGCCCTCGTGGCTTTTGATCACGGAGATAAGATAATAAATGGCAATTGGCGGGTAGTCTTTAAAAAAGGGTGATTGCGCCAGCTTAAGGATGACGTCGATGCCTATGATTTTTTTGTTGAGTTTAAAGGTTTGATTCCACGATAGGAGGGTGCAGTACGAGCGCAGCTTTTCGGCAATAAAAAATACGTCGAGGTTGTAAGACATCTCCTCTACGTTGAGCACCTTGTCCATCTCCACCTTACGGCCAATGGTATTGTCGTGAAAGTTGATGTCCATGATGGCCCGCTCAATGTTGTACATGTTGAGGTAGTGTTCGGCGTTTTTGTTTTGGTGAAGCTTTTTGTTGTACTCGATGTGGTGGATGAGTGAGCCGTATAGTTCGGAGAGGTTGCGGTTGATATACGCCTTCATGAGCAGGCGCAGCTTTTCGGAGCCGTCGCTTTCAAGTTCTTTTTGCATGATAAACTCTTCAAACAGTGCAAAAAAGTCTGATGAAAGTTTTCTGAATTTTACATCGTTGTAGGGTGTATCCGGGCCATAGATCTTGGTCCACACATCCTTGCTGTCGATGCTGCCCGGATCCTTATCGGCTCTGATGGCTTCGTTGAGCAGGTCAAAAAAAACGACAAACGCTTCGTTTTGATTAAAATAAGGCGAGAGCAAAAACCGCCGGAAGCTGTTGAGCTCATAAACATTGAGTCGGGCCAGGGCCTTGGTAATTTTTCGATCTTTCATGCCATGAAATTACAAAAAACCGGAAAGAAGATCAATACCCTTCTTTCCGGTGGCCTTTTGAGAGACAAAACTTTATTCTTCAATAACCCTCACGGCACTGGCATTGAAGCTGATGCTGCCCGGATTGAGGGTGGCATCAAAGCCGGATGCAGCATCCTGGGCATACAGCGATGTCTTGCCGGTGTACACTACCTGGTTGGCTCCCGGATTTTTGATCACCTTCATGTTGGCGCCGTTGACCTGCAGCTCTGTCACACCGGTAAGGGTCTGCTCTCCCAGGGTGCCGGGATCGAGTTTTACAAAAACGCCTTCGGCATCTTCTTCTCCTACTATTTCTCCGGCAGTGTAAGACGCCGTACTTCTATTGGCAAAGGTCACCTGGATGGAGAGGGCATCGGTGCGGATGGTGGCATCGGTGTTGGCTACGTCGGAGGTGGTGCCGGCATCCTCCGTGGTACAGCTGGTAAATAGGGCGGTGATCAGCAAGGCAAACAAAAACAATACTTTTTTCATGATGAATGAATTTTTTGGTAAATAAAAAGAAGACCTGATCAAATCTTATACATTCACAACGCCTTCATACTGAATAAAATCCTGGTTTACCTTCAAAATCAGGGTTTTCTCACTGCTTTTCAATGCTTACCCCTATTCGTTTATAGCTTCTTCATGAGGGTTTGCCCCCACTCAGCGCCGGGATTGGATGGAAGCCCGTTTTTATTTATCTTGCATAAAAAACTTATGGAAAACCCCTCTTCACTGCAAACCATGCTGCCCGATTCGGCGGCACATCGTTTGTTGGCTGCCGCCCGCTGGGCAAAAATCTATGGCCTTTTGCTCTGTATCTTTTCGGGTTTTGGCCTGCTCATGATGTTGTTTTCTCTCACCGCCATCGCTTCCTTTTCTTCCTTTTTTGGTGGCCGGGAAATGGGCCTGATTTATTTTATCTTTTTTGTTTACATGCTGGTGCTTGCCCTTATGCTCTACCTCAACATTCAGCTCGTTTTTTTTGGTCGCGACATCAAAACGGCCGTTTTATCGGATGACGACGGTTATCTTGAAACCGGCTTTGATCGTCTGGCCCGATATTTTAAGATAATAAGCATACTGATGATCTCACTTGTTGTAATCAGCCTTGCCTTTGGCCTGATCATGGCCATCGTTGGAGGCGCCTCAGCTTTGTCCGCTCCCGATACACCCGTTTACCCCAAAACCAGTTTCTAACATGCGTTACTTATTGATCTTTTGTGCCGGCCTGTTGCTTTTTTCCTGCTCCGATAAAAAGGCGGCCGGACCCCGGGAGGGTTATTTTTACCTCACCACACCATCAGAACTTTCCTCGTCTGATCATTTCAAGCCGTACGATCGGGAGATCCAGTTCAACAGTGAATACCTTGTGGGCTTCAAACGAGGCTTTGACCGCAAACAGGTGCTGCGAGAGGTTTACGAGGTTCGTACCCATAAGTTGTATCGCTTTCTCACCCATCACAAAACATGGGTGGTGTATATTGAGGAACACCCCGAAACCCTCATCGATGTGCGCAGCGACGTGCCCGGGGATTTTTACAATGAAAGGATTGCCCGGTACGAGGATGGCGATAAAAAAATACACGGCTTTGAAACCCAAACCCTGCTCTACAGAGACAAGCAGGGCAACCCAAAAAAAATGTGGATCGCACCTACCATTCCCTTTTACCTCGGCCATATTCCGGCCTTTGCCAAACACGTAAAAGGCATGCCCATCGAAATCAGTGAAGACAGCGGGCTGAGCTTTGATGTCAAACATTTTTCCATGACCTACTTTGATCGCAAGGTCAACGAAGCTGCGTTTAGTACAAGTCTGGCCGGCTATGAAAAAGTTGACAAAGCCCGCTTTGATGCCGCTTTGCAGGATGTGATTAAAGAAAACTCGGCTTATACCGATATTGGAGAAACAGAGCTGGAGGGGTGGAAAAACAACCTGCTCACCTTATTTATGTTTTAGCCCTGCTTTGTGGCATACTTGCCTATCTTTGCAGGAAAAAAGAATATGTTGATTTTGCTTTTTAAGTCCCTGCACATCATCGGCTTCGTTGCCTGGTTTGCTGCCATGTTTTATCTGGGAAGATTGTTTGTTTACCACAAAGAAGCGCTGGAAGCCAATGACGGCAACACCGCTGTGCTCACAGCCCAGTACAACATTATGGAATGGCGCCTTTACCGCATCATCATGACACCCGCCATGGTTTTTACCTGGGTGTGTGGCAGCATCATTCTTTTTATGCACGGCATGGATTGGTTTAAACTCAACCTGTGGATGCATTTCAAATTTTTGTTTTTGTTGATCCTCAGTGGCTACCATGGTTACAGCAAAGGCATCATCAAAAAACTGGAAAACAAGACCATCAACTTCAGCTCAATGGGCTTCCGTTATTTCAACGAAGTGCCAACCTTGTTGTTGATCCTCATTGTCACGCTGGCTGTATTTCGCAACCAGACCAATCCCATCTACCTTACATTTAGTACGCTGGCCGTTGTGGCCCTCATCATTACCTTTACTTTGCTTTATAAAAAAATACGCACCCAGTCATGATTCCACCAAATGCACCCAAAGCTGGCATGCCTTTGAAAAAAAAGTTGCTTTATTTGTTGGGAGGTATCTTTTTGATACTCGTGCTGGCCGCCTTGCTCCTGCCTTCAGATGTTGATACCACGGTAAGCCAGGAAATCAAAGCACCCACCAACTATGTATATAACCTGCTTAGCAACCAGCAAAATGCTGCCAGCTGGAGCTCGTGGGTGCTCGACGACAAAGAAATGAAACTGGTTTATGATAAACCCACCGCAGGCGTGGGCAGCGGCTATTCGTGGACCAGCCCGTCATCTGGCGATGGCAGCCTGGTGTACACAGCTATGGTGCCTAACCAAAAACTGGAAGCAGAGTTGTTGATGCAGGGCAGCAAAAGTTACTATACCATCCTGTTGGAAAAAGCCGGTGAAAACAAAACGATGATCAGTTGGAACTTCCGATCCCACATGAATTTTCCAATGAACCTTATGGGCCCTGTGCTCAAATACATTGTCAACAAACAAAACAAAAAGAGCTTCGACAACATCGAAGCCGAAATCGGACGCAGGCTAAAGGGACAGTATTTTGGTCATGCCATCAAAGAAGGCACACAAAATGCGCGTCATTTTGCCACCGTGCGCAGTACCGTAGGCTTTGATAAAATTGCACAATACTACAGTCAAAACCTGGCGGCCATTTACCAAAAATTGCAAGACGAAGGCCTTTCTTCGGTGGGTGCGCCCTGTGCTTTGTTTTACAGCTACGATGAAAAAAAACAACAGACCGACATGGCAGTTGCCGTACCCGTGCTGGCCCCGGTGAGCATCAGCCAGTTGACCTCCGTGTCATTACCAGTACAAAACGCGGCTTATGTAGATTATTATGGAGACCCGGCCCAAACAGCTTCGGCACACTTTGGTCTGGATGATTATCTCAAAGATCGGGGCTATGGTCAATCGGTGCCGGTAATCGAAGAATACGTAACCGACCCGCTCAAGGAAAAAGATCCGGCCAGGTGGCTGACAAAAATTTACTATTACACCGCTGAAAAAAAATAGAACACAGCTCCGCTGCGTTTAGCAAACATGCAGGACATTTATCAACAGCGCAATACCTGGAAGTTTATCCTGGCCATCGTAGGTACCGTCATTTTGGTAATCACGTTGTTTTACTCCAATTACCTGGCGCGCAACCTTGAGGAAAACGAATTAAAGAACGCCGCCCTTTTTAAGGAGGCCATTGTCTTTTTGCAGCAAAACAACGACTTTAATGCCGATGTAGGCCTGCACGATTTTATTGTCAACAACTTTGCCCTCCCTGTAATCATCCGCGATGATCTGGATTCGTTGACCGCTTTTAATTTTCCCGAAGAACAAGCCAGCGATCCGGTTTTTTTACAAAAAAAAGTAGATGAGTTTCTTGCCTCTGGTCAAAAGCCGCTGGTGGGCAAGGGCTATAGCAAGGAGTTGTTTTTTTTCAACAGTAAACTGCTCGATTACATCCGTTATTTCCCTTTGTTGCAGATCTTTCTGGTTGGTTCGTTTGTAGCCCTGGGTTACTTTCTTTTCAACAGTTCCAAAAAAGCAGAACAAAACCGGGTGTGGGCGGGCATGGCCAAAGAAACCGCGCACCAGCTGGGCACTCCCATCTCTGCCATCATGGGCTGGATTTCACACCTCAAAGACCAGCATGCAGAAGACGGGGCGGTACAGGAAATTACTACTGAACTCGAAAAAGATGTGGAGCGGCTCAACCTGGTAGCAGATCGTTTTTCTAAAATCGGTTCGGCTCCGGAACTCCACGCCCGCGATCTTACACACATCGTGAGAGACGTTACCGAGTACATGAAAAGGCGTGCCTCCCGCCAGACCAGTTTTCACCTCGAAAGAGAAGAGTCTAACCATTTCTGGTCCGACATCAACACACACCTCTTTGAGTGGGTGGTGGAAAACATCATGCGCAATGCCTTAGATGCCATGGATGGCAAGGGCAGCATCACCATCCATTTTTATGAAGAAGAGGGCTTCAACTGCATCGACATCACCGATACGGGCAAGGGCATAACTCCTTCCAAATTTAAGACGGTCTTCAATCCTGGCTATTCTACCAAACAGAGGGGTTGGGGCCTGGGCTTGTCGCTGGCCAAACGCATCATCGAGGAATACCACAAAGGCAAAATCTTTGTGAAATCCTCCAAAATAGATGTGGGTACTACGTTTTGTATCAAATTAAAAAAATCAAAGCACCCCCAAACCCATTAATGGTGGTGTCCGCCGGGTCCGTGTACGTGGCCGTGGTCGAGTTCTGATTCAGTAGCGGGACGTACACTCAGAATCTCACCACTAAAGTATAAGGACTTACCCGCCATGGGGTGGTTGAAATCCACGATTACTGTATTGAGTTTTACTTCTGCTACGATACCTCTGTATCGGTGGCCATCTTCATCTGTCATGTGGATGGGGGCGCCTGTTACAAGGTAGTCGCGATCTACGTTACCATTTTCATCCGCAAAATTTTCGATGGGCACTTCTACGAGGGCTTCTGTGTCAACAGCACCATACGCTTCTTCAGGGCTTAGTAAAAAACCGTAGCTGTCACCCGTATTTTTGCCATTGAGGTTGGCTTCAAAGCCGGATATCATCTGGCCGATGCCGAAAATAAAAGTTAGCGGTTCTCCACCAAAAGTTTCTTCGATGAGCGCTCCTTCTGCCGATCCGTCTCTGAGGCTGTAGTGCAGTGAAACGACCGTGTTTTGTTGAATGTTCATTGGATCAATTTGCCGCAAAGGTAGCCTTTTTTACCTGCACACAGCCTGATCACAACAGTTTGTTGAGCTCTTCTGCCAGTGTTTCGGCCGTGGTAAAGTGAATGGTCTGTAAACCAAAGTTTTGTGCTGCCTGGATGTTGCGTTGATTGTCATCAATAAATAAGGTGTGTGCCGGATGCAGCTTGTACTTCTCACAAATGGCCGCATAAATACGGGGATCGGGTTTTCTCATCTTCTCCTGTCCCGAGACCAGAATGCCATCAAACCAATTCAGAAAATCAAATCGTTCCACCGCTTTCGGCCAGGTTTCTGCAGACCAGTTGGTAAGTGCATACAATCCATGTTGGCCCCTGCTCTTTAAGTCTTCCAAAATGGTCACCGTGCCGCTGATATCGCCTCCCAGCATTTCTGGCCACCGGCCGTAAAATGCCAAAATTTCTGCCTTGTATTCCGGAAACCGATCTATCAACAGGGCATCTGCCACTCTGATTTCCCTGCCACCATCCTGCTCTTCGTTCCACGCTGGCGTACACACCTTTTCCAAAAAGTGTTCCATGCCTTCTTCGCTTTCAAAGAGCTGGCGGTACAAATACCGGGGATTCCAGTCAATGAGTACGGCTCCAAGGTCAAAAATGAGGTTGTTTATGGCTGTTTTCATGGCAACAAAATTAATCATTGTTGTGAATTGTGTCTCTACCCGTTTTTTATTTGTTTTCTGGGTGGCTTTGTGCGCTCATTCCCAATTTTATTTGGCGTCTCTCTTTTGGGCTTTTTTCCCCACTTGCCGGCTTTTTAATACCTTTGTGCTTGCGCCTCAGGGCTAAAATCACTGGTCATGTCAAAGAAAAAAACACCTAAAGAAACGCCTGCTACTGCTGTGCCGGCTGTTGCAGTTCAACGCGGTTTTTGGTCATACCTCAAATGGATCTTGCCCGCCTTTGGCTTTCTTTTGTATGCCAACACCCTGGGACACGACTATACCCAGGATGACGCCATTGTGATTTACGACAATATGTACACGGTCAAAGGACTGGCCGGCATTCCCGGCCTGCTCAGCAAAGACACCTTCCATGGCTTTTTCAAAGAAGAAGGCAAGGCCAAACTTGTTTCCGGGGGTCGTTACCGTCCGCTTACGCCGGTGATGTTTGCCATTGAGTACCAGCTTTTTGGCAAAAACCCTTTTATTGGTCACCTGATCAATGCCTTGCTCTATGGCTTGTTGGGTTGGATGATTTATTTGCTGCTCGTGGAAATCTTTGGCTTTCGTACAGATTTTTCAGACCATTTTCGATATGTGGTGCTGGCTGCGGCAGTTTTGTTTCTGGCACACCCCGTACACACAGAAGCCGTGGCCAACATCAAGGGCCGCGATGAGATCGTGAGCATGCTGGGTGCCATTACGGCCACTTGGCTCATTTTACGGCAAGCCGCCAACAAGGGAAAATATTTTTTATGGGCCTTGCTAAGCTTCTTCCTGGCTCTCATGTCGAAAGAAAATGCCATCACCTTTCTTGCCGTGGTGCCACTAATCCTCGTCTTTTTTTACAACAAAGGCTGGGGCGATGCCCTCCGATTGAGTTTGCCTCTGCTCGCCGGAGCCGTGATTTTTATGTTGATTCGTACAGCGGTGCTGGGCTTTGACCTGGGAGGTACGCCAATGGAACTGATGAACAACCCCTTCCTCAAATTGGGAAGCAATGGCTACATTCCTTTTTCGGCCGGTGAAAAGTTTGCAACGATACTGTATACCCTGGGCAAGTACCTGATGTTGCTGCTGGTACCGCATCCGCTTACCCATGATTATTACCCACGACACATTGACATCATGCACTTTGGTGATGCTGCTGTGCTGGTAAGCCTGCTCACCTATGTTGCCTTGATTGGTCTGGCTGTCTATGGTTATAAAAAAGACCGGGTGCTGAGTTTTGGCATTCTTTATTTCCTGCTTACCCTCAGCATTGTGTCCAACATTGTTTTTCCCATCGGCACCAATATGAGTGAACGGTTTTTGTTCATGCCCTCTCTTGGTTTTTGTTTGATACTTCCGTATATTATATACAAGATTTCTAAAAAGGGCCGGGTGGCTTTCTATGCCACCGCGGTACTTGCCCTCGCCTTTTCCATTAAGACCATAAGCCGCAATGCGGTATGGGTCAACGACTTCACCTTGTTTACAACCGATGTAAAGACCTCTGCCCGCAGTGCCAAAGTGCTCAATGCTGCCGGTGGTGCCTTACAAACGGAGGCGGCAAATGAAAAAGATGTCAGCAAAAAAAATCAGATGCTGCAGCAGGCCATCGTTTACCTCAACGAGGCGGTAAAGATCCATCCGGGTTATAAAAACGCCTATCTGCTAATGGGCAACAGCTATTATTACCTCAATGATTTCGACAAAAGTATTGAAGCATATAAAAAATCTCTGCAGCTCGACCCCGATTTCAAAGATGCCATCAACAACCTGGCTGTTGTGTACAGAGATGCCGGCAGAAACGCGGGTGAAAAACAAAACAACATTGTGCTCGCAGAACAGATGTTGCTGGAGTCGTTCCGCCTCAATCCCAATGATGCAGAAACCAACCGCCTTTTGGGCATTGCCTACGGACTGAGTGGCAGACACAGCCAGGCCATTCCTTATTTTGAAAAGGTGACTCAGCTAGACCCAAAAAACGCAGCTGCCTTTATGAACCTCAGCAGTGCCTACCGCTACAATGGCGATGAAGCCAATGCTGCCAAATACCGCAATATTGCCTTGTCACTGGATCCTAAACTAGGGCAGGGAAAATAAACTTTTTATGCCTTCGTTTTCCCTTCAAACCGATTTGCCTTTGCTTAAGAAGCTCCTTTTTTGTTTTTTTTTGCTGCTCTTTGTGGCCCCGGCTGCCTTTGGTCAGCTAAAGGATCGTAAAGCAGTTTTTGTCGACAGCCTGCTATCCACAATGGACCTTGATCAAAAATTGGGGCAGTTGTTTATGGTCAGGGCTTTCTCCAGAAAAGATGAAATAGAAGACCGGCGCATTTTTGAAATGATTCGAAAGTACAAAATTGGTGGTGTTTGTTTTTTTCAGGGCAGTCCCAAAAGACAACGCGAACTCACCACCCTCTTTCAGGATAGCAGCCACATACCCCTGTTTATTGGCATAGATGGCGAATGGGGTCTGGGCATGCGTTTTCCGCAAAGCGTTATGAAGTTTCCGCGTCAACTCACCCTTGGTGCCATCAGCAACGATGAACTGATCTACCAAATGGGGAGAGAGATTGCTACGCAGTGCAAACAGCTGGGCATTCACATGACCTTCGCCCCCGTGATCGATCTCAACAACAACTTTCGCAACCCCGTGATCAACGAACGTGCTTTTGGAGAAAAGACCGATTTGGTTTCTGCCAAGGCCATTGCCTACATGCGCGGGCTAAAAGATGGAGGCTTACTTGCTACGGCCAAACACTTTCCTGGTCATGGCGATGTAGAAACAGACTCTCACAAAGAGCTGCCCATGGTGCCCCATTCCTGGTTGCATCTCCATGCCAGCGAACTGGTGCCCTTTAAAAATCTGATCAACGAAGGCATTGCTTCCATCATGGTGGGCCACCTTTCTGTGCCTGCCCTCGACAACAGACCCTACAGAGCAGCTACCACTTCAAGAGCTGTGGTAACCGGCCTGCTCAAAGAGGAACTGTGTTACGAAGGTCTCGTTTTGTCCGATGCCATGGATATGAAGGGTGTAACCACACATTTTGAACCCGGCATTGCCGAAGCAGAGGCTTTTGCGGCTGGCATCGACCTGCTCTTGCTACCCAAAGACATTGAAGTAGCCATTGGGGCTTTAAAAACATACATCGATACGGGCTTTGTGTCCATAGATCGCCTCGATGAAAGTGTTCGTAAAATATTAAATGCTAAGTGGGATTACGGTGTGTTTGCAGAAGCTAACATACAGCCACCCTCGCCCTCTGCCCTGGTCATCAATACACCTGCCTCTTCTGCATTGAAAAGTAAGATGGTAGAAGCTGCTATCACCCTTGCCCGGGATGATGAAGGTTTTTTGCCCCTCAAAAGTGTAAGCACTCAAAAAAGGATGTGTATTTCCATTGGTGCCGGATCTGAAAATGACTTTCAAAAACGGTTGAGCGACTTTGGCCGGTTTTCGCATTTTCAAATTTCCTCTGCCCTCCCCGAAAAAGAAAAGTTGCGATTATTTACTTCTGCTACTCAGTTTGATCTGGTAGTAGTAGGCTTGCATGGCATGAGCCGTCAAACTAAAAGAAGTTTTGGCATTACCCCCGAACTGGTTTCATTTTTACGAGATCTGTCTGTTACAACTAAGGTAGTCTTATGCGTTTTTGGCAATCCGTACGCCCTGCGGTTTTTTGATGACATGCCGTGTGTGGTTGTTTCTTATGAGGACGACGCTGTTTTTCAAGACATCACAGCCCAAAAATTATTTGGTGTCTCCGGCTTTGAAGGACGATTGCCGGTTAGTGCTTCCACTCGCTTTGGTGTTGGTGCCGGCATACAGACCGCGTCATCCGGCATTCTCGGCTATGATGCTCCCGAAAAACTAGGTTTCAACAGCATCGTTCTCTTCGGCGTCGATTCTCTTGCCCGGGAGTTGATCAGCAAAGGAGTGGCCCCCGGCTGTGAAATTTTAGTAGCCAAAGACAATCGTATCGTTTACCACAAAAGTTTCGGTCTCTTTTCCAAAGAGATCAATCTCCCGCTAAAAAATGGTGCCGTTTACGATGTGGCTTCCATGACCAAAGTACTTGCCGGGACCTTGGGCATTATGAAGTTGTACGATGATCAGAAATTGAGCCTCGAGGGCACGCTGGGCCGATATTTGCCCGAGGCGGCCGGCACCAATAAAGAACAGCTTCGCCTGGATAAAGTGCTCATTCACCAGGCAAGACTTCAACCCTCGCTCAGCTTTTATCAGCAGACGCTGGAAAAGGAGGCCGGCGGCAGAAAGGTGCCATCCCAAAAGTGGTACAGCAAACAACGGAGGCCGGGCTTTTCCACCCCAGTGGCAGCTTCTCTTTTTTTGAAAGACGAATTTAAAGACAGCCTCTGGGCCCAGTTGCTCAACTCCCCTCTCAGAGCCAATGATGATTACCGATACAGCGATGTGGGTTTTTACTTTGTAAAAAAAATTGTAGAAAACCAATCTGGTCTCGCCTTTGAAAAATTTCTGTCTGAAAATTATTACGATGCGCTTGGCCTTAAAAAAACACTGTTTAACCCCCTCGAAAAAATTCCGGTTGAAGAAATCATGCCTTCTGAAAAAGATGATTATTGGCGTCACCAGATTGTGCGGGGCACGGTCCACGACATGGGGGCTGCTATGATGGGTGGTGTCAGCGGACACGCCGGGCTTTTTACCACGGCCAAAGAAACGGCAATATTGATGCAGATGCTTTTGAATGGCGGCATGTACGATGGTAAAAAATTTCTTTCACCACAAACCGTTTCCCTTTTTACAAAGCGGTACAACAATAGCACAAGGCGTGGCCTGGGCTTTGATATGAAAGAACTCAACCCCAACAAAAGTAAGAGCATGGGCGACCTTGCCTCCGACCAAACCTTTGGACATACCGGCTTTACGGGTACCTGTGTGTGGGCAGATCCAAAATACAATTTGATTTATATTTTCTTATCCAACAGAACCTACCCCAATGGTGAAAGAAACCTGTTGCACAAATTCAGGTACCGGGAAAAAATCCAGGATCAGATCTACCGATCTTTGTCGCAATAACATGTCGTACATATAATATGTGCGATTTGTTTGTACTGTCTTCTGATTTTTCTTTTACCTGGTGAGGTATACGTACCTGTTTCTATCTAGTTCGCGGAAGAATGGATCTGTGAGGTCTTCGATAAACTGTATGGCTTCACCGGTTGATTTCATTTCAGGGCCCAGGTTTTTATCAACGTGCGGAAACTTATTGAAAGAAAATACCGGCACCTTGATGGCATAACCCTGAAGGTTTTTCTGAATATCGAAATCCTTTAGCTTCTTGTTGTCCAACATTACCTGGGTGGCAATGTTGAGATAAGGCACTTTATATGCTTTGGCAATGAAAGGTGTGGTCCTTGAGGCTCTTGGGTTGGCTTCGATCACATATACCTTTTCGCCTTTGATGGCAAATTGAATGTTGATGAGGCCCTTAATCTTTAAGGCCATGGCCAGGCGCTCTGCATAGATGGCCATCTGATCAATTACCTCCTGGCTCAGGCTGTAGGTGGGCAATACCGCACTGCTGTCTCCGGAGTGAATACCTGCGGGTTCGATGTGCTCCATGATGCCCATGATGTGAAATTGCTCACCATCATAAATACCGTCGATCTCTGCTTCTTTGGCCCTTTCCAAAAACTGGTCGATCAACACCTTGTTGTCGGGCAGGTGTTTGAAGATGCTCAGCACGTGCCGCTCGAGTTCTTCATCGTTGATCACAATGCGCATTCGCTGTCCCCCCAACACATAAGATGGCCTTACCAAAACCGGATAGGTAACGGTGTTGGCTACAGCCAGGGCTTCGTCTGTGTCGCGGGCTACACCGTATTTTGGATACGGTATGTCGAGGTCTCTCAACAAATCGCTGAACCTACCCCTGTCTTCGGCAATGTCCATGTCATCATATGAGGTACCGATGATGCGAATGCCTTTTTTGTGAATGAGTTCTGCCAGCTTCAAAGCGGTTTGTCCTCCGAGCTGCACGATTACTCCTTCGGGCTTTTCGTGGTCTAGAATTTCCTCGAGGTGTTCCCAATAAACGGGCTCAAAATATAGTTTATCTGCAATGTCAAAGTCGGTAGAAACGGTTTCCGGATTGCAATTGACCATGATGGCTTCATAACCCGCGTCTTTGATGGCCAATAAGCCGTGTACACAGCAGTAGTCAAATTCTATGCCCTGACCTATTCTGTTTGGCCCCGACCCCAGCACTACAATTTTTTTCTTTTCTGAAACTACACTTTCGTTTTCCCCATCAAATGTTGAATAGTAATAGGGCGTCTTGGCTTCAAATTCTGCGGCGCAGGTGTCTACCATTTTATAAGACCTCACAATGCCCAGTGCTTTTCTTCTCCGCGTCACTTCGGCTTCGCTGATACGCAGGGTCCAGGCAATTTGGGCATCTGAGTAACCCATGGTTTTCAACTCTCTGAAAAAATCAGCCGGTATGTCCTCTGCTACGTTGTATCGCATTAGTTTCGATTCGGCGTCTTCCAGTTTTTTAATCTGGTTGAGAAACCACGGGTCTATATTGGTCAGTTTATGAAGTGTTTTCACCGGAACTCCAAGTCTAATGGCGTCTTTGATCCTGAAGATTCTGTCGTCACTGGCGGTCTCCAGTCGCTGCAGGATGTCTTCGGTTCTCATCCATTCTTTTTTGTCGGCACCTAGTCCTGCTCTGTTGTTTTCAAGGCTTTGACACGCTTTTTGGAGGGCCTCCAGAAAACTTCTTCCGATGGCCATTACTTCTCCCACCGATTTCATTTGTAAGCCGAGTGTTGGATCGGCCCCGTGAAATTTTTCGAAATTCCACCTCGGCATCTTTACAATCACATAGTCAAGGGTGGGTTCAAAAAATGCTGAGGTGGTTTTGGTAATCTGATTGTTGAGCTCATCCAGATTATAACCTATCGCCAGTTTTGCAGCTATTTTGGCAATCGGATAGCCCGTTGCCTTGCTGGCCAGTGCAGATGATCTTGAAACCCTTGGATTGATTTCCACTACTATCAATTCTTCCGTTGCAGGGTTGAGTGCAAATTGAACATTACATCCTCCGGCAAAATTGCCCATCGAACGCATGAGTTTGATGGCCTGATCGCGCATTTCCTGGTATGCCCGATCAGAAAGTGTCATCGCCGGAGCTACGGTAATGGAGTCTCCGGTATGGATGCCCATGGGGTCGAGGTTTTCGACCGTACAGATGATGGTTACATTGTCGTTTCTGTCCCTGAGCAGTTCCAACTCAAATTCCTTCCAGCCCAGTACTGCTTTTTCTACCAATACTTCGTGGGTGGGAGATGCATCCAGTCCGCGACGCAGGGCTTCGTCAAATTCTTCTTTTTTGTGTACAAATCCTCCTCCGGTTCCTCCCAACGTAAAGCTGGGTCTTATCACCAGTGGAAAACCAATTTCCTGAGCAGCCTCCATTCCTTCCAAAAAGGAGTTGGCAATTCTCGATGGCGCCACGGTCATGCCCAATTTTATTACGTGTTGTCTGAAAAGCTCGCGGTCTTCTGCCAGCTCAATGGCATCCACATCAACACCAATCATCCTTACACCGTGCTTTTTCCACAGTCCGGTTTTTTCGGCTTCAATTGCCAGGTTGAGTGCTGTTTGTCCTCCCATCGTGGGCAACACAGCATCTATTTTTCGTTCTTTTAAAATTTTATCCAAACTCTCTATGGTCAATGGCCATAAATAAATATGGTCGGCCGTAACCTCGTCTGTCATGATGGTGGCCGGATTGGAATTGATCAGCGAAACTTCGATGCCTTCTTCTCTGAGCGATCTCGATGCTTGTGTGCCTGAGTAATCAAATTCACACGCCTGACCAATAATGATGGGGCCGCTTCCGATGATTAATACGGAGCGAATGGACGTATCTTTTGGCATGATTGGTGGAAAAATTTGGATTGCCCGCAAAGATAACGAATCTCTCCTTGCGGAAAAGTTTTTTCTTTGATACCCCCCTTATTTTGGATGTTGCACCCTATAATAAGTGCCTTTTAGGGTTCTTAACCCATTTCTGCTACCACCTCTGTCACTTCTGGCACCATGCGTTTGAGCATGCCTTCAATGCCTGATTTTAAGGTGATGGTGCTGGATGGACAGCCGCTGCAAGAGCCTTGTAAGACCACGCTCACTACGCCCTGATTGAACGAACGAAACTCAATGTTGCCTCCATCCATTTCTACGGCGGGTTTGACATAGGTGTCTATGAGTTCTTTTATTTTTTTGACCAGCTCCGCATCTTCTCCGCTGTATTCGGCTTCAATTTTTTCGGCTTCTACGGCTTGTATGGCTTCTTCAAATCCCTTTTTTAAAATGGGCTTGTCATCGGCTATGTATTGTTTGATAAATTCTTTCAATACCAGCATTATGTCTGGCCAGTTGTAATTGAATTCTTTGGTAATAGACACATAGTTGTTGCAGATATACACGCCTTTTACATAGGCATGATCAAACAAGGCAGCTGCAAGTGGCGACCACTCATCTGCCAAATCTCTTGTTCTGAAATCGGCAGTTCCTTTATACAACATTCTGTTGACCACAAACTTTATGGTCTCTGGATTGGGGGTTTGTTCGGTATACAACATCACGGGTCCTGCGGCCACTGTACTCATTATTAAAATCTTTGTTTATCTGATAACACTTTTGCGCTCTTTTTGTTCCCGGGTTTTGGCTTAAATCACAACTTAAAAGTTTTCTTCAAACTCGTCTCTCTTCATTTTTTCATGTTGCAATTGCCACCTTTCTGCAGCCGGACGAATGGTCTTGATCTTGTTGCAATTGATCATGTCTGTCATTTCTTTGGGTGGACTGGCAAATCGGATGGTAGGATCGTAAATGCCGCTGGTGTCTGCTTCCAGCTTTCTGATCATCTTTTGAAAAACCGGTCGTGCCGTAACATAACCCTGACCGTCATTGAGGTTGGTAAAACGAATCCATTTATCATCACCTCCAGTCCAAACACCTACCACCAGTGTGGGGGTCACACCCATAAACCAACCGTCACTAAAGTCATTGGTTGTGCCCGTTTTACCTCCGTTTTCAGTTTTTAAGCCCATGGTAAATTCGCCACCAACTACGTTTTTCAGCATGTCTACCATGATGGCATTGTACAGCGGATTGATGGCCGGTCTGATGATGGGATCCGCCCGGTAAATCTCCCTGCCATTTTTGTCGGTAATGCGCAGTACAAAAACGGGCTCTCTAAATGTACCCTGGTTGGCAAAGGTTGTATACGCTGCTGTCATTTGATAAAGGCTGATGTCTACGGCACCCAAACAAATTGCAGGGTATTCCGGTACTGCCAGTCTGCCATTGGCCAATCGCTCCGTTTTGGATATACCCACCTTGTCGAGCAGGTTCCTCAACATATCTACCGACCCCATTTCTTTGAGCAGTCGGACCGTGATGGAGTTTTTTGAATAAACAAGTCCGTGGTACAGATTGTACATGTTGCCTGTAAATACGTCGGTGGCGTTGTTGGGAGTCCACTCTTTGTCGACATTAAAATTGGCATCGCCCGGTGCTATGGTATATTGAATGTCTTCAAATTCCTGACAAGGCATAATGCCCCCGAAAGCCATGGCTGCTGTGTAAACAAAGGGTTTCATTGTAGAGCCTACAGACCGTCGTGAGGTGACATGATCAAACTTAAAGTGTTTGTGGTTGATGCCTCCCACCCAGGCTTTCACATAACCATTGGAGGGGTCTATGGCCAGCACTGCATTTTGCAAAAACATGGCATTGTACTTTGTTGAATCCATTGGACTCATCAATGTATCTTTTTCTCCTTTTGCGTGATCGTAAACACGCATATTAACAGGTGTTGCAAATTCTTTTTTGAATGCCTCCTGCAATTTGGCGTAAGCTTTGCAAACCGTGCCGTAAGCTGAGCTGTTCTTGAAATCTACATAAGCTGGCAATTCTTCCTTTGAAATCCAGTTGTTTTTATATAAATCATTGATTATCAAATTATTAGTGTCTGATTTTATCAATGTTTCCAGAATGTTGTCCGTTAACCTTACGCTTTGTATGCTTGCTATTTGTGGCTCAAACAATTTTTTTCTCAAATTCAAATATCTGGGCGACGCTTTTGCCTGGCTTATCAGCACTTCTTTTCTCAGTTTTTTCTGAAATTCATCTGCTTCATAAGACCAGGGGTCCATGCCCTTCCATTGGCGGAAATATCTTTTTTGCAACCATTCCATGTGTTCTCTGGAGGCTTGTTCGGCATACTCCTGATACTTGAGATCTATGGTGGTGTAAATTTTCAAGCCGTCGGTGTAAATGTTATACGGCGTGCCGTCCGATTTTTTAAGCCCTTTCTCTCTGATCAGATTTTGGATGAACTTGGTGAGTTCTGCTCTAAAATAGGGTGCAGGGCCATTGCTTTGTTCTTCTTTTCTAAATTTCGACATGTCAACAGCCAATAGCATGAGGCTGTCGTGATTGATTCCTTCCGGGTAGTCATCTGATTTCAATAAAGCAAGGATGGTATTTCTTCTTTGCCTTGCCCTTTCGGGGAATCTTACCGGGTTGTACAGACTGGGATTTTTGAGCATGCCCACCAGCAAGGCAGCTTCTTCAAGATTGAGGTCTTTTTGATCTTTATTGAAATAAACTTTTGATGCTGCCTGGATGCCATGTGCTCCGTTGATAAATTCAAATTTATTGAGATACATGGCCATAATTTCTTCTTTGGTATAACTCCTTTCGAGTTTTACTGCAGTAAGCCATTCCCTCATTTTAATGGGAACCAGTTTCATTATTTTCTGCCAGGATGCCAGACCCCGGGTTGAGGGTCGGTCGAACAAGAGCTTGGCCAATTGCTGGGTAAGCGTGGACCCTCCCCCGGATGTTTCTTTTCTTAGCAATAGGGTTTTAAATGCCACCCTGCCCAGGGCCGGAATGTCTACTCCCGAATGTTGGTAAAAGCGACTATCTTCTGTGAGCACAAGTGCTTTTTTGATAAATGGGTTGAGGTCGTTGTAAGCCACCGGAATTCTATTTTCCACATAGTAGGTACCGAATACCTGGTGGTTGATGTCGTATATTTCTGTGGCCAGTTTGTAGTCTGGATTTTCCAGGGTTTCAAATGATGGTATGCCAGTAGTGGCAGCATAGATCAACAAGGCTACCAGCATCAGAGCAAAGGCAGCTATGAAGTACCAGGTACGTCTTATCCACCTGAGCTTAGGATCTTGTTTGAGTTCCGTATAAAATTGTCTTACCACTGTTTCTTAAAATGAAGTGAGGTAGGTTTTGATCAGGCCACCAGAACTGATGGTGGTTTTATATCTTCTGCCGTTGGCTGTGCTCATAATTAAGCCCCGGTGCAGTTGCGATATCAGAAAGTTGCCCGGCATTCTTACGGCCTGAGCAGGAGCTGTCTGTTGCACGGCCGTGAGGGTGCCGTTATTGCTAATCGACACTTTGTAAGTAGTGCCGTTGGTTGCTGTGAGATATATGTTGGCTGGATGTAAGAGTTCTACATCGGCGGTGTCTACTTTGTAAGCTGCATCTGGAAGGGTAAGATTAAGGCTTTGGATTTTACCATCGTTGCCCACAAACATTTTTTTGTAGTTGCTGATGCTATCTCTAAAAACAATACCACTTCCCGGTGCCGTCAGGTGGATGGGACCATTAAACTCTACTTTTGGAAAATGGGTTTTGAGGGTCACCAGTCCATAGGTAATATCTCCGGCTATAATGCATCCGGATGGCAAATAGGGATAGACACCCCAGGCTCCCTGGTAGCCGGTATAATTGCTGCCATTGTTGTTGGGATAGGTGTCGTAATAGGCCACCCTAATGGGGTGAAGCGGGTCAATTACATCATATACCTGGATGCCATCATGGTAATAGGCTATATAGAGTCCGTTGTCTTTTACATAAGGATTGTGGGGTCTGTTGTTGGTATAGGTTGGTGCTCCCAGTGGGTGTTTGAAGGTAGACATAAGCGTAAGGTCAAATCCATTTCCATTGTCGATGGTCCTCATTATTTTAATGGGTCTGCCAATGGGCACTTCTTCAGCCACATAAAAATATTGGGTGTCGACAGATGCATGTTGGGTGTGTTTCCAACTGCTGTGGTTGTAGTTGCTGCCATCATCTAATGATCCCAGATAGGTGATGTTATCTACGTCTGAGCAATCCCAGATGACGTAGCCGGCTTCTCCCTGCGAACAATAGGCAATGTTGTTTTCAACATAGAGGTCGTGGATGTATAAGTTTTCAAAACCTGACATGCCGGGAAGGGTATTGAGGGAAACCTTTTTAAGCAGCGTTGGGTTGCCCGGGTTGCTAAGGCTATAAATGATCATCCAATTGTTGGTAGAGGAGTTGTCATGGGCACCGGCCACATACAATCGTGCATTGGCAACATCCACATAGATATTGTGCGCCCTGTTGAAATGGCTGGTGTTTTGGGTTACGGTAATGTTGTTGACATTGGTAAGATTAAAGATTTCCAACCCTTCGGTTCCAGTATCAGCTACTCCATAAACGTAGTTGCCAAAACATTTAAAATCCCTCCAATAATTGGAGCTGGTAAGGCCATCTACAAACTGGTATTTGAGCACGTGGGCACTACAGTTGGTCACATCAAAAATGTTTACCGCCATGGTTGAACCAATGATGGCATATTCTTTACCATCGGGAGCTACATATCCCCACACGTCATTGTATTCGTTGCCGGGCATTCCTGCAACCTGGGCCATTTTTTTCATATTCTGTGATGGCTGACAAATAATTATTGTTGCCTGCAATAAAAAATACAAAATAAATAGGGATGAAGAATGACGAACCATTTTATTTTTGCTGAATGACAAAAATAAACGAATCTGCATTAAGTCACCTTAGAAAAGATAAAATTCTAAGAAAGATTATCGACAGCACACCTTTGTTTCCACGGGTAAAAAAAGAATCAATTTACCACAGCTTGCTGGGAAGCATTGTATCACAGCAACTATCCACAAAGGCTGCAGCCACTATCCACCAACGCTTTTTAGACTTGTATGATGGTAAGCCCCATCCTGAGCTGGTGATCGATACACAACACGATGCTTTGAGGGCAGTAGGCTTATCAAATCAGAAGGCTCAATATGTTAAAAACGTTGCTACTTTCTTTCTGGATAAGCCTATGGATAGAAAGTATTGGAACAAATTGGATGATGATGCCATCATCCAGGAACTTTCTTCTATTAAGGGCATAGGTAAGTGGACCGTACAAATGACCCTAATGTTTACCCTCGATCGTCCCAATGTTTTTCCAATTGACGATCTTATCATCAGAAACTCCGTGATCCATTATTACGGTATTGATGCCAAGGCACCGGACCTAATCCAGCAGCTCCATAAGGTAGCAGATAAATGGATGCCTTACAGGAGTTATGCTTGTTATTATTTCTGGGCGGCCAAAGACAATTTAAAGTAAATGTTTCACGTGAAACATCGAGAAAGTTAAAAACACAGCTTTTACAATGTTTCACGTGAAACATTAAATCTTTACTTTTGTTATTCAACCTAAATTAAATAGTTTATGCGTTTATCCACGATTGTATTTTGTTTATTGTTTTTCTCCATTTCCAACGCCCAGCAAAAATTTGACCAGTTAGAATATCTCCTTCCTTCACCCAACGAACTAAGAACTGCTTCCGGTGCTCCAGGACAAGCTTACTGGCAACAACGTGCGGACTATAACATTCAGGTTGAAATAGACGAAATCAACCATAAACTTACTGGAAAGGAAACCATCACTTATTTTAATCAATCGCCTGATGTGCTCACCTATCTCTGGCTTCAACTCGATCAAAACATTTTTTCCCATGAATCAGCATCCAAAAAATACAATCAGGATGCCATTGAAGAAAAAATGTCGGTAAATAATCTTACCCGAATGCAATCATCTTTTGATGGAGGACACAAAATAACATCGGTTAAGGGCGTAGATGGCAAAGATCTTACCTATTTCATCAACCAAACCATGATGAGAATCGATTTACCCAAACCATTAGCCAAGGGAGAAAAGTTTGTTTTTTCTATAGATTGGTGGTACAACATAACCAATAGCCAAACCATAAGGGGAAGATCAGGATACGAAAAGTTTGAAGACGGCAGCAGCATTTACTGCATCGCACAATTCTTTCCCCGAATGTGTAAATACTACGATACCTATGGCTGGCAAAATAAACAGTTTATGGGCAGAGGCGAATTTACCCTCGAGTTTGGCAATTATAATGTATCCATAACTGTCCCTTCTGATCACCTCATCGCAGCCACAGGTGTACTGACCAATGAAAATGAAGTACTCACACCCCAACAAATAACCAGACTAAACAAAGCAAGAAACGAATTTAACCAGCCCGTAACCATAGCAACACTGGAGGAAGCAGATCAAAGAATTGCAGCAGGAATGTCCAAACAAAAAAGTACCTGGAAATTCTCAGCAAACAATGTGCGCGACTTTGCTTTTTCTACTTCCCGTAGACATATATGGGATGCAATGAATACCAAATTACCCAATGGAAAAACAGCTATGGCCATGTCTATGTGGCCCAAAGAAGGCAACTGTCTTTGGAGTAAGTTTTCTACAAAGGCAGTGGCTCATACTTTAAAATGGTTTTCTCACTACACCATCGATTATCCTTACCCGGTTGCATGGTCTGTAGATGGTGAAATGGGCATGGAATACCCAATGATTTCATTCAACTTTGGCAGGTGTGAAAGTGACAATACCTACCCTGAAAGAACCAAGTACGGACACATTGGTGTTATCATTCATGAAGTTGGGCACAACTTCTTTCCTATGATACTCAACTCTGACGAAAGACAGTGGAGTTGGATGGACGAGGGTCTAACCACCTTTGTTCAATACCTCACCGAACAGCAGTGGGAAAGAAACTTTCCATCAGGTAGGGGACCCGCCAATAAAATTGTCGACTACATGAAAAGTGACCCTTCTGATCTGTCACCTATTATGACCAATTCAGAATCGGCCCGACAATTTGGATCCAATGCTTATGCCAAACCAGCTACTGCATTGAATATACTTCGAGAAACCGTGATGGGCAGAACCTTGTTTGATAAGGCATTTAAAGAATATGCCAGACGATGGGCTTTTAAAACACCAACTCCCGCCGACTTCTTCAGAACCATGGAAGATGCATCAGGTGTAGACCTCGACTGGTTTTGGAGAGCTTGGTTCTTTGGCACCCAACCTGTAGATATATCCTTAAAGGAAGTAGACCACTACCAGATCGATCCCAAAGATCCGGATCAGAAGTACCATCAAGTAAAAGAAAAATTAGCCACAGAACCTAAGAACATTAGCGAGCTCAGAAACCTGGAAGAGATCAAACAAACCTACAATGAGATGGATACAACCATCAATGATTTTTATACACACTGGGATAAAAATAAACCCGATGCTTTAACACAACAAGAGTATCGAAAATCCATACAGGGTCTCACTGAAGAAGAAATGGCTTTGATGCAAAACCAACAACACTACTACCAGCTTTCTTTTGAAAACAAAGGCGGCAACCCAATGCCCATCATCGTCAACTTTGTCTTTGAAAACGACAGCATAGCCACCCACAGATTGCCAGCAGAAATATGGAGATTTGACGATACTCTTGTGACCAAAGTTTTTGTCACAGAAAAACCCATTAAAGAAATTATCCTGGACCCATACCTTGAAACAGCTGATATAGACAGGTCCAATAATCATTATCCTCCAAAAGAAGAGGTATTGAGATTTGAAGCCTTCAAACAAGGACAAAACAGAAGGGGTGGGGGAGAAAACCCAATGCAAAGAGCGGCAAAAGCACGAGAAATTAGACCTTAATTAATTGAATATCAATTACTTGATATAAAATCACTAAGGGCTTTATTGAACATTTCAGGGTGTTCCATCATGGGTGCATGCCCACATTTATCGATTTCTACCAATTGTGAGTTAGAGAGAAGTTCGTGAAACTTTCGACCAACCCACAAAGGTGTCACTTCATCCTGTACACCCCAAACAAGTAATGTGGGAGTTTTGATCATTTGAAGCTTATCTTCCAGGTTGTGCCTCACTGCAGATTTGGCGGTTTTAACGATGCGTATGCATCGCCCTAAATCACTCACTGAATCAAAGACTTCATCTACCAGTGCTTCAGTAGCTACTTTTGGGTCAAAAAACACCATTTCTGTTTTTTTCCTGATATAGTCTCTTGAACTCCTGCGGGGAAAACTATTGCCAAAGGCATTTTCAAACAAACCAGAGCTACCGGTCAGAATCATTTTAGCCACTCTTTCTGGTCTTTTCAAACAATACATTTGAGCAAGATGACCTCCCAAAGAATTGCCAAGAATGTAGACACGCTCAAAGCCTTTGAACTCAATAAATTCATCAATAAAATCAACCAGGCCATCAAGATCCAAATCCTTTAACGGCAGGCTATATATAGGAAGTATAGGAATAACAACATTATACTTACCCCCGAACTCTTCTAATATGCTTTCAAAATTACTCAAAGCACCCATAAGACCATGCAACAGTAACAAAGGTGTTTCTCCTTTCCGCTCCTGGCCTGTTTCTATGTATTCAAACTTTCCTTCCTTCTTTATGTCAGTGTTCACGGACAAGCTGTTGATTGAGCTACAAAAATAGCATTTCCTTTAAATTGGACTGCGTTTAATTTGAAATCTTAATACCAGGGTAACAGTGAGTAATATCACCGCTCCTGCCTGATGCAATACACCCCATAATACCGGAATCTGGCCTTTACACATTATAACCGTAATTATCCCCAATAAAACCTGAATTATCAACATACCAAAAAACCACTTAGCTGCAAGTCCTACAGCATATGAACCAGCCCTGAAAACCCTTTTGTAAAACAAAGCCAAGCCAAGTAAAAACAGCATGTAAGCAGTAAATCTATGCAATACCTGCACTACCGCAGGAGCCAAACCCGTACGGTCATAATGAACCCATTCTTCCACAGAAAAAATATTGTTGTGGAAAACGATGTGTGGAATAAAAGCACCATTCATATCAGGCCATGTGGGATAAAATAAACCCGCTTTCATACCACTCATTATACCACCTAAAAAGAGTTGTACCCACAATACCACCAATACAGCGAAACTTAATTTATCAGCAATACCCATCATAGCTACAACAGCATCGTTCCTGTATTCCAAATACGTCCAAAGTAAGGCTGTGTAAACGGAAAAAGCGATACACAGATGAAAACTCAATTTATAAGCATTGACCCAGGGCCTGTCTACCAAACCACTGGCAACCATGATCCAGCCGAATGTAGCAGCCAGCATTGCCAATGCCACTACAACTCCCAAACGACGTAAAAGATGAGGACTAATCCAACGTTTGGCATAAAATATAATAAACGGGATTAAGAAAACAAAGCCCATGGTCCTCGCCCACAACCGATGAAGGTATTCCCAAAAATAGATCCATTTAAACGCTTCAATGGTCATACCTTTATTGATCTTATGATACTGCGGTGTCTGCTTGTACAACTCAAATTCATGTACCCATGCAGTGTCCGACAAAGGAGGTATGGTACCCGTAACGATGTCCCACTTAGTAATAGAAAGTCCACTGCCCGTCAACCGGGTAATGCCTCCAATGACGACCTGAAAAAAAAGAAAAATCAATCCAGTAAAAAGCCAATACCTGATCCAGCTCATTTGTTTGTATTTACTTCACAAAAGTATCCAAATTAAAAATCAAAAAAAGCAGGCCCGGGTTGCGAATAAGTGGTAATAGTTTTTCTTTATTTAAATTTTTTACCTTCATCAT
>CALMWS010000090.1 GCA_937870795.1 uncultured Bacteroidota bacterium | reverse complement strand
TAGGGTGGTCAATTAAAATTGGATTGAGGTGGTCAATTAGAATGGATTTTACAGATGCCTCTAAAGCGGCAAAGTTTATAAGTCTCCCTTGTTCCCCAGGGGCAGGCGCAATTTCAAACCACTATTATCACCACTGTAACTCCCAGATGGCACCCCGGTGGGGTGCCATGTTACAAAACCGCCTCTCGCCCAAACACGGAGCTCCGTAGGAGCGATATAAAACCCCCATCTGTCATAAGTTTACTTATATCCCACCTCCACATACAGCTGTGCCATAGGGCAATTTTAATAACCCTTAACAGGCTTTGCTATTCATTTTATTTTCTCCACCTATCCGGATTAAGAGAGGTATGAAAAACACCAACAATAAGAATGGTCTTATTGGAGTCGTCAATGGAATAATGAATCATAAACGGAAAAATATCCAATATTGTCGTTCGAATATTTTCGTACCTGACCGGATAAATTTTTGGATTGTGTCTAATCAGTAAAGTCTTACTTCGTATTTCTTGAACAAATTATTTTCCAAGATCATGTTGTTTGGCGTTACTTCAATTTGCAGCGTCGGAAATATCTAGTTTAGCGGCCGGTAAGATATTGACTTGGTACATCTAAAAATCTCTTTCAAGATCATCCATGGCAGCGTTAAAATCCAAAGCATGCTCATGATTATTTTTATAATCGCTGAGGCGTTTCTGGACCTCTTTTATCTGCCATTCGGGAGTATCAAACTCTTCAATATCTTTATATTTGCTTTTAAGCTCGTTCCATTCTGAAATTGGAATAAATACCCCCGTAGTTTTACCTGTATTGTCCGAAATATATTGAAGGTTCATTTTACAGATTTTTTTAAATTTGAGAATTTGTAATGTTTCTCTAATAACTTATCCTAGTGCATATTGCAAATATATGTAATTTGAAAGCATTTTTTTCAACGATTGAATTACACTTTTAGTTCCGTATTGCATCGGTGATTTTAAATTGTACCCATAAATGGACCTATTACCCAATGTCCTAAAATTTACCTTTATGCCCAAACTCAAATGAGCTGGGTCGCTAAACTGGCATATATAAAGCTACATCAGCATAGATACCGCTAAACCGATATAAATACCTCTAAAGCTTTAAAGTTGCCTCTAAAGCGGCATAAATACCTCTAAAGCGGCATAAATATCTCTAAAGCGACATAGATGCCTCTATAGCGGCAAATATCTCTAAAGCGCCATAGATGCCTCTAAAGCGGCATAGATGTCTCTGAAGAAACATAAATACCTCTAAAGCGGCATAAATACCTCTAAAGCGGCAAAGTTTATAAGTCCCCCTTGGGTTTTAGGTACAAGTGCAACTTCAAACAATTATTAACATCCCTGCAACTCCCAGATGGCACCCCACCGGGGTGCCATGTTACAAAACGCCATCCCGCCCCAAATATGGAGCTCCAGAGGAGCGATATAAAACCCCCTTTAACGAGACATCTTTCTAATCAACAAGATGGCACAATACCCCAACGAGGTAACACAACCTTTCGTTCATCTTCGCGACACGCTTTATCGCGTCGCTACACACCAATCAAAAGGGTATCACAATTTTTAAAGGTCACTTCCTCCCTCCATTCACCTTCACCCACTCTGCAATCCGGGCCGCAGATATTACCTCTTCTTTGTCTGCCATATTATCTCGATAGATCCGGGCAGTCACTTCATTGCCATCTTGTTCGAGGGTCAATCCTTCATTGATGTTCCAACCTTCGGCAGTGTGGCTGCCCAACAATTGGTGGGTGGACTTGTCGTAGTAACTGACCTTAAAGATTTGTTCGCTGGTGAGCAACAATATGATCAGGGGATTCGCATCGTAGCAGGGAAAGGGTACAGCCATTCTGTGAGAAGTGAAATAGACGGGATAAAAATCATACTTTTCATTGATCAATGTGATGCTGGTACCTGATTTATCAAGCGTTACAATGGCTTTGTCCCAGATAAAATGATCATCGCGTTTGGCACGTTTATAATTATAAAACAAAATACTACCTTCTGCCAATGTGTCATTGACGATTTTAGCCCTGAGGCTGTCGCCTACTATGTCTTTGGCGATAATGGAAACGCTGTGGTTAAGTGTATCGTAGATGTAGTATGCAAATAGCTTGTGGTGTCGATCATAAAACCTACATTTTAAACCAGTACATTTAATGGTAAATTCGCGGTCTTCATCGTATCTACCCCTACTTTCCACCAATAGGTAGTTTTTGTATTGGTTGGTGATGGCTATTAGATTGTATTTGTATTCTGTGCCTTCCTTTATTTTGCCATTCTGGAATTTGAGGTATTCTTTTGGTTTACCGTCGTAAGAAGGGTAGAGATAGGTGCTGTCAGAACTGGCTACACCATTATTTAGGGTAAAAATTTTTTTGATTCGGGTTCTGGGATCAGTCGTTACCAGGGTGCCATTTTGTACTACACCGCCTTGGTATTCCATTTGGATAGAGTCACCATTTTCATAAACATTAAAAATGACAGCCTTCCCATTTTTCACCCCATTAGCGATAGCATACCTTGCATTTAGTTTTATCAAATCATCTGATTCATATTCACAAAGGAAGCCGGTTTGTTGCCCTGCCTTATAAGTAATGATTTTATTTTCTTCCACCAATAGACCTTCATAAGGCTGCTCGTTTTTATAGACGATTTCCCATTTATTTTTAGGACCGAAGCGCTGTTGCTGCACACAAAGACCTTCTCTTTTTTCATTGGTCAACCCAAAGTAACTAATTATATAGGAATCGTTTTCAACTACCTTTACCGGAACTCCATTTTGGTATTCATAAATTTGCCTTTGATTTTTTTCATTCAGAAACCGGCCTTCAAATTTTACATCATCTTTGTAAAAGCCAATTACCCGTTGCCCTGTAGACCCATCTCTTTGAAATGACAAACCCTGTCTTTTGCCATCCACATAGGTAGTAAGTTGTGAGGTGTCCCTGCCACTTAACAAATAATAACTAGTGCCATTTAACAAACCTGATTTATAGGTACAAAAATCATATCTTTTATCATCATATAATAAACCTTCGAAAGGCTTGCCTCCTTTGAATTCACAAGTAGAAAAGTATTGAAAGTCCAGGTACTTATTTCCTTTTGTTATGGGTTTGTAAGTAGTTACCTTTACCATTACCCCATTTTTGTAACTTGAAACATTGACAAAATCATTCATTCTCCTCAATACAAATTCTCCTTCAAAGGGTAAGTCGTCTTTATAATAACCTTCTGTCATAACACGTCCCGGTATGGGAGTAAAGGCAGCATAACCTTGTTTTATGCCATCTTTGTAGGTTTCGATGGAGAGTGTGTCCCTGGTTAGAAAATCGTACGATTTTGTTACACCGTTTCTTTTACCTTCCTGCATTTCAATTACGCTGTATTCTAGATTGAATATGCCTGTATAGGGCTGACCGTCCTTGTAGGTATTTTTAGGAGCCGCCTTACTTGTTGTCTTGTTACTCATCGGGTTCTTGTCTTTGGCATACACGTTTAATACTTTAAAGTGATAGTCGTACTCGGTAATATCCCCGACAACCAAACCCTCTTTATATTGTTTTAGTGTAAAGTAGGTCCAGATAAAATCGGCTTCTAAGACAAGCCCATTAAAAGGATAGCCATTTTTGTATTCACATTTGCCTATCTCCTCTCCCCGTGAATTAAAAAATGCTGCAGACTGGATCGCACCCTTACTACATTGATACACCCCAAATGGTACAGCCGGCTGAGGCCCCGCCTCAAATAATCCATAGTACCTAATATTCATTCCATCTATGGGCTTATAATAACCGTCCGATGTTCCGGTTCCCAGGTATTTTCCCGACTTGTCGTAATAATAATTGGTCCAGTTTTTTTCACCATAGTCCCTATATGATTTACACGCTGGCTTCCCATTTTCAAACAACCTCAACCTTATCACATATTCAGCTGAATCATACATAAAGTAGTACTTCATCCTGGATGTATATCCCAATGCCCTGTAAAAGGTGGTATCCCCTAAGACATTGCTGTAATCAAAATAGGGATATTCCATGTTTTCATCTTCCCCATAAAAGATGATGCGCCCCCTCTTGTACGTATTATCACCGGAAATAAATCTGGCAATCACATTTCCACGGTTGTCGTACACTTTTGTGTAATGACTGCCATCCTTTTCCACGCCTGATGCAGATAGCACACTGCCATCTGTTCGATACTCCAGTTTTTCGGGAGTTTGGGAAGAAATTGGAAGATAATAACTTAATAAAAAAAAATAAAAAAAATAAATATTTACCCATCTCACTTTTTATGCTTTCAGAGTATTCCCAGCTTACAATATATGTTAATCATAAATTTCCTTTCTATGACCAAGATTGATGATATCTATTAATAGAGAATCATCAAAAATCTCGTAGATAATTCGGTAATCGTCAACACGAATTCTATAACCATCTCTTCCGTGTAACTTCTTGTATCCTTTAGGACGGGGATTTTCCCCAAGTGCAATAATTGCCTTCTTGATATTGGTGTAATAAGGCTCATGAATTTTTTCAAGCACTTTAATAGCTTTTTTCTTAATAACAATTCGGTAAGACATTTTATTTATCTCCGATTTTCTTCTATCATCTGAAAGGCCTCTTCAATTGGAATCGAAGGATCGTTTGATTTTTTTGACTCATCGTACAATTTTATATCCTCCAGCTCTTCTATTTTTTCGAGCATGTCCTTAAAATCTTTGATGGGAAGCACAACAGATATCTTTTTCCCATTATGGTCAGTAATGTATTGCGGATGTAATTGCACCATTGGCTAGAGTTTGTTGTTTTTTTTCCAAAATTAAGGTAATTCTGCCTAAAATTCAATGGGCAGTAGCGGCGTAAAATTTTACGCCGCTACTGTGCCCTGCCAATCACCACCGCATACCCTTGCCCCACACCAATACACATCGTCACCAATGCATATTGTTTTCCGGTATTGACCAATTCTCGGGATGCAGCTAATAAGATCCTGGCTCCTGTCATACCCAGCGGGTGTCCCAGCGCAATGGCACCCCCATTGGGATTGATGCGCGGGTCATAGTCTTCCAGTCCCAGTTGTCGGGTGCAGGCCAGTACCTGCGCCGCGAAGGCTTCATTGATTTCAATGTGATCCATCTGGTCCAAAGTCAATCCTGCCTTTGCCAACGCTTGCTGACTGGCTTTGACCGGACCAATGCCCATAATGCGGGGTTCTACACCCACCACCGCACTGCTTATGATGCGGGTGAGGGGAGTGAGTTTGTGCTGCTGAAGTGCCTGCTCTGAAGCTATGAGTAAGGCAGCCGCCCCATCGTTTAAGCCGGATGCATTACCCGCTGTAACTGTACCGTCTTTTTTAAAAGCCGGCTTCAAGGTAGCCAATACATCAATGCTGGTATTGGGCTTAATGAATTCGTCATGTTCAAAAACTTGGGCATCCTTGCCTTTTACTGGTATGTGAACAGCCGTTATTTCCTGTGCCAGTCGACCCGAACTGCGCGCCGCTGTTGCCTTCATCTGCGATTGACAAGCAAAGGCATCCTGATCTTCACGCGAAATGTTATACATCTCTGCCAGATTTTCAGCGGTCTTACCCATGGCTTCGGTACCATACATACTCTCCATTTTGGGGTTGACAAAACGCCAACCAAAGCTCGAATCCACCATCTGTGCATCGGTACCATAGGGCTTACTGGCCTTAGAAATAACATACGGACTCCTTGTCATATGCTCCATGCCCCCACTGATAAACAAATGCCCATCTCCCGCCATAATCGCCCTTGCCGCCTGCACAGTAGCCGACATGCCCGAAGCACACAGCCGGTTAACCGTCTCTCCAGGTATCGATACCGGCAATCCCGCCAATAGCAGCGCCATCCTTGCCACATTCCTATTGTCGTCACCCGCCTGGTTCACACAGCCGAGGATGACATCATCGACGGCCTCAACATCGAGCCCCGGGTGCCTGTCAAGCAGCTGCCTGATCACATGCGCCGCCAGATCATCACCCCTCACCGGACCCAAACTGCCCCCAAAACTGCCAATCGGCGTACGAACCCCATCTACGATAAAAGCATGCATGGTTAATATTTTGTGCAAAGGTAAAATAAAAATGGTAGCAGAGACGCAGGGCCCTGCAGAGACCCAGCGCCCTGCGTCTCTGCGAGGCATTGCATCGCTAAATGTTCAAAATGTAAGAGAATGGTAAATCGTATGGCCTGGGTCTTTGCGAGGCGTCGCTTCGTTAAATGTTGAAAAAGTTGGAGAATGGACTGTAAATATGGTTGAGACATTCGGAACAGAGATGACAATGTCAGATCAACTTATTTTTAGATTTAATACAGCCCAAAAGAACTTAAATTTCATGCAATGCACAGATTTACATCACATGATACTTTAATTTTATTAATAATATAACTTTAAATTTATAAACCTATGGATATCAGCCTATTATTTTAAAAAAAAATGATATATTTGAGAATAAACAAGGAAGCATACTATGAAAAGCATTGTTAGGTTATGCCTTATATTGGTTTTATTTTTTCCCAAAACAATTTCATCCCAAACTGTTTTAATCGATTCTTTGCAGGAAGGTGGGTTTAATTTGGGCAATTCCTTGGCTGCAAATGGCTGGTCAGTACCTGTTAGTTCAGCTTCCAACGTGTGGTACGCAGGCTCAGTACCTAATGCTTTTTCAGGTAATAGTGCCTATGTATCTGATACTGGAGGTTCTACCTGGTCATATGTAAATAATGGTCTTGCTGCCACTAGTCATTTTTATCGAGATATTGTCTTGCCTCAGGGTATCAATTATCTGGAACTAAGTTTTCAATGGATCAATTTCGGAGAGGTCAACCCCAATGATGTGTTGATGGTTAGTATTGCACCAAGCAACTATACTCCAAGTCAATCAAACAGTACTTCTGTTATTTTGGCACCTCCTGCCCAAACTTTAGCAGTTTTATATAATAAAAATGTGGTTTCGAGAAAACAAATTTTCTTTAATCCACAAGTTGTTAATACTTGTACAAGTTCTGCCAATATAAGATTAATTTTTTCATTTAGATATAACAATTCTCTTGGTTCAAATCCTCCACCTGCTGTTGATAATATTTCTTTAATTCTGCATAACTCAAATATAGGTACAAATGGGGGTCTTTACACCTTGGATTATTCCAATCCTATAAGTACTAATAATTTTCATTCATTGGCAAGGGCAATCTCATCTGCTAATGCCGCCAGTCAGTGTTTAATGACCGATTCAGTTTTATTGGATATACCATCGAATCAGGTATTTAAGGAAGATTTACCGTGGATAAATTATACAGGAAATGCAAATTCAGTTTTAAAAATATTTAAATCGGGGTTAGGAAAATCTTCTGTTTTGGAACCAACAGGAGGTGCCTGGACACGTGATTTTGGATTGGGTTTGTCTGGAGCAAAATATGTCGAAATTTCTGATTTAGACATAATTCCTTCTGCATCTAATTTGGATATAGAATATGGCATTTACATTAAACCTGCCAATGCCACGGCGGGTTGCCAAAATGTGAAGATTAGTAATTGCAAAATTATTCTCAATAAAGCCAATACAAGATCCATTGGCATACTTCAAACAACAAATTCTTCACTCAACGGCTTTTCAATTACCTCACAAAGCGGAACAAACTCATTTAATGAAATTAAATCAGTTGCTATAGAAAATGTTGCTCAAGGTATTATTTTAAACGGCACCTCTACTTCCTATTATGATGAAGGCAATATTTTAGGAGGGCCTGGATTTGAACAAATTATTATTGGGGGTAGTATACCAAATGACATAGGTGGCTCATTGGAAGTATGTGGAATTTGGGCTTCTTTTCAGAAGAATATTTCTGTTTTGAATGTACAAGTAAGGAATATTTTCACGAATGGAGGCTTTGGCTTATATGGGATTAGATTTACAGATTGTACAGGAAATATTAAAATTTCTCAGAACTCAATATCTAATTTCAAAAATATAAGTATGACTTCCTGGGGTCCGACTGCAGGGATCTATTTAGTTGGTACAACTCCATCAGCAGCATATGAAATCAGTAACAATTTTATTTATGGAATGAACCTTTCCTATGTTTCAAGTTATATAAATCAGTATGTAGCAGGCATAACTTTAGGCCATACGGGAGCAAATTCAAATATTTATTACAACACAGTAAGTATACAACCCACCGGTTATTTATCTACTGCTGCTTTGTATGCCGGATCGGGAACTGTGACATGTAAAAACAACATATTAATAAATACATCAGATGGAAATAACAATGTCAATTTTAGACATTGCCTGAAAATTGTCAGTGGGGTTTCAGTTTCCTCATCTAATAATAACTGCATGTATGTGGGGTCGTCGCAAAATTGTTTTTTAGTTGGGTCATCTGCTGGTGTTAACTATAACAGCCTTTCAGCGTGGAGTACTGCTTCAGGGCATGATAATTTATCTATTAATACTCTCCCGGATTTTGTTTCGAACGAGAACTTGCACATACAAACCACAAGTTTTAAAGTTGATCGAAAAGGTATTTCTATTCCAGGTGTATTTGGAGATATTGATAATGATCTGCGAGACGGATCATTTCCCGATATTGGAGCCGATGAGTACAATCCAATTTCTAATGGGCCTGATGTTGGTATTTATTCGATTTCAGGAATTAATATTGTTGAATGTTTTAGTTCAATGGAGCAAATAAGTGTTCATTTAAAAAATACAAGCATTAATATCCATGACTTTTCAATTGCCCCGGTTGAAATTTCGATTTCTGTTAATGGTGCATATAATTATATGTATTCATTTAATGTTACTGCCGGGGTGTTGCAAAGCTATGAGGATACGACTCTATTGGTGCCTTATTTTTTTAACTTTTCAAATGGAGGATCTTTTACGATAACTGCCAATATTGTATTTTCTGCTGATGTGAATATTTTAAACAATACGATTTCAGCTAATTATAGCCAGGCAGTTATTCCCCAAAGTGTAAATGAAAATTTCAATCAAAGTACATCATTGCCTGCAGGGTGGACTTTAAATTCTGGATGGAGTATTTCTCCTGTTTATGGCATTTTTTCAAATGGATTGTATAGAAATTTCAACTCAAATTCGTCCTCAACATTTTTACTTCCTGCGTATGGTAGCATTCAACCTCAAGATACTTTTTCTTTTGACTTCAGGGCAGTGTCGGCATCTGTTTGGGGAAGAATAAATATATCAATAAGTACAGATTGTGGAAACACATATTCAAACTTTGATACTTTAGACTATATTGAATATCCAGGTGGAAATATGAAGTGGAATCATTATTCAGTTGACTTATCTCAATTTGTTGACAAAATAATTTGGATAAAACTAGATGTTTATTCAATAAATGGTGGTGTTATCGCATTTGATAATTTTAATACTATTGGGTGTCAAGAACCTGTATCTCCAAACAATCTTGAATTGACTTCAACAGGATTGTATTCATTGGCAGGTACCTTTAGTCAGGGCATTGCTGATAATTATTTGATTGTAATGTACCCCCACACTACTGCACCCGATTCACTGCCCGTAGACGGCTTTCTTTACGAAACCAATACTTATATTGGAAACGGAAAAGTTATTCAAAATAGTTCCTTGAATTATTTCTCAGTTTCAAATCTTGAAATTGCAACAACCTACGATTTTTATATTTATTCAATTATTGGTGCAAATTGTTCTGGTGGACCTAAGTACCAAAGCATAAACCCATTAACTGGATCAGCAACAACCAATTCATGTTCAGGTACAGGTACTTATAGTATTGGCACGAGCGGTAGCAACTATATCTCAATTACGGCAGCCTTATCCAATTTAGCATTAATGGGTATTCAAGACACCGTTATTTTTGAAATTCAATCTGATTATATTTCTGAAAACAAAGTTGTATTTAATTCTATTGGCTGTAATGATAGCACACACGTCCTTATTATTCGGCCTGCAGCAAATGTTGTAAATGACATTGTTTTTTATCAACCAGCTTCTGCATCAGGCTACGTTTTAGATTTTAATAAATGTTTGGGTGTCTTTATTGATGGAAGGCCAGGTGGTGCAGGGCTAGAGAAGAAGTTTATTTTTAGAGCATTAAATGGAAGTACAATTAATTTTAGAAATGAATCAAATCATATAAACATCTCACATTGTAAAATTGAAGGCACCCCAAATTCTGACGTAACAGGAATTATCCAGATTTGGAAATGCAATTTTTTGACTTTAGAGAAGAATGACATCGGAAATCCTTCCTACATGGCACCTATTTTGATTAATTTTGCTAATCAGAATAATTCTTTTGTTAAAATAGAGGACAACAACCTGTTCAATTTTAGCTCTAAGGCAATCTCAATAAGCAATGCTTATAATGGAGTTGTTTCTAATAATAGTTTTTATTTTACTGTACCTCTAAACAAAAATGGAGTAAGCATTCAAGTTATTGCATCACTCTTGAATTTTAGTTTAACGATTTCTGAAAATTGGATTGGTGGCACCGGCCCTCATTGCTCAGGCAATTATATGGAAATTGTAAATACCAGTACTAGTTTATCAGGAAAGTTAGATTTTTCAGGAATTTACTGTTCTGGAATTTACAATCAAGATATAGTAGTTTATAATAACATTAAGAATATAAAACTTACTACCGGTTATGGAGCAGGTATTTTTAATGCAATAGGGACTTACATCGGAGCAAGGGAAATAAATTACAATCAAATAGGGGATGTAAATGACCCTAACTCTATAATTGTCAGTTTGCCTAATTCTTCTAATTCCTATACCTGCAATGGAATTTATTTTTATAATCCCCAGGTAGGCTCTAATATTAAGGTGAAAATTATTGGAAATTCCATTCGCGGTATTTCATGTAATTCGCAAACCACTATGAAAATGAATATCAGTGGTATTAACTTAGATATTAAACATTATTATACAGAAACAACTGTTGACTCCAATACAATTAAAGGAATCAACTGTTTAGCTAGGGGAGCAGCTTTTGGGATTCAGTGTTTGAAAGATGACATTTCAGGAGGATCAACTGGTCATGTTGGAACAATTAATAACAACGTTATTTCTAATCTTTACATGCCATATGGAAGATCTTTGGGAATTTATTATGATTCAAATAATTTGAAGGGAATTGTGGCTCATAATAAAATTGTAAATCTTTTTTCTGGAGATACCATACTTTCAGGTTCATTTGTTTTTAATGAATTAATATTTGGTTGCTATACAGAGGGCAATATTTCGGTCTATAACAATGATATATCTAATATTGGTTATAACAATGTTAAAAATGTTAAATCCGTTGTGCTTGGAGTATACATGGTACACTTAGGCCCGCTAGAGCAATACAGCGCGGCACGTAATAAGGTGTATAATATATTGAATTATTCGACATCAACAGGATCTGTTTTGTATGGAATGTTACTAAATGGATCTTCTTTTAAAATGTACAACAATGCTGTAGCATTGGATTTGTCACAAGCAAAATATAGTAAAATTTATGGTGTATATAGCAGTAGTGGATCCAGAGATTATAAGAACAATTCTATCAAATTAACTGGTTTACACTTAGGCGGTCAAAACACCCATTCGGTTTATTTTGCCGATAATATATTGACCTGTAATATTGGTAATAATATAATTATTAATACTTCAACTGGTCTTAGCGGGCAAAGAAAGCACTTCTGTTTTGGTGGAGTTTTCAATCCTGTTTTAAATACCAATTTAAAATTGATCAATAATATTTACTACTTCGATTCTGTAAATGGTGGCCTGATGGATTTATTGCCTTACATTTATTTTGATGAAATTACGCACGCTATTTTATTTGCAGATGATACCTTGAGCTTCACTGCTGATCCTTTATTGGATCCGGATACTATTTTACCTTTACCAACTAAAGGAAGCAGAATAGAAAAATCAGGTAAATATGAGTTTGTAATTGAAGATTTAAATGGAAACACAAGAGACCAATTGTCTCCTATCGATTTAGGTGCTATTGCAGGTGATTTTATCAATTCCTTCTCAGATTTAAGTGTTAAGGCAAAAGTTAGAAGCTTATCATGTGATAGCAATGAAATTTCTATATTTATAAAAAATGTTTCATCTATTGCGTATAATTTTGCCAGTAGTCCAGCTCAACTATTACTTAGTCTAATTGGCGGGATAAAGACTTATCAACTTGGACATTCAATTGAAACAGGCATTTTACTTAGTGGTCAAGAAATGGTTTTTAATTTACATATACCTATAATTTCCAGGCAAGGCGAAAAAATTAAAATTTCTATCAATTCTGATTTGAATGAAAATTCGAATAACAATGTGGTTCAACTTAGTTTACGGTCATTAGCGCTAAATGGCCAGTATTTAGTTGGGCAGAATGGTGATTTTAGCACATTGTCAGAAGCAATTTATTTTTACAATGCTTCACATTGTTTGGATGGAGATATTACTTTTATTTTAACCGATTCAGTGTATAATGAAACTAGTGAAGTCTTTCCAATTGTTATTTCCGCCAATAAGTATTCAGAGAGCGCAAAATTAATAATTAAACCCAAATATGGTAAAAATGTAAGTATAGAGGCGTTGAGTGCAATTTCATCACCTCTTTTTGTTTTGCAAAACGCTAGAAATGTGATATTTGACGGCATAGATACCTTGGGCGCCACTACGCTTCAATTAAAATCATTTTCTATAAATAATCCTTGTGTATTGATACTAGGACATGTAAATAAAGTATCCTTTAGGAATTGTATAATAAGTGGGAAAAATAATTCCTCTTATGGTTTATTTTGTGTTGAATCTTCAGATATAAATTATCAAAGTCTGGAAATGTTTAGATGTAATTTTTCCCCGGTAGCGGGTGCTGAAGTTATTCAACTGTTTACAATGTTTATATACCATAACAATGTACAGGGTTTTGCAAGGGTTAAAGAATGTAGTTTCAAGGATTATGGGTACATAGGCATTAGTTCCCCTTTTAATACTTGGAATCATATGGACATTAGTAAGAATCTTTTCTCAAGTACTACTGTTAAGTCCAATTCTTTAAATGCAATTAAGCTTCATTCTGGTAAACACTTAACTGTTTTATCTAACAGTTTTCAAAGACAGAGATCGACCGGGAAAATTGAAATTATTTCATTCAGTTCATTTGATACATTGTATCTATGCAACAATTTATTGTTTAATGATAATATCTCTGGCTTTACTAAAGATCACAACGCCCTGGTTGTCAATTCTGTGAATTTCATTAAGATGAATAATAATATTTTCAGGCTTTCCTGGACAGGAACGCACAATGGTAGTGTTCAAGGGGTTAAAATTGATGGCGCAAGAAAGACGATCATTGATCACAATACCTTTTATTTAGAAGGTGTAGTAGGAAATTCTACTTACTATACGAATGTTTTAAGTCAATTTAAAATATCAGACTCTATTCTTTTGAGAAACAATATTTGCTTTAATGGTATTTCATCCACTACTGCACATCGTTTTGCTATTCATCTTGATACCTCAAATTTCAAACTCGTTTCTGACAATAATATATTTATTGGAGCTGGGACTATTGCCGATCAATTTTTCTATTATAAGAATTCTTCCTATAATTTTGATCAATGGAAGCAAATACCTCATTTTCCGGATCAGCACTCATATGCATTTATATCAAATGACCCCGCAGGTGGTCTGGTTACTAATTATTTTGTATCTTCCAATGACCTTCATCTAAATTCTGATACCTGTCTGGCAAATAATACCGGCACTTTTTTAAGTAGTGAATTAATTGATTTTGAAGGTAATGCTCGTAGTTATTTAAGTCCCGATATTGGGGCAGATGAGATTCAGGATTCTTGCTTAGAAGCTTATGTTCCCTTTATTTCGTCGGATGCTTCGAACTTTTGTATTGGTGAAGTGTCTTTAATAAAATCTAATGTAAGCTTATCTGCTGCCATAGGTAACTCGTTTACATGGCAGTACAAGTACTCCGGGCAAAATCAGTTTGAAACTATAAATACGAATTTTACCAATGTTGACTCTTTGTTTCATGTTATGGAAAATGCTGACACTGTTTATTTTCGCCAGCTTTCTTTATGTTCAATTTCTGGAAAAGATACTTTGTCAAATGTTATTTCTTTAAGTAAGCAAAGAAATATTGTTACCTCATCAATGGATTCTATTTATGGTTCTCTGAGAAAAGTAATTGGATGTATCAGTAAAAATGATACCGTTTATATTCAACCAGGCTTAGATACTATATATCTTAAATCAGGGATCATTATAGATAAGGATTTATTCCTTGTTAGCCTGAATAATAATCTAACTGTGCTTCGTTTTTCTTCAGAAATTGGTGTAACGCCAGATCAATTTATGATAAAATTGGGAATTAATAAAAAATTGTGGTTTGAAAAGTTTGAGCTAGATGGGTTGGGAGAAAACTTTCCATTAATTTTTAATAAAGGACAACTATCTCTCTATAATATATTACTTGTAAATGAATTTCAAACTTTATTAGTAAGCGATTATTCTGATACCTTTATTCATGGTAATGTAAGGATGAAGAAATAGAATTAGATTTATCGGTAGATTAATTTTATACATTTTTTGAATATTTTGATTTTAATTTTATCATTTTTAGAATTTTGGTAATAAATATGAAAGTAATGTTTTAAAAAGTTTACATGTAGCATTGCAATAGCCTCTTTAAATAGCATGTAAGATTAAGGAAGAGTTTGTTTTTACCATCATCATTTTATTTTCAAGCTGGATTTACTCTTAGCCAGGTATAGGGAATTTTTTTAATATTCTTCACAATAAACATCTCTTTTTTTCTCAGAATGGAAAATAATATATAACATCTAATATGGTATGATTTGGATCTCTTTCATGTAAGAAATTTAGCCATACAGTTAGGACGCTGCCAAAATCAATGTCTATTTTGTACTAAGTAGACCCAAAATAACAAAAATTAATATAAAACTTAGATTCACATTGTATAATAAATTAAATATATTAATAATGTTATGCTTATTTTATAAGCAGATGAATATCAGGTTATCGTTTTTAAAAATTTTGATATATTTGGGCAGTAACAGTGAATTTTTACTATGAAAAAAATTTCGAGGATCATCTTTTTATTAATATTGATTTTACCTGAATTCCTTTTATCCCAAACAGTTTTGATAGATTCTTTGCAGGAGGGTGGGTTTAATTTGGGCCCAACTTTTGCAGACAATGGTTGGTCATTAGTCAATGGCACAGCAACAAATGCCTGGTATGTTGGCGCTACGCCTTCTGGATTTACCGGAAATTGTGCTTACATATCGAACAATGGCGGGGCAAGCTGGAGTTACACAAATAATACCAGTGCAAAAACGGTTCATTTTTACAGAAATGTTGTTTTACCTCAGGGAATCAACTACATGGAATTGAGCTTTTCATGGATAAACATTGGTGAAGTCGCCCCTAATGATGTGTTAATGGTTAGCATTGCCCCTACAACTTACACTCCCAGCCAAACCAACACAACTGCTGTAATTCTTAGCAAACCGGCTGAAACATTAGCGGTATTGAATAATCAAGGAACAGTAAAAAGACAAAAGATTTATTTCAGTCCCCAAGTGGTCAACACATGTACATCATCTGATTCCTTTAGAATAATTTTTTCATTTAGATACAACAGTTCACAAGGAAACAACCCACCAGCTGCTATTGATAATATATCGCTTATTTTGCACTCATCACCTATATCAATTTCTGGGGGTGAATTTAGCGTGGATTTGAGTCAACCGGATGGGCCATTTAATTTTTCTTCTTTATCAAAAGCAATTGTAGCCAGCAATGCTGCATCCCAATGTGTGATGACAGATTCAATCATTTTGAACATCCCAGGTGATCAAATATTTGCTGAAGATTTACCTTGGATCACATATAAAGGTTCTGCAAACGCAACTTTAAAAATTCGACAATCTACGGGTGGCAACAGACCAATTGTGCGCCCATTTGGTAGCAGTTGGAATAGAGATTTTGGTATTGGACTCTCAGGGGCATCCTATGTTGATATTGAAAATATTGATGTAAGAGTTGATCCAGCAAACACCAACGTTGAATATGGATATTTTATAAAACCACAAGATGCTGTTAAAGGAAGTCAATACAATAAATTTATTGATGCAACGATTGTGCTAAATAAAAATAACCCCAATAGTTTTGGAATTTTGCAGACAACTAATTCTTCAATAGTTGGTTTTTCAGTATCAAATCAATCGGGTTCAAATTCCTGGAATGAGTATAAAGGAATAAATTGTCAAAATACTGCCCAGGGTGTATCGCTCCAGGGAACATCGGCCACTTATTATGATGAAGGAAATAAAATAGCGTCCTCAATTAGTGAACAAATGATAATTGGTGGAGAATCAGAAAATGATATTGGAGGAGCTTTTGAAGTATCAGGTATTTACGCAAATTTTCAAAAAAATCTAAATATTGAGGGTGCAGTTGTTCGCAATATTTTCACAAATGGAGCTTTTGCCCTTTATGGTATTCGAATTGTGGATTGTACTGGTACAATAATTCTGAATCGTAATAATGTTAATAGGCTCAAAAATATTTCCACAACTACATATGGCTTTGTGACAGGTGTATTTACGTCCGGATCTGTAGCAACAACCGTTTATAAACTGACCAATAATTTTATTTCTGATTTAGCCACAATGTATATGTCCGGTTATAATACTCAATTCGTTACTGGATGTTATTTAAACCATACAGGTAGTACAAATTTTGTTTATTATAATAGCATTGTTATTGCGCCAAGCCCCAATCTCTCAAGTGCTGCTATGTACTCTGTCTTGGGTCAAACTTATTTAAAAAACAATGTTTTAATAAATAACTCTTATGGCAACAACAATATTAATCATAGATATTCTTTGCATCTGGGTTCTTCAACTTTGACTGAGTCAAATTATAATTGCTTAAAGGCCGATTTATCTGGATTGAATAGTTTTCTAGTTAAGTCATCGGCAGGAATAAATTATTCCAATCTTAATGCATGGCGTACAGCATCTGGAAAAGATTTAAATTCGATTGAACTTAACCCTGATTTTGTCTCTTCCACTGATTTGCATATACAAAGTAATAGTTTTAAAATTGATAGAAAGGGCATCCATGTTCCCGGCATCTATTATGATATTGATGGTTTGACAAGAGATACTTTGTCTCCAGACATTGGTGCAGATGATCATAAGCCTATGTCAAATGGCATTGACATTGGAGTTTATAACATCGCCGGAATAGATAATCTAGACTGTTTTGGTACAAATGAACAAGTGAGTATTAAGTTAACTAACACAGGAGTAAATACCCATGATTTCACTTTAAATCCAATAGAAATTCAATTGATTTATACAGGAGCTTATTCTGGAATGGTTAATTATATTGTCAATGGAGGTATATTAAATTCCTATCAAGATACATCAGTATTAATACCAAATTATTTTAATTTTTCTGGTGGGGGGAGTATTTCTTTTGCATGTAATGTGGTGAGTCAGTCAGATGTTAATCCTCTTAACAATAGCTTCACAAAAATATTTAACCAAGAACCTGTGCTTCAGAGTTTAAGTGAAAATTTTAATCAACTCTCTGCACTGCCTGCTAATTGGACATTTGCATCAGGTTGGACGATTAATACTCAACCAGGCACCCTATCCAAAAGTTTAAGCATTCTTTTGAATACAAATTCATCAAGTGAATTTATTTTGCCTGTTAATGGTCCTATCACAGCTCAGGATACATTTTCATTTGATCTTATGGCAATTGGTTCTGGATCCTGGAATAGCACTCAGATTTCAGTAAGCACGGATTGCGGGAACAGTTATTTGCCATTTGATACGATGCAAAGTAGCGAGTATCCCAACATAGTAAAATGGCATCACTATCGTAAATCTTTAAGTAACTTTATAGGGAGCAATGTAAAAATAAAACTTAAGGTTAATTCATCGGCATACCAAACCATAGCTATGGATAACATTAATGTGGATATTTGTGCCACTCCTGATCCTCCGACCAACTTAGTGCTGACCCCGATTAATATTAATTCAATAAGTTTATCTTTTAATCCAAGTGGAGCTGATGGTTACCTTGTTGTGAGATATCCAGCAGGCACTTTACCTAGTCTTTTTCCTGAGGGGGGGGTAGTTTATTCAATTAATACTGCTTTAGGTAATGGTACCATTATTTCATCTGGTGTATCAACCAATATATCTGTTACAGGATTGGGTATTGCCACTGCTTATGACTTTTACATTTTTCCCTATTTTGGTATAAATTGTGCTGGAGGTCCAAAGTACAATACGATAAACCCTGTTTGGGGCTCACAATCAACTTTTTCTTGTTCTGGTTCTGGAATAATTAGAATTGGATCCAGTAATGATGACTATACTACGGTTGCAGCAGCTTGGTTGAATTTAAAAAATATTGGTGTGCTTGATACAGTTTATTTAGAGTTGCAAGCTGATTATATTCCTGAAACCAATTTTACTTTTAGTTCAATTGGATGTGCTGACAGCTCACATTTAATTGTGATAAGACCTGCAGCTAATGTTCCAGGTCCAATTTCTTCTATAGCTCCAACAGGATCCATAAATTCTAATTTGGTTTTTAACGCGGTGAAGGGATTAGTTATTGATGGACGACCTGGAGGAGTTGGGAATGAAAATTATTTAAAATTTATTGCAAACAATGCTCCGACGGCTCTATTTAATTCTGGTAATAATTTCGTTGAACTCAGATACCTTGATTTTCAGGGTAGTTTAACATCTTCTTATGATGGTATAGTGACATTGAATTCGTCACAAAATATTACAATTGAAAAATGCACAATAGGCAATTCTATCACCTTCGTCCCTATTCTTTTAGGAATTTCCAGTAGTTCGAATGTTAGAATCAAAAACAACAACTTCACTAATTTTAAAGTAAATGGTATAATATTATCTAGTACCACTTCTTGTTTAATTAGTGGAAATAGTTTTTACTATTTGACTCCATATAATACTTCATTGATTGGGGTTACAGCTATTAAAAGTAGCATAAATAATTCCTTAACCATTATTAATAATTTTATTGGAGGAAGCGCTGCTAGTTGCCAGGGAAATAAAATGATGTTAAACAACACTAGTGTTAGCGGGAGTAATGGCGTCTATTTTGCTGGAATAGATGTCAGTGGAGGAATAAACAAAGATTCAATAGCAAATAATAAAATCCAGAATATTAAAATATTTTCGGGCCCCGGAACGAGTTATTTTTATGGTGTTAAATCTCAAACTTCTAGCAGATATATTAATAATAATATAATTGGGAGTGATGTTGACACATCATCTATTATTATTGACATGCCTAATTCATCAGCTATATACTATTTTTATGCGATTTGGAATTATAATTCTTCTACACCTTATCATCCTGATATTTGTATTAAAAAAAATATAATTGCAAATATTAAGTGTGATTTTCAGAGTACCATGGATTTCTATTTTAGGGGAATATATCTATATGCAGATTCTGACGACCCTAGCTCTTTTATTGACTCCAATATTATAAATAACATTGAGAGTGCAGCCTATGGTTTTAATTACGGAATTTATTGTAAGAAGACGTATTTAACTGTATTTTATCCGCAATATAACTCCATTTCGGGAAATAAAATAAATGGTTTGAGTTTTAAAACAGCACCCTTCATGGGTATTTATCATGACTCTAATAATTATTACACACTAATTGACAATAATAGTATTTCAAACATTTTGGTTGGAGACTCAACATTAAATTCTATTAATTCGTTTAAGGATTTTATTGGAATACAATCCAGAGGCAGGACAGTCTTGTCCGGAAATACCATTAGTGATATAAAATATTTTAGTCAATGGAATAGGGCGGTGGATATGACTGGTTTGGAAGTATCAGCTGGACTGAATGTGCCCGAACCTTATAGTGCACGAAATAATTTAGTATTTAATTTATCTAATTTATCGACTTCTCTTGATTCTAGAATTACAGGTATTCATATGGGGAGCTCTTATTTTAAGTTAATTAATAATAGAGTTTTTTTGAATACTGACTCTTCTCCAGTGACTAAAATTTATGGTATTAGATCCGTTCCTGGATATAAATATGTCCAGAATAATAGTATATTTATAAATGGAACTCGAAACAATGAAATCCCTGCATCATGCATTTATTTTGAAGATGAGGTCGCATCTGGAAATGTTTCAAACAATATTTTCGCCAATCTATGTTTATCTAGTTCGGCAAAACATTCGTTCTTTTGTATTGAAGGTATAAGCACAACTATTGGTAATAATAATTTATCTCTTTCTTCAAATATATATCATTTTAACCCCTTATATGGCGGTATTTGCAGGTTCCCGGGATTTATCATCAATACTATGCCTCAACATTTGCAGCTTTTCCCAAGCGATTCAACCAGTTTTTATGCTGACCCCTTATTTACTGTGGATTCATTTTTACAAATCCCTGCCAAAGGCTCAATAGTGGAAGGTGCTGGATCAAGCCAAGATTTTTCATATGATTGTTTTCAGAATGATAGAAGTTTATTAAGCCCTCATGATATTGGCGCTGTAGCAGGAGATTTTTTTGATAATAATTTAGATTTAAGCATCAAATCAAGAATTAAAAGTTTAGCTTGCGATAGCATAAAAGTTTATATTCATTTAAAGAATCAAAGTTCTAACACTTTTAATTTTACTAACACTCCGGGAAGAATAGAGTTAATTAACGAAGGAGAAATTCATTCTTCCTCAATTGAGATCGAGTTAGGTAATCTAATTTTAAACCCATTTCAAGAAGATACATTTATTTGTGTTTTACCAATTTTGTCCTCTAATGAAACTGCCAGAATTAAGACACAAATTATCTGCTCACAGGATAATAGACCGGAAAACAATACCCACTTTGTTGAGTATGATGCTTTTTTACCTGGGTCAAAACTTACTGTTGGAAAGGATGGAGATTTCCAAACGCTAAGTGATGCTGTTAGTTTTTATAACTATAGTAATTGTCTAGAAAATGATGTAACTTTTATTTTAATTGACTCAGTTTATGACGAGCATACCGAGAATTTCCCAATAGTTTTTAATCGAAGCAATGTTTTAGATAGCATTAATTTAAAGATTGTTTCAAAAACGGGATTGAAAGTTAAGATTCAATCTCTTTCCGATCTAAGTAGTCCTTTGATGCTTTTCAAAAGTAATCAATATATTGAATTAAATAGTATAGATACAGTTGGCCCTAGCTCACTTTTTATTCAATCTGCTTCAACATCCCAGCCTTGCCTTCATATCATGAGTAGAATGGATCAGTTTAAACTTAATAATATTGTAATAAAGGGAAACAATCAAAGCAATTATGGTTTGGTACGACTTGATAGCTTATCGTTAAATAAATCTAAATTATATTTTGATAAATGTTACTTTGCTCCATACAACGTTTCAGGAGTTTTATATGCTCTTTCTCTAAATATTTCTACCAATCGTAACAATGGTTTTATGCAGATTAGGAATTGCACCTTCAAGGATTATTTAAGCAGTGCTGTATATGCTCCTTCATGTAGATGGGATAGTATTTTCATTGAAAATAATTATTTTATTAGTGATAAACCTAAGACTAATACACTCCATCCTATTCATATTGGTTATGCTGGAAAGGCAAGAATTTTGAATAACTTCATCTCGAACCATAGAACCTCTGGTATTTATAGAGGCATTTTCATTAACGAGGTTTCAAATGCTCATATATCAAAAAATATCATTGCTAATTTGAGCATGCCAGGAACGAATAGTAACCTTACTGGTATTCATTTGGGATTTGGGCAAAATTTGACATTGGATAATAACATGATATCTTTAAATTGGACTGGTTCTCAATCCACTACCATACAAGGTGTATTTTGCGATATAGTTCCAACTTGCTCCTTAGTTAACAATACAATTTTATTAAGTGGGTCGACCCCAAATACTACTTCAACATATGCATTGTCAATAAATAATACTAACATCCTTGGATACTTGCGAAATAATTTATTATTTAACAACACAACTTCATCAACAGGACAAAGAATTGCTTTTCGATATAATATACCTTCGACCTTGGATTCAGATTACAATGTATTTATTGGTAAAGGAACTACCGCGGAGAATATATTTTTGCACAATGGTGTTTATTATGACATGGCTGGTTGGCAAGCGCAATCGTTTCAGCCAGACATTCATTCTTATTCTCATACTATAGGTAATGCAGGTGGTGGATTGTTATCTGATTATTTTCAGTCGCCAAGCAATTTGCACTTGATCACCGGAAATAATAATGCGAAAAACAAGGGAATTTATTTGCCTGATTTTAATACTGATATTGACAATAATGAGAGACTGGCTTTGGGTGTTGATATAGGAGCAGATGAGTTTACCGATTCTTGTTCTGTTGGATTTGTATCTATGATTTCTATTCAGGATTCATTTTTTTGTAATGGAGATGAAGCGATTGTTTTTTCTGATGCATCAAATTCTGGCCAAATGGGGCAAAATTACAAATGGCAATACAGTTTTGATTTAAATGGACCTTTTCTGGACATAATCAATAGGACTTATAATTTCGATTCGCTTTTATGGAAGGTGAATTTAGCAGATACTATTTATTTAAGGTTATTTTCAGTTTGTAATATTACTGGTCTTGACACGTTTTCAAACACTGTTTCTGTGTACCGACAATCTAATTCAATTTTCGCTCAATTGGATTCTGTGTATGGATCTTTGCGAAAGGGCATAGAGTGTGCTGAATTTGGTGATACACTTTGGATAGAACCAGTCTTGGATACAATATTTCTTGCCAATGAGGTTTTATTTGAAAAGAAAGTTACAATTGTAGATGAATTATCTCCTTACGTTAAAGTCCTAAATCAGATTCAGAACATTGCAGTCGATCAAAACTTGGATATTAGACGATCTGGGAATGTTTCATTGATAGGGATGCAGTTTGAAGGTGGCGGCAACTTTTATCCGATCATAAAAAACTCTGGAAATTTATCTTTGTATAACGTGATTCTGAAAAACAATCTTCAAAAGTTAAAAAATCAACCTTATTCGAAAATATTCATTGAAGGACAGGTCAAAATACTTGATTAATTAGCAAATATTTGCGGTACTAACTTTTCAATTTAATAAATCAAATTCTGTAGTTAGCTTGTTAATATGACAGATATTTATTAAAACCTGATCACATGCGCTGCCAGATCATCGCCCCTCACGTGACCGAGACTGCCCCCAAAACTGCCAATCGGCGTACGAACCCCATCTACGATAAAAGCCTGCATGGTTAAAATTTTGTGCAAAGGTAAAATAAAAATGGCAGCAGAATCGCAGGGCCCTGCGATTCAACAGGGCCCTGCGATTCAACAGGGCCCTGCGTCTCAACGAGGCCCTGCAATTCTATTCCACCCTTATCACCCCCCACCTTCCATCTTTCTTCACCTTAAAGACCTGGGGCATACCCATAATTTCTTTCATTTCTTCCCACTGGAAATCGATGAGCACGTTTCCTTCGTAGTCTACGACGCCCCAACTTTTGGAATATCGTACCCACAAGCCGGGTTTTCCATTGACGGTTAAGGGTTGTTTGAGATCGATGGCCGTCTCGTACGGATTTTTGAAATTTCTGTCTGCAAATTGTTTGGATAAAAATACACCGGGTCCGGTTTCATCACTATACGCGGATATCAAATGGCCGCGACTGGATGGGTAAAAGGTGCCTTTAGGCAGGCAGTAGTTTTCCAGATATTGTGCTCCCAATACGCATCGCTCTGCCTCGGCTTCGGTCAGGATGCCATCGGCAAAGGGAAGAAATTGGATCAATCGGTTTTGATGTACCAATTTGTAGTTGTAATACACATCCATGGCCTTCATCTGACCATCATTTTTTTTGCCATCTGCAGCAACCACGTAGCCATCGCCTGCTTCCCAGATGTCGACATACTTTGCGGGTATGAGTTCTTCGCCGGTGTTGAGGTCCGCACAGCCGAAAGAGCCAAATTTTTTAATTAGCCAGTAACCTGTTTTGCCGAATGGTTTTTCAATGACAAAGTCCCATTGCACAATAGTATTTGTAAGGGCATTGTAGCTCAAAGTTTTATTTGGAAAATAAAACACAATGTGTCCCTTGGCACCGGGCTGTACTATTTTGATAACAGGCTGTGAAACCACCCTCTTATTGAGTGAATCTGCCAGGTAATATTGATTGTTTCTGCCATATAGGAATAGGGGTATGCCATCCAGGGTATCGATGCTGGTATAAATACAAGGTAACAAGGGTTTGCCATGGGCGTTGAGCAAGCCCCAAAAACCCATTTGTTTAGCCAGAATAAATCCCGTGCTGCACGGGATCAGTTTTGTGTATTTGTTGCTTGGTTTTATCTTTTCTCCACTCTTGCTGTACATACTTCCATTGATGAAAACATAGCCTTCTTTGGAGGTGTACACTTTGGTGTTTTCCTGAAGGCGAAGGGAATCTACAACCTGATTGTTTTTGTTTTTAAGCGTTACCTCTGGCAAGGTATTTTCGAGGTAATGCAGGGTCAGCCCGGGGAGTTGTTGCTTCAATGCTGCATTGATTTCTCCGGCTAAATTAACCCACTTTTTGTGATCTCGGACTCTAAACAATGAATCGGTTTGTAGATAGGATAGCTGCCTGCCATTGATGCCAAAGTTGGATACCGAATTTTGGTTGAAGGCAAGAATCATTTTGGCTTTGGCATCAATTTTTACAGAATCGTACATCATTGGTACCAGGGCCTCATCATTGCTCTTTATAACCCCCCATTTTCCTTTACTTCTTACAGGAAAGAGTGTTGTACCCTGCACCACGCTATCGTAAACAAAGTCATCAATGTTGGATAAGCCGGGGTTTACCAGGTATTTAAATTTCTGAGCAGAGAGGGGGGCTGTTATAACGGTAAATAGACCGACAGCAAGGTAAATTATGAAATTGGAAACCAAAATTGTGATATCAGGTTTAATTTTGTAAACTAATGAGGCTGCAAAGGTATA
>CALMWS010000089.1 GCA_937870795.1 uncultured Bacteroidota bacterium | reverse complement strand
CGTCAATTCCTTTGAGTTTCAACCTTGCGGTCGTACTCCCCAGGTGGATAACTTAATGCTTTCGCTTGGCTGCTGACAGTATATCGCCAACAGCGAGTTATCATCGTTTAGGGCGTGGACTACCAGGGTATCTAATCCTGTTTGCTCCCCACGCTTTCGTGCCTCAGCGTCAGTTACAGTTTAGCAAGCTGCCTTCGCAATCGGTGTTCTGTGTCATATCTAAGCATTTCACCGCTACATGACACATTCCGCCTACCTCAACTGTACTCAAGACTAACAGTATCAACGGCAATTCTGCAGTTAAGCTGCAGGCTTTCACCACTGACTTATTAGTCCGCCTACGCACCCTTTAAACCCAATAATTCCGGATAACGCTTGCATCCTTCGTATTACCGCGGCTGCTGGCACGAAGTTAGCCGATGCTTATTCTGACAGTACCATCAACCCTTTACACGTAAAGGGGTTTTGTCCCGTCTAAAAGAAGTTTACAACCCATAGGGCCTTAATCCTTCACGCGGCATGGCTGGATCAGAGTTGCCTCCATTGTCCAATATTCCTTACTGCTGCCTCCCGTAGGAGTCTGGTCCGTGTCTCAGTACCAGTGTGGGGGATCATCCTCTCAGACCCCCTACCGATCGTTGCCTTGGTGAGCCGTTACCACACCAACTAGCTAATCGGATGCATGCTCATCTTTAACCCCCGTAGGTTTAATATTAAAATGATGCCATTTCAATATATTATGCGGTATTAATCCTCCTTTCGGAGGGCTATCCCCCAGTTAAAGGTAAATTGCATACGTGTTACTCACCCGTGCGCCACTCTCATCAAAATATTGCTACTTTGAATCCCGTTCGACTTGCATGTATTAGGCCTGCCGCTAGCGTTAATCCTGAGCCAGGATCAAACTCTTCGTTGTAGTTTGTCTTTTAATTCTTTTCTTGGTCGAAACCAAGAAGTAAGAATATAATGCTCTGGGATTTTATTCATGTCCTGATTTTGTGCTATTTTAAAATCAGGTCAGGCTTGTTATTTCCTTTTAATCTTCAAAGAACGTTTAATATATTTTGATAAACAAAAATATCGTTTTCAAAATGGGAGTGCAAAAGTAGAACTTGTTTTACAATTACACAAATTTATTTTAAACTTTTTTTATTTTATTTTTAACTCCGTTGAGTTAAATCCCTTTTTGGTTATTTTGGGGCTGCAAAGGTAACTCTGTTTATGGATATGCCAAATAATATTTCAATCTTTTTTATTAACATAGCTTTATATTGTGTTAATATATTGGTAAACAATATAATAAATTAGATATTTGCAGTAATTTATGTCAGAAAGCAGCCAAAAACACTTTAGTTTTAAAGAATTTAAAGTGCATCAGGAGCAATGTGCAATGAAGGTTGGCACTGATGGAGTCCTTTTAGGTTCTTGGGTTGAATGTAATTATAGTGTATCGAATGTATTAGATATTGGTACAGGAACCGGATTGTTGGCATTAATGTTGGCTCAAAAGTGTAGTGCTTTGATTGATGCAATAGATATAGATAGTGATGCATGCAATCAGGCAAAGGAAAATTTTTATCATTCAAAGTGGAGCGACAGGCTTAGTGTTATTCATAAACCTATACAAGAGTTTGCAGCAATTTCAAATAAGAAGTATGATTTAATTGTCAGTAATCCACCTTTTTTTATCAATGCGAAAAAATCACAGCAATTAAATAGAAATGTGGCGAGGCACTTAGATGATTCTTTTACCATGGATGACCTAATAACATCAGTAGCAAAGTTGTTGAGTGATTCGGGAAAGTTTTTTCTTATACAACCTGTAAAAGAAGGAAGCATTTTTATGGAAGAAAGTGAGAAGCGCGGATTGTATGTCAATAATATAACATGGGTAAGAACCAAAGAGGATAAGGAAGAGAAACGGCTGCTTTTAAATTTAAGCCGAAATAAGAAAAAGATTATTACTGATTATTTATCTATTCAAACAAAGGATGGAAAATATACTGATGAGTATATTAAATTAACGGAGGAGTATTATACCCATTTGCCTGAACGTTCTTTCTGATAAATATATACTCAATATAGAATATTCAGTGCTTTTCTTTAAATTCTTATGGTTAATTTCTTTGGTGGTTGTCTTACTATAAAGTTTAAATATTAAACATTTTTGAAGAAAATGCGTAGTTGTCTTCTATTTCTTGAATAGAAATTATCCTTGCTCCACTTTAAAAATTATGTTAAGCTCGGATAATTCATTCAACACAGGTTCATAAATTTCAGGAATAACAGGAATTGTCACACCTTTGGTTTTTATTTCGCCATTGAGAATAAGTTTGGCTGCTATTGCCATTGGCAATCCCACTGTTTTTGACATGGCAGTTGCGGTTTCATTTTCGCCTTTTACACTTAGTGATGAAATGTGTGTGTGGGTTTTACTGTTCAGTTTGTATTCAAAAATATGTTGCATTACTACAAGGTCTAAATCGCCATGCTGCAATTTCCATTTTGATTCCAAAAGATTCAAAAGTACTTCTGCCGGTGTACCATTACTAATAGGAATAAGCGTTTTTTCCAGAATGCCTGTCCAAGTAATTCTGTTCCAGTCATCGGAAGAGAGGTTGAGATAATGAAATTGTGTTTGCAGCTTTTGCAATAAAGGTTTGCCATCATCGGGTAGGTAAGATGAAATCCAGTCGTGATAAGTAAGTGATGAGGTATTTATTTTATAGGTATCGTCTGTAATGCCGAGATGCACAAATAAGTTCCAAGATGAACAATATCCTATATAACGAAGTGTTCCACGCAGCAGGGTTGAAATATTCAGTAGATTGTAAGTTTCAATATAAGCATTTGAATTTCTGTTAGCATAACCTTCAAACTGACCAATTCCTGAAATATTTATTTTTTCTGTTTGTGAAAACAAGCGATGGTATGGTGTGAATTTATTGCTTCGATTTTGCCTATAAAGCGCTGTACCTTGTCCTGCCAGAATAACATTCTTAGGATTCCATGTAAATTTATATCCCCATGGATTATTGTTTGATTCAGGTGATATTAAACCTCCGGTGTAGGATTTAAATGAAATAATTTCAGCTCCTTTAGATTGTAATGAATGTATAATTTGCATTGCCGACATATGATCTATTCCTGGGTCAAGGCCACATTCATTTAGAAAAATCAGATTTTTATTTTTCACATCGGCATCGAACGACTTCATTTGTTCGGAAACGTAGGATGCTGTAACGAGATTTTTTCCGGCAACAAGACATTCAACAGCAGCAATAGCATGAAGTGAAGGAGGGAGTAGAGAAATTACAATGTCAGCTTTATTGATTTCTGATTTTCGTTCTGATTCGTCATTTATATTAAAGGCAATTGCATTTGACGAAGGATGGTTTCTTGTTCTGGATTTTGCTAATTCAAGAGAGGCATCGGCAACAGTAACATGCCAATTTTGTTCCTGAGCATTAAAAAGAAGATAATTAATAAGATGCCAGGAAGATTTTCCTGCTCCTAAAACAAGTATTTTGCGCATAGTAAAAATTTAAATGTGTGCAAAAGTACAAATTGAATTTTTGAACGCATTTTGGCCATGCTAATATCATGTTAAAAGGTGTCTTATTCATGCCCTAAAAAAACATACTTTTACAGCGGTTTATTTGTACAATAATTAAAGTGAAAAATATTTGATTGTTATTAGTAGATAAATTTTTCATAATCTGAGATGAGAGTAATATTAAGTTGTTTTTTGTTTATCATTATTGGTTTAAAGTCTGATGAGGACATGAAATTGTTTGCCAGAGTTGTGGAGAATTTGTCAACTACCGATATTGTTGTTCTGAACAAACTAATTGACGAAGTTAGAATTTCTAATACCAGTATTTCACGTGCATGCCATGGGACATTGCTGATGAAGAAAGCTGATTTTGTGAAAAGACCCTCAGAGAAATTAAGTTTGTTTAA
>CALMWS010000088.1 GCA_937870795.1 uncultured Bacteroidota bacterium | reverse complement strand
GCGTAAAAGATATCATCGCTCTGGGTGATCAGGGTGGGGCAGGCCACCTCATTATTTGCGATGTTTTATGTATGCATATAGATGAAAATGTACTGGATGGGGACAGAATTGACCCTCACAAAATAGATCTTATGGGTCGAATGGGCCGTACCTTTTATGTGAGGGCAAGTGGAAATGCTGTTAGTTCTATCTATCAGCCTGTTACAGATTTGCCGGTAGGCTTTGATGCGCTGCCATCATATATTTCATCAAATAGATACCTCACTGGAAATCAAATAGCGATGATGGCTGGTCTGAATGCTCTGCCACCTGCTGAAACATTTGTACCTATAACAAGTGCACAATTGGAAGCAGATGAAGTGGAAATCACTGAATCAGTCTCAAAATTACTGGCTGATAATCAGGTCAATGAAGCCTTTGGACTGATGGTACAGTATTATGAAAAAAACGGAGCATGACCTTTTTGTGCCTCGAAGGAGCTACAGATGATTGGTCTGTTGCCTTGATGACAGAAGGTGGAACATTGGGCGAATTGTCATTTGGTCGTGAAAAACCAATGGCGTCCTTCCTGGTTCCTGCCATAAGGGATGTGCTTCAAAGCAGCGGCAAAACCATTAAAGAGTTGGATGCCATCGTTATCTCGTCAGGACCCGGTTCTTATACAGGACTACGTATCGTGGCAAGTACGGCTAAAGGACTGTGTTTGGGATCTGGCCACCCGCTCATAGCTGTACCAACACTCAAATCAATTAGTTGGCAAGGCGTAAAATCACAAGCATACGATAGGGTAATAGCCATTATAGATGCCAGACGGCAGGATGTGTTCTGTGCCATATATGATAATAATGGTACTGAAATACTTGCACCAACTCTCCTCACGCTATCAGAATCGTGTTTCGACCCCTGGTTGGGGGGCAAGGCAATGGTGTGTGGCAATGGTTTGCATAAAATTGATTCCTTTACTTGGTCATCTATTGTAGAAAAAGGTAGCCCCCGGATAGCAGCTTTTTCTCTTTTTCCATTAGCTCAGGCCGCTTTTGATAAAGGTGAATTTGAAAATATTGCGGCGTTCTCACCTTTTTACATGCTGCCTCCCAATATCACTCAATCGAAAAAAGCTTAATCTATTA
>CALMWS010000087.1 GCA_937870795.1 uncultured Bacteroidota bacterium | reverse complement strand
ATTTTATAGGAAAAGACAATATTGTATTTCATTGTCTGATCTTTCCGGCTATTTTAAAAGCGCATGGGGGCTATAGCTTGCCCTATAATGTACCGGCCAATCAGTTTATGAATCTCGAAGGTCAGAAGATATCTACTTCCCGCAATTGGGCTGTTTGGGTGCACGAGTATCTGGATGAAATGCCGGGTCAGGTTGACGAGCTAAGGTATTGTATGATCAAAAACATGCCCGAACTCAAAGACAGTGAATTTACCTGGAAGGCATTTCAGGACAGCAATAACAACGAACTGGTGGCCAACCTTGCCAACTTTATCAACAGGGTGGTAGTACTCACTCATAAGTTTTATAAAGGCAGGGTTCCTGAATTGGATTTGGATACCACTTTCCTTGGATCGGGTGGAGATGAATACGAGTATTTTGATACCGAACTCATTGTACTGCACGACGAAATTCAGGAAATGAATGAGCACCTGAGGAAGTTTGATTTCAGATCAGCGCTTAAAAAAATGATGGATATATCTACCAGAGGCAATCAATTGTTGCAATACAACGAGCCCTGGAAGTTGTTTAAAGAAGATCCAGAAACCACGGCAACCGTATTGAATGTATGTTTGCAGTATGCTGCAGCGCTTAGTGTTTGTTGCCGGCCTTTTCTGCCTTTTACGTCTGACAAAATGCGCGATTTATTAAACTTACCGGCCATTTTGGAAGCGGGTGAGTTAAATGATCTGTTGGAAAAATTGTGTGAAGCCGAAGCGTTGATTGAAGAGGGTCACGCCATCAGCGAGCCCAGGCATTTATTCAGCAGAATTGAAGACGAAGTCATTCAGAGACAGGTAGAAAAACTCAAGCAGCCAGTGGAAGTTGCAACCAGTGAAGCAACACAAAAAAGGGCACATGTTGAGCTGAAGCCCGAAATCAGTTATGAAGATTTTATCAAGCTGGATTTAAGGACGGCCACCATACTGAGTGCCGAAAAAGTCGAAAAGGCAGATAAGTTGCTAAAATTGGAATTGGATCTGGGCTTCGAAAAAAGAACCGTAGTTAGCGGTATAGCTGAGCATTATGAACCAACAGTGATAGTAGGAAAAAAAGTGACCTTGCTGGCCAACCTTGCTCCCCGCAAGATCAGAGGCATAGAATCCAAAGGAATGATTCTGATGGCCTCTGATGGTGACGGAAAATTGAATTTTATCAGTTGCAGTCAGAATTGGGAAAATGGGTCAACCATCAGTTAACCCTTTACTTTTACTCCGGTAGCCATGAACTTAAGTTCTTTTTTTGGCTGGGTAATTTTGGCGATCTCTTCTTTGGATTTGCCCTCATCTTCTGCATAATGTTTCAATTCATCCACTGAAGTTTCCTCTACATAAGCCTTACCTTTCATGATCACCTTTTTACCTGAAAGATCTTTGGGCATAAAAAAGCTGTAATTGTGGAATTTGACAAACATCTTGTCCGCATCCGGATTTTTTTCAGAAACGATGTTCATCCAACAGCCTTTGACCTGGCAAACACCATCTACCATGCCCTCCACCTGTACTTCCATCTCTTTGCCTGGTTTGAGCTGGGCGAGCAACTGGTCGTAAGTAAGCACCTTGCTCACTTTAAAATCCTGGCCATAAACAGGCATACCTGTCTGAGCAGCAG
>CALMWS010000086.1 GCA_937870795.1 uncultured Bacteroidota bacterium | reverse complement strand
TCATTTTCGATGGGATAAATGCCCGCAAAAACCATGGGTTTGACGTCTTCAAAACCCTTGATGGCTTCTGCACAGGGATTGGCTACCGTGGTGATGGTATCCCCAACTTTGATTTCTTTGGATTCTTTGATGCCTGTAATGATATAGCCCACATTGCCCGCTTCGAGTTCTGTCTTGGGTACCTGACTCATTTGCAGGATGCCAATTTCTTCTGCTTCGTATTCTTTACCGGTGTTGACAAACCTTACTTTGTCTCCTTTTTTCAGGCTGCCATTGAGGATTCTGAAATAAGCAATGACCCCTCTGAATGAATTGAACATAGAGTCAAAGATCAGGGCCTGAAGAGGTGCATCTACCTGCCCTTTTGGTGCTGGTATTCTTTCAACGATGGCCGCCAATATGCCTTCCACTCCCAAGCCGGTCTTGCCAGATGCCAGCAGTATATCTTCTTTTTTACAGCCAATGAGGTCGATGATTTGGTCTGAAACTTCGTCAATCATAGCGGATTCCATATCTACCTTGTTGAGAATCGGAATGATCTCCAGGTTGTGTTCGATGGCAAGGTACAAGTTGGAAATGGTCTGTGCCTGGATGCCCTGTGAAGCATCAACCAATAGCAACGCTCCTTCACAGGCGGCTATCGATCTGGACACCTCGTATGAGAAATCCACGTGACCCGGTGTATCTATAAGATTAAAGGTATACTTCTGACCATCCGTATGATTGTAATACATTTGGATGGCATGACTTTTTATGGTTATACCCCGCTCTCTTTCCAAATCCATATTGTCGAGGGCCTGGTTGACCATGTCTCTCTCTGAGATGGTTTTGGTAAATTCCAGCAGCCTGTCAGATAAGGTACTCTTACCGTGATCAATATGGGCTATGACGCAAAAATTCCTGATGTTTTTCATGGGCTGCAAAGGTACAATTATTTTAGCCATTTGTGCATGCAATTTGACGTTCATTTTATCAAATCCAAACGCCAGTCATAGGTTATTGTGTAATATATAAGTATTTATATTTCAAGCTTGTTTATGAAAAAATGTCTTTAAAACGACTTCCTTACCGAATCGGACATTATTTTCATATTTGTTGTAACAACTAATTTTATTAAATTCTATATTTACCCTTTCTTACAGGGAATATTTTTTTTATGTCGTTTATTATTAAATTTTTTCTATGCTTAGGGTAATAAAAAATCCTTTTTTTGTAATAGGTGCTATCTTGTTTTTACTTGCCAATTCAAGTTCTCATCCTACCAATAGTGGGGGGTATACTGGAGCACCGGGAGATGGTGTTTGTTCGCAATGTCATTCAGGTGGCTCATTTACCGGAGATATCAATATTGATGGTGTTCCTGCTTCCATTAATGCCGGAGATGCCTATCAACTCACGGTTACCGTTACCAACCCAAATCTCAATATTTCAGAGGCGGGTTTTCAGATCGTGGCTTTGAACAGTTCCAATACAAATGCAGGCAATTTCACCAGCCCTTCCACAGGCTCATCGGTAAAAACATCAGCTGCTAAAAAATACTGGGGTCATGCGCCTTCCATTCCTTTCAATGGACTGGGAGAATTGACATGGACCGTTACCTGGACTGCTCCGGCAACAGGTTCTGGAGACATTACCTTCTATGGCGGATCGGTACTTGCCAACGGCAATGGTAGCAGTTCAAACGATAAGTTTATTACCACGCAAACTTCCGGTACCCTGGTCAGCGCGCCAACGCCATTGTCAGTTACCTTGTCAAATGTACAAAATGTATCGTGCAATGGTGGCAATGAAGGTTCAGCTACAGCCGTGCCTGCCGGTGGCACACCTGGTTATTCATATTCATGGAACAATGGTGAGTCTACCGCAACTGCTTCCTCATTGCCTGCCGGAACAGCCCGGGTAACTGTGACCGACAATGCCGGAAATACTTCAACGGCTTCGGTCAACATAACCCAGCCATCACCCATCAACCTTTCCTTAAATTCTACCAACTCACCTTCCTGCTTTAATTCGGCCAATGGATCCATCACAGTATCTGCGTCGGGAGGTGTGGGAGGTTTCTTTTACGATTGGTCAAATGGTGCATCAGGTGCTACCGTTACAGGTCTCAATCCCGGAAGTTATGTGGTCACCGCCACCGACAACAACAACTGTGAAAAAACACTTCAGGTCAATCTATCCGGACCTCCGGCCATCCAGGTGGTAAGTGCCTTTGTGACCAATGCCTCATGCAACGGTGCAAGCAATGGAGCCATCGACCTCACCGCATCGGGAGGCACAGGTGCCTTAACTATTGTGTGGTCGAGCGGACAAACAGGAGGATACATCACAAACCTGAGTGCCGGATCCTATACAGCTTCTATTACAGATGCACAAGGTTGTCAATTGGAAGCAAGTTACAATGTCAACCAGCCTCAGGCAGTGGGAGGAAATGTAGTTTTAACCACACCCATCAGCTGTCAGGGTGGAAGCAACGGCGCTGCTACTGCTTCCGGTTCGGGAGGTGTAGGTCCTTATACTTACCTTTGGTCAACGGGAGCCACAACTGCTGTAGCCAGCAACCTGGCTGCAAGCACCTATACGGTTACCATTACAGACAAAAACAATTGTTCAGGAATCCGACAAATAACGTTGAGTAATCCTGCAGGAATGAATGTCACAACAGCTTCAGTGACCAATGCAAGTTGCCCCGGCGTGCCCAATGGCTCAGCTACTATAGCAGTGGCTGGTGGAAACAGTCCTTATACCGTGCTTTGGTCAACAGGGACCAGTGGCCTTACCATCAACAGCGTGACAAGTGGTACCTATGAATGTACCGTGACAGACAATAAACTATGTACCAAAGTGGCCAGTGTCACCATTGGCAGCAATCAACAGGCAACGCTGCAAACAGATACATTATTTCCACCTTCCTGTTTTGGCGGCTCTGATGGCAGCATTTCCATTGAAGCTTTGAATGCAAATGGATATACCATTACATGGTCAACGGGAACAACAGGCACATCAATTTCTAATGTGCCTGCGGGTACTTACACAGCTGTAGCCAACAATACAGCCGGTTGTGTTTCCAACTCGTTGACCATAGAACTTAACCAACCTGCTGCCATTGCACTCGATACGGCCATTGTGCATTCCATTTCCTGTGCGGGCAATGAAGATGGTTCTATTGAAGTAGCATTTACCGGAGGTACAGGTACCTTACATTATGTCTGGTCCAATGACAGCATTGGCAATTTTATTGATTCTCTTACAGCTGGCACTTACTTTGTGACCACTACTGATACAAATGGCTGTGTGGCATCAGATTCATTTCAAATCATCAATCCTGATACCTTGATGGTGGATACTTTTACAATGTTTTCACCACTATGCTACAATAGCAGCGATGGGTCGATTACACTAGCTGCTGTGGGAGGCACCGGTGCGCTCGCCTATAACTGGGCAGGTGGTCTGACTGGCGACACCCTGATCAACCTGGTGGCCGGTTCTTATGTATACACGATTACGGATGTCAACAATTGCTCAATTTCTGATACCCTTGAGCTATTGGGGCCAGCTCCTTTTCTGCCCAATGATACCATCATCAATACTTCTGTTCAGGGCAGTTCAGATGGTAGCATCATTACAGCATTTACAGGCGGAAGTCAGCCCTATACCTATGTATGGTCGACAGGGGATACTACCAGTACCATTGACAGTCTGGCTGAAGGCTTGTATCTGCTTACCATCACAGATGTTGCAGGATGTAATAAGGAATTTCAGTTCAATGTACAAAGTGGCAATTGTGCGCTTGCAGTAACCTATACAGTGCAGGATGTTGCCTGTTTCGGAGATAGCACAGCTGCTGTTATATTTGAGATTTCCAACGGCATTCCTCCGTTTACCATTAGCGATCCCAATATTGGCCTTCCGGCTGGTACCTATAATTATACCATTCAGGACAGCGTAGGCTGTGCTTTTGTGCTCACCAATGTAACAGTCAGCCAACCTACTGCCTTAAATGTGGAAGTTGATAGCATCACTGCGGCTACGGGTCCTTTGAAAGCAGACGGCATGGTGGATGTTTCAGTTGGAGGAGGTACTATTGGTTATGAATACTTCTGGATCAATGCGCAGGGAGATACCATAGCTACCACTCAAGACCTGGTGCAAGCACTGCCGGGTGTTTACTCATTGTTTGTGCAAGACGCAAATGGCTGTACGTTTGGAGTGGATTCCATTGTCATAAGCTTTATTTCTTCAACCCATGATGCGGGCAAGCTTACATTGGTAGCGGTGGCACCCAATCCATTCACCAACCAGATAGAAGTAAGCCAACTGGATGGAGAAGGCAGCATCCAGGTATTTGATGTGAGTGGCAGGCAAATCTCTGCTGCAAAATACGACTCAGAAAACAAAAAGATCATTGATACAGGGGCTTGGCCATCCGGGTGGTATTTGCTCAAAATAAGGTCTCAAAATGGCGAAATGAAGACTTTTCAGCTGATCAAATAATACAGCGCTCACAAAGGGAAGGTATTTAAGGCAGCCTCTATGTTGTAAAAGAGGTATTTACTCGTTATTTTTGAGGTCTTAATCGGGCCAATATGTATGTACACAACTTTTCCAAACGAATCCGGTATGGTGAAACGGATCAAATGGGATATTTGTATTACGGCAATTATGCGCTCTTGTATGAAATTGGAAGGTCGGAGGCCATCAGGTCCCTTGGATTAAGTTACAGAGAAATGGAAGCCGAGCAGAAAATCATGATGCCGGTTATTTCCGTAGAATCCAGGTATCTGGCTCCCTTGAAGTATGATGATCTGATCAACATACGCACCATTTTGCACGATGTGCCAGGCAAATTGATTCATTTTTTTCATGAAATATACAATGGTGAAAACCAACTCTGCCACAAAGCGGAAGTTAAATTGTTTTTTGTTGACATGATCAGCCAGAAAAGAGTGTCGGCACCCACAATGCTGGTAGATCAATTGAGACCATATTTTGAAACATAATATCAAACATCAACTGCGCAACTGGCACAAACACGAAAAAATACGCCAGTTGGTCGATTGGAGTAAGAAGTACAACTTACCGGGCTCCGGAGGCATTGCCATCTTTGATGTCATGGAGTTCATTTATTATGAAACCAAAAAAGACAGCATAGTAACGCGGGCCAATTCCATTGCCTTCAGTTTATTTCTTTCTATTTTTCCATTCATCATTTTTTTATTTACCCTGCTACCCTACCTGCCATTTACTACTGATTATACGCAGATGATAGCCGTTTCTACTGCCAAGGTATTACCCAAAAATGCACATGATTATTTGATGACCATCATCATTGATATTACCCATATACGCAGAGATGGCCTGTTGTCGTTGGGTTTCTTTTTTGCCATGTTTTTCTCTTCTGATGGCATGCTCACTTTGATGCAGGGCTTCGACAAAACCCATAAAGCCAGTTTCAAACGCAGGACCATTTTTCATAAACGAGGCATTGCATTGTTGTTGACCTTACTCCTGGGTGTTTTATTACTGGTTTCGATTGTACTCTTGATGATGGGTGAAGATTTTTTTGGCCTTGTCAATGACGTGGTACACAACGACCGTCTGTCATCCTTTTTATATGCCCTCATGCGCTGGCTTACTGCCTTTGCCCTGCTTTACATTGGCATCAACAT
>CALMWS010000085.1 GCA_937870795.1 uncultured Bacteroidota bacterium | reverse complement strand
AAAAAAATATTCAACATAGCAGCCGGCATCATTTACCAGAAAAAAGCAAGCTATCTGAAAGAAGCCAACGGAGATACCCTTTATCAAAATATGATGCATTGGGCAGTGGAGAGTTTTTTGGACATGCCTGTCAACAAAGAAAAAGGGAGTGCTGTGAGTGCATATTTAGGCTATTTCAACACCCACTATGGCGACAATTATCTTCGATACAATGGACTCATGAACCCAGCCAGCGGTACAACCCTTAACGCCAGCCAGGCCATTAGCGGTCAAGGCCCCGTGTATGGCAACTCATATCCGATGTTTGGTACAGGCCAGATCGTTTACGCACAGGCCGGCTATCTTTTACCTGGCGCACATTGGCTTCCTTATGTATCGGCAAGTTATGCCTCCTATGAGCGATTGAATGGCTTAAAGACTTTTGTGATGGATGCGGGCATCAACTACCTGATACAGGGACACCAATCCAAATTAAGTCTCAATTTTCAAAATCGACCCACCTACGGCATTGAAAATGGAGTGGTTACGGCGGGAAAACGGAAAAATAGTCTAACCCTGCAATATCAGATTTTCTTATAACTCAGGTAAAACGTTGCACATTCCCCGGCTTGATGAGGTGTAAAAAATGATTACATTTGAACCAAAGAAAATACTTTGGTTCAAAACGAGTGGGCACAAAATGCGCTTGCAAAAAACACGGCAAAATCAGCACAGCAACAGGGTTTCATCATCCTGTTGCTGTGCTTACTTTCATTAGTAGGCTGCAGTCCAAAAATTATTCCTCAGGCAGTAGAAGGCAATTTTGAAGGGAGGATAGAAAGGATCGAATTTCCGTCTAAGCACATCGGCAAGCGCACCGTTGATGTATGGCTGCCGGTAACCTACCCGGCACAGGCCCCTTACAAAGTTATTTATATGCAGGATGGACAAATGCTTTTTGATGCGGGTCAAACTTGGAATAAACAGGAATGGAAGGCAGACGAAACCATTAGCAGATTGATGGGTGCAGACAGCATGCAAGCGGTAATCGTGGTTGGCATCTGGAATGCGGGGCCTGATCGTCATGCAGAATATATGCCGCAAAAGGTTTACGAGTCATGTCCTTTAACTTTTAGGGATTCATTAGCGCACAAAACTGGAAGCCATGTCCTGTTTTCTAAGCCTGTTTATAGCGACACCTATTTAAAATTTATTGTCAATGAATTGAAGCCATACATTGACAATAAATACAAAGTTGAGGGTAATGCTGCTTCCACTACCATTGGAGGGTCAAGCATGGGAGGCTTGATCTCGTTGTATGCCGTTTGTGAATATCCTGCTGTATTTGGATCCGCTATTTGTATGTCTACGCATTGGATTGGCAGCTTTGCATTGGAAAGAAACCCGATCCCCGGTCAAATGCTCACCTACTTAAGAAAAACACTTCCGGTAAAAGGAGGCCACAAGTTTTACTTTGACCGTGGCACCGTGGGGCTGGAATCGCTTTACGAGAATGCACAATTGGAAGTAGATGCATTGCTCCTTGCCAAATACGCCGATACGAAAAAATTCAGGTCATTGGTATATCAGGGCAGCGACCACTCTGAAACCGCGTGGGCATCAAGATTGAATGTACCCATGATTTTTCTTTATCCAAAAACCAAGTAGATAAATAATGACAAACTGGAAAGAACTATTTCAGCTACCCGCACACATACATTATTTTAATCACGCATACATGTCGCCCTTGCCCCATTCCGTAGAGTTTGCCGGCCTGGATGGCGTCCGGTTCAAACGTGAACCCTGGAAAATTACACCCGACCATTTTTTTGATGGGGCTATGGAGGTAAGAACAAAATTTGCAAAGCTGTTGGCTTGTCCGGCGCATCAAATTGCCATTATACCCTCAGCTTCTTACGGTCTTTCGGCTGCATGCAGTAATGTTGATCCCAATAGAGGCAGTCATGCCATCACAGTAGCGGAAGAGTTTCCCAGCGGATATTATGCTGCAGAAGCCTGGTGCAAAAAGCATCAAAAAACACTAAAAGTAATTGCCCCTACCCAAAACATTGAAAACAGATCGAAAATATGGAATGAAAAACTGTTGGATGCCATTAGTGATGATACTGCAATGGTGGTAATATCCGCTGTGCATTGGACCGATGGTACACGATTTGAACTTGAGGCTATTGGAAAAAGGTGCAGGGAAACACAAACCACGTTCATTGTTGATGGCACGCAAGCCGTTGGTGCCATGCCCATAGATGTCAATAGGATAAATGCAGATGCCGTTATTTGCGCAGCTTACAAGTGGCTGCTTGGTCCTTATTCGATGGCCCTGGCATATTATGGAGAAAGCTTCAATGATGGCCAACCCCTTGAAATTTCATACCTCAATAAACAAGGTGCCATTCATTTTCATAAGTTGGTAGAATATACCGTTGCCTTTGAAACAGGGGCTGCCCGTTACAACATGGGGGAGTTTAGCCAGTTTGTTCATGTCCCCATGATGTCTGCTGCCTTAGATCTGGTAAGTATTTGTGATCCGGAACACATCCAGCAGTGGGGCTATCAAATTACCGACCCATTGATCAAAGAATTACAAAACAAGGGTTGCACCATAGAAAGCAAAGAAGGGAGAGGAGGTCATATATTTGGAGTGATGTTGCCGGGAGGGAAAGATGTCGATGTCGTCATACAGCAATTGAGACAAAACAATTTTTATGTATCCAGAAGGGGCAATGCCCTAAGGATTTCTATCCACTTATACAATACGGCAGAAGAAGCAATGCAACTGGGAGCACTGATAACATCGTGTTTATAAGCCGTCCTTTCAGGGATTACGGGCATCTTTGGTTGCCCTGAGTATGAGTCGCAATGATTGGTCAAACGTTAGGTAATTCCACAACCAATTGAAAAACACAAGGAGTTTGTTGCGGGTTCCGATTAATGCCAGCAAGTGAACAACCAACCACAACAGCCAGGCAAAAAAGCCATGAAAATGACCCAGAGCAAAGTCTACCACTGCCTGGTGACGGCCAATGGTAGCCATTGAACCTTTGTCTTTGTAAGCGAAGGCCAAAGACTTGGTTCCAGAAAGATTGTTGGCAAGGTTCCTGGCTTGTTGTAAAGCCACTTGTGCCACTTGTGGGTGGCCGTTGGGAAGTTGATCATCGGCCATACAGGCAATGTCGCCCAAAGCATAAATATCCTCATAGCCAATGACTTTATGAAAATGGTCTACCTTGATTCTATTGCCCGGCATGTACGCTGCTTTGTCCAGGCCTTTGAGTGAATTGCCCGTTATACCTGCTGCCCAAATTACTTTTCTGGTTGTGATGATACGACCATCTGAAAGGGTAACCGACTGATCGCTTACATCCGTAACCCGGGTGTTTTTGATGATGTTGACACCCATATCGGCAAGGAATTTTTCTGCTGCAATACCCGATTTTTCTGACATGCCCGGTAACAGGCGGGAGCCACTATGGATGAGGAAAACCTCTACTTCTTTATGGTCCAGTTCCAGGTATTCTTTGGGTAGAATGTAATGTTTCAACTCAGCAAGTGCACCCGCCATTTCCACACCAGTGGCACCACCCCCTACAACCACTGTATCAATGTACGACTGTCGCATTTGGTAATCACGCGTTATAAGTGCAGATTCAAAATCGCGAAGAATCTGATTTCTTAAAAACATGGCTTCACCGGTGCTTTTGAGGCTAAAAGCGTATTTCTCAATATTGGGGTTGTTGTAAAAATTGGTACGGGCGCCAATAGAGATGACCAGCATATCAAAATTGCACCTTCCAATATTGGTCAGCAGGTATTTTTCTTCAGGAAAAACTTCGACCACTTCCGCCATCCGGATGTGGATATCCTTTTTTTTCTGAAAAATTTTGCGAAGGGGAAAGCTTATGCTACTGGGTTCAAGGCCACTCATTGCCACCTGGTATAAAAGCGGCTGAAATTGGTGGTAGTTGTGCCTATCGAAGACAACGATCTGGAAACCTTTGTCTACCAATCGTTTAGCAAGTGTTAATCCTGCAAAGCCTGCTCCAATGATGACCAGACGTGGTTTTTCGGTTTCAGGAATATTAACAAAAGTTTGAACAGACATAGATTTCTTTTTCTCGTGGCAAAGTTATAATTTTAGGAGACGGAATTTTGAAGTATTCTGCATGGAATATTCTGAAATTCAAATCCACACAACCAAACAGATTAAAAACAGTTTTAAAATATATGCAATATTCAGTTAAAGACAGGTTTTTGCGATACGTGCAGGTAGATACCGAAGCAGATCC
>CALMWS010000084.1 GCA_937870795.1 uncultured Bacteroidota bacterium | reverse complement strand
TAATATACTTTACCATCAAATACTGCTGAATCGCATTCTATACCAAAAATGGTCTCTTCATATTTAGGATATACATTGAGTACCAGGGTAAGTGTGCTGTCGCAACCCGCTGCGTTTACCAATTGCTGAGAATAGGTGCCAGATTGATTGTAGGTTTGACCATTGAGCTCGTAAGCGCCACAGGAATTAACCTCTATGAAGGAAGTCGTATTCTGCCCCGGTTTAATGTTCACATGGATGGTAAGTGTACTGTCGCAACCTTGCGTTGTAAGTAAAAACTGAGTATAAGTACCGGAGTTAAAATAAGTAACATTGTTTACAATTACCATTTCACAGGCAGACACATTGAGCGTATCCCGATCGCTTTTATAGATGGTAAGGTTGAGCACAACCGTAGAATCACAGCCAAACTGATTGGTAAGATGGGCTGTGTAAGTGCCGGATTGAAGGTAGTACTGGCCATTGAAAAAATACAATTCACAGCCTGAATCTGTAATTTCATAATAGGAATTGGATCCCGGTTTAATGGTAATATCCAACGTAATTACGCTATCACAACCTTCTGTGTTAACCAGGGTCTGGGTGTAGATACCGCTGGAATAGTATTCTACTCCATTAAAAACGTAACTTTGGCAAGCCTCGGCCACTAAGTAAGAATCACTGGGTTGAAGTACATCCACTACAATGGTAAGCAAGCTATCACAACCAAAGCCATTGGTTAATGTCTGCAAGTAGGTACCATCCTGATAATATACAAGTCCGTTGACCACAACACTATCGCATGCCATTAGTTCGATGGTATCGGTGGTGGGCATGCCTGGCAAGATGGTAAGATCCAGGGTGATGATGCTGTCACAACCATACACCGTTTTTAAGGTATCTGCATAGATGCCACTTTCGGTGTACACATTGCCCAACCATTCATATTGTACACAAGTAGTGATTCCTAAGAATGCCTGAACTGAAGGATGAATGGTAAGGTGCAAAAGAACTACACTATCGCAACCAAAGGCATTGCTGAGGTCGTAAGCATAGGTTCCCGACTCATTAAAAACATCTCCTCTAAACGCAAAGCTGTCGCATGCAGAGATGTTGAGTTCTGTAGTATCTTTTTGGTAAACGGTCAACTGCAGGAAAATAATACTGTCACAAGCTCCGGTAACCTGAGATGGCAGGGTTTGAGTGAAGTATCCACTTTCCAGATAGGTGATGCCATTGAGAATAAAGCTGTCACAAGCCGTTGTTTGAATGTTGGAAGAGGTAACTTGTATGTTGCAAGCATGTTGTACATCTTCCAGAAATTCGCATTGTCCGTCATTTTTAAATATAATAGCGGGCTTACAAGTCGCCAGGTAACCACATATATTTTCCAGATTACAGACTGATAAATTCCTGTTTAAAAATATTTCAAGGGCTTGTACTTTGTCCGTGTCAATGCTGTCAAGCCCCACAAGGCTGATCAGATTGGAATTGCTACTGATCGAAATCCCTCCTCTGACTTCTTTCAGAGATATGAGGCCGGCGAGATCTTCCAGTGCCGGATTGAAGAAAATGTTGAGGTTTTCTCCTACTTCGGCTAATGAATCAAAGCCATCTAAAAAATTAAGGCTGCCATTGCCATAAACAGACAAGTATCCCCCAATACTTTTGAGGTGGGTGAAAGCATATAAATCAGAGAGAAATGGATTGTTGCCCATATCCAGGAAGCCACCAATGAGCCTAAGAGAATCAAGTCCACTGAGTGAAAACAATTCTGCATTTTCGGTAATGGTAAGGCCATTGCCAATAGACCTTATTTTACCGAGTCCTTCAAGGTTGATTATTTTTTTATTACCGGAGATCTGCACATTGCCTCTTAC
>CALMWS010000083.1 GCA_937870795.1 uncultured Bacteroidota bacterium | reverse complement strand
ATCTTCGAAGAATTCAAAGGAACAGGCAACATGGAATTGCAGCTTGACAGAACGCTTGCCAACAAACGTTTGTATCCGGCCATCGACCTTACCAAATCAAGTACAAGAAGGGAAGAATTGTTGCTGGAACCGGCTACGTTACAGAGAATGTTTGTATTGAGGAATTATCTTGCAGACATGAAACCAGACGAGGCCATGGAGTTCTTGAGAAAATATATGATTGGAACAAAGACCAACGAAGAATTTTTGTCTTCAATGAATGGTTAGACCGATCATTAAATGGTATAAAAAAAGCCCGCTGGTTAAAACAACGGGCTTTTTTATTATATATTATTCAGGTATTTGAGCCTTAAAGAAATCAAAATTGGAATGAAAATATCCATTGTTGACGTAAAAGAGCATTTGTGAATACAACAAGTTTTTGTCATCAAATGGGTTGTCAAATTTTACCTTGCTGTTCATGTTGAAATCAGTGTTGAAGTAGCCAATTGCCTTGTCATATGAAGCCCTCATTTCAGTATTATCGGGATAAAAAACAACATCAAAATACAGATGGCTCATATCATCATTGGGGCCGTCACTTTTTATATAATTATTGGTATTGAAATCTCCGGCCCACAAAGCCCAATAGCCAAATTTAACCCCCTCATTTTGAGAAAGACCAGTGTAATCTAAAGAGTTGGAGACCACCCCAAAATCGAACATGCTAATGTTTTGTTTAGTAAAATCAATGAGTTGAGTGACATCGGTTTTTCGGGTCATAGCCGCAAGGTGTGATCGATGGTGTATGGCCACATAAAACTGACTGCCGGAAACCCCAGGAAAGTTTACAAAACTTACACCATCCAAATCAACCACATCGCCATCTCTTTGCACCAGACAGGATCGTGTGGCCACAACTTGTGTTGAATCAGAAGGTGAACGCAATTCGATGAAGATCCAGTCAACAATGGCATCTTGACCCGTGACATCCAACACATTGGTATCGAGTATTTCGTGCATTTCCTGTGCTTGATTGGCTGGTACATGCTGAAATTTTGCAACGATGTTGAGGTTGGCATGTTCAAACTTGTAAGGATCGAGCAAGGGTATGTAGTTTTTGCCTGAAAATGGACTCAAGCGGAGATGATCCCGCATCAGGGGCCTGCCTGTTGAGGAGTAAGCATTTCCATTATCCATCAAGGCACCTTCAAGATAGACACGTGCGTTTAGCATTACACCAGTCGATTGTGCATATACAAAGCTTTGAATGGAAACCATACAAAGTAATAGAAGGGCAAAATGATTTTTCATGTCATTAATAGATTATTATAAATAATAATGTTAAAATCCAAAAAAATGCTTTTTAGGAAAAGTAAACGATATCGATAACAACACCGGTTGATTCGTTTAAAAAATGCCCTGAAAGTTTTAGAATAGTGCAATATACAATATTCTCAATACTTTTTACAGTTTTATTTTGGCAGCTGCTCTACCAAAGAAGCAAAATTGATGAGCAGTTGATTGTTGTTGGGATAGAAAAAGATCTGACTGTACAGCAAGTTGGTATCGTCAAAGGGGTTGTCAAATTTGGATTTACTGTTGAGATTAAAATCTGAATTAAAATACCCGATTGCACTGTCAAATGAACCTCTGTAAGTGGCATTGGAAGAATGAAAGATAACATCAAACATTAGGCTGCTGAGATCGTCATTGGCTCCCATTACCTTTATGGCTCCGTCGGCATTAAAATCACCGGCAAAAAGTGCTCCATAGCCATTAATTACTGTATAGTTTTGGGACTTTCCGGTATAGTTAAGACTTGCCGAAACCTGTCCAAAATCATACATAGGTGTATTGGGCGATGTGAAGTCAACTACTTGGCTGACGTCTCTAATTTTGGTCATTGCTCCCAGGTGATTTCTATGTCTCAACGCTACGTAAAAGAAATTTCCGTTGACTGTAGGAAAAAGAACAGGACTAACACCATCCATATCCACAACATCACCATCTCTTTGAACCAGACAAGAGCGGGTAGCAACAATACCAGAAGAATCTATGGGAGATCTAAGTTCCATAAATACCCAATCTACAATGGCATCATCACCCGTCACATCTAAAACAGTTGCATTGATTTGGTGTTGTGAGGCAGCCTGATTGGCTGGTACGTGGGTATATCTTGATGTAATATCGAAATTTGGATGACCATACTTGTAGGGGTCATTTAATGGGATGTAAGAGGTATTGGTAAATGGACTCAGGCGCAAATTGTCTCTCATTAAAGGTTTGCCGGAAGAGGAAAGAGCATTACCATTATTCATTAAGGCTCCTTCAAGATATACACGTGCTTTTACAGTAATTTGGGCAGAAATAGCGAGGGAGCCTAACAATAGGGCAAAGGAAAAAAGATAGGTTTTCATACCAATTGATTTGTAGTTTACATAATAAGAGACCAAGCAATCGGATTTTGGGCTGGTTATTAAGGTCAAAGATATATCAAAATTAATTAATATAAAAA
>CALMWS010000082.1 GCA_937870795.1 uncultured Bacteroidota bacterium | reverse complement strand
GTTACTTTGCCCATTGTATTTTGTTTTATGATTAATTGATTAAAACCAAAGCCCATGCAAAAAAATATTGCCAGTGAAATCGTAACGACAATGGTGTTTTTTGTTTTCATGGATCACTCTATTTTGAATTCAATAATTCACAGTCCTATGCCTGCTTAAAATTGTACCCTGAATTTTAAAGCATTGCCCTTATCTTCCATTTTGAACCCAAAACCATTGTAAAAAACAATTTTCTCTGGTTCAGTCTGGTATCTTATTGAAATTACCAGCCCAATACGTATGCAAACATGAGCGGTGCCACAATGGTGGCATCGCTTTCAACCACAAATTTGGGTGTATGTATGTCTAATTTACCCCAGGTTATCTTTTCGTTGGGCACAGCTCCCGAATAGGATCCATAACTGGTCGTACTATCACTAATTTGGCAAAAATAAGACCAAAAAGGAATATCCTCCATTTCCATGTCCTGGTACAACATGGGCACTACACAGATAGGAAAATCTCCAGCTATGCCACCTCCGATCTGAAAGAAACCAATGCCTTTACCTTCGCTGTTTTTCACATACCAATCAGCAAGCCACATCATGTATTCAATCCCACTTTTGGTAGTGGAAGGTTTGAGCTGTCCTTTGATACAATAGGATGCAAAAATATTGCCCATGGTGCTATCTTCCCAACCTGGCACCACAATGGGAATGTTTTTTTCAGCGGCAGCCAACATCCAGCTGTTGCGTGGATCAATTTCATAATATTGTTCAAGGTCACCACTCAGAAGCATTTTGTACATGAACTCGTGTGGAAAATACCTTTCTCCTGCTTTTTCAGCATCGGACCATACTTTGATCAAATGTTTTTGCAACCTTCGAAAAGCTTCTTCCTCGGGTATACATGTGTCTGTCACCCGATTGTAATGATTCTCCAATAGATCCCATTCGTCCTGTGGATTAAGGTCTCTGTAGTTGGGCACTCTTTTATAGTGACTGTGCGCTACCAGATTCATGATGTCTTCCTCGAGATTGGCACCGGTACAGGATATAATCTGCACTTTGTCTTGTCGAATCATTTCAGCCAATGAACGTCCGAGCTCAGCAGTACTCATGGCTCCGGCAAGGGTAATCATCATCTTTCCTCCTTCCTCAAGGTGCTGAACATAGGCCTCAGATGCATCAATCAATGCAGCCGCATTAAAATGTTTGTAATGATCTTTTATAAATTCCTTAATCATGGTCTTCGCTATTTTTTAATTCATTTTCAAATTTGTAAGCAAGCATCTTATAATAAAGTTTTGCTGCAATAAAATTAGGAGCCGGGTTGTGTGGGTTGGGCGCAAGTTCTACTATATCGAAACCTACCACATTTTTTCTCCTGAATACCCTTCTTAAAAAGTCCAGGACCTGATACCAGTACATTCCTCCTGGTTCAGGTGTGCCTGTTGATGGCATGATGCTGCTGTCAAAACAATCCAGATCAAAAGTGATGTACACATTATCTGTCATCTTGCCCAGTGCTTCTTCCATCCAGTAATCGTTGTCCATGATGTTTTCGGCAAAATAGACTTTATTGTAATCAAGATGTTCCTTTTCTGACACGTCCATACTTCTGATACCCACCTGAATGAGATTGGCATTTTTGGATGCATCATACACTGCACATGCATGATTGTAAGGTGTACCATGATATTCGGGTCTCAAGTCGGTATGCGCATCCATCTGAAGCACGGTGAGGTTTTCAAAATGTTCGTAATGCGCTTTTATAATACCGATACTAATGCTGTGTTCACCACCAAAGGCCGTGAGGAACTTCCCGGTCTTAAGCATCTTTTGTGTGGTCTCATAAGTAGCCTGAAACATCTTCTGTGCATCCTTGCGCTCCGCAATTTCATCCAGGATGTGCACGCCAATCAGATACGGTTCTGAATCTGTTTCAATGTCGTAAATCTCCATATTATCAGAAGCATCACAAAACGCTTCAAAGCCCTGATCAGCCCCCTTTCCCCATGTGCTGGTGCCGTCAAAAGGTACAGATTGTAACAACACCCTGGCTGTTTCAAATTCATTTTTACCGGATTCAAGTCCGGCATATATTCTGTTACTCATATCCCAAAATTTGAAGCATATCGTTTACGGTTTGTTCTCCACGATAAACCCAGTCACGATAATTGCCCTTTTCGTCCCTGTCTACAATTATATGTTTGGGGGAAGGTATCAGGCAATGTTTAATGCCACCATAGCCACTGATCGCCTCCTGGTAAGCTCCGGTATGAAAAAATCCCAAATACAACGGCTCATCGCTATCATTGTCAACCCTGGGTAAAAATATTTGCTGGTCGAGGTCTTCTGAGTTGTAATAATCAGAATGATCACAACTGATGCCCCCTATATTGACCTGGGCATAATCTTCTTTCCATTTATTGATCGGAAGAAGGATGAATTTCTCAAAAATCGACCATGCATCGGGTATAGTATTCATCAGGCTGTTGTCTATCAAGTACCAAAGTTCGGCATCGTTCTGCTGTTTGGCTTCCAACACTTTAAAAATAATGGCACCGCTTTCACCTACTGTGTATTTGCCAAATT
>CALMWS010000081.1 GCA_937870795.1 uncultured Bacteroidota bacterium | reverse complement strand
TTAACAGATGAACAGGTTAGAGATACCACGGTCGCAATGTTCACCGTCGGCCCGTCAATAACATGGAATGAGGACGACGCGGCGGATAGCGTTTATTTAGACGTGAATACAAACCCATTAGAAAGTGCAGTGCAGGGGTTATTGATTGGTAAGTCATTAGGCTTTGCAATTGCATCTTCCAACACCATTTCCACAATGGGAATTCAATTTACAACAACCGGGGCGGCAACCGGAACTACTATAAGTAGTTCAAGTCCTTATAGGGCGCGGCCACATAAATACGAGTATGTAGTTTCAACGGCTTCAACATCAGCAGTTGCAGGATATAGAGGTCAAGTGGACGAAGTGAGACAAGATGATGGATTTGTTTATTCCGTAACATGGGGGCCGGTAATCGGGGTGTCAAATACTTCCAAAAGGGCTTTTGCTGGGCTTAGAAATAGCCCATCCGCACCAACAGACGTAAGCCCTACAACTTTAGTTGAATGTTTCGGTATGGGATGGGACGACGCAAATGATACTAATATTCAAATATTTCATAACGATGCATCTGGAACAGCAACTCAAATAGATTTAGGTTCAGGGTTCCCCATCCCCACAGCGGATAGAACTGACTTTTATACATTATATGTCTATGTACCCAAAGGAGGGGCTGGGTGGTATTATAAGGTTGTGGACGAATCAGACGGTACAACTGCGACGGGACTTGTTACAACAGACCTTGTTGCAAGTTCAAGTTTTGTAAGGCCATTCAATTATACATCAGTGGGGGGCGTATCTGCCCAAACAGGAATTGGAATATTCACCATTTACAGACTTATACCATAGTAAATTAATAACCATGAAATATATTTTATTTTTTGCATTCATTGTATTGGCATCGTGCCAAACTGAACCAGCCGAACCAACCCAAACGAATTTTGAAGAAAAGATTTATGTATGGGATGGAACCGAAAGAAAACCAACCGTAACAGATGAAACAGGTGAAAGAGTAGGGACATTTTTACCTATTTATTACCAAGAGAGCGTAAGTACTGACAATTGGACAACATTAGACACAATCCACATTCAGGAGGCTTTTAACAAAAAGCAAATTGATAGTGTGTATTTATCCAGGGTTGAGAAAACCAATAAGATCAAAATAAACAACGTCGTTCATTTATACTACAAGCTTGTATTTAAGCTAATAAATGGGAGTGAATTAGTTTATGGTAAGGTTTGGTCATTGGATAAAGGGAACGTGTATAAATACGCTGTTTACGGGGCAAATATCGTAGAAACAAGTGCTTTCAAAGTAACTGTAAAACGTCATAAAGAAACCGTTAAATATGGGGACTGGAAAACCGGAACAAACAAAACAAAGCATCGATATAGCGTATTGGCCGACACAACCAATTTATACAATGATTGGATAAACGGAACAAACGGAGGCATATTTGTAATGCCGCATAAGTAACAAAATAGTAACAATAGTAAATGGGTTTGATATAAATGATTACTATAAAAGTAACTTTGTAGCGAACCCGTAAATAAAAATTATGATACTGCAAATAGATTCAATACCAGTTGGTAAACTAATGGAGGTAAGCCCTTTTAACACTATTGCTTATGGTGTGTTAGTGGCTATCTTATTTACTGCTGTTGTTGTGCTTTATAAAAAGGCAATCGCTCAGGAAGAGTATTTAAAAACTTTGGTTGATAAAATCCATCATTTGCAGGAGGAGACAGGGCAAAAATTGACGGAAATTAAGGTCAGAATGAACGACCAAAACGATATGATGAAAACATTGGAGTACATAAAAACCCGCATCGATGACATTATAAAATAAAAATGGAAATCATTATGGCAATAATCAAGAAAATCCTTTGGCTTTTTAGCCCATGCGATAAAAACGCATTACATAAATTAGACAAAGGGAATGAACATATCAAAAATATACAAATGTGAAAATAAGCAACGTAAAAGATGCTTTAATGATCGCAGTGCTTTTGTTTGTTGGTTATAAGACCTACGAATTAGAGCAAATACAGCCTACTATTGTCACTAAAACGGAATACAAGACTGTTGAAAGTGAAGTTGTAAGGCCAATAACCAACACGATATTTAAAGCAGGAAAAGACACGGTAATATATCTTACACAATTAGTGAGAGATACCACCAGAATAACCGATACAATCGAAGTAAAAGAGGGTGTAACCGTTCAAACGGACACCATTTACTTTGATTCGCTTGGTTACATCGCAGGAACCCATTTAGTAGCTGGGCAAATTGATACATCGTTTTATACACCATATCTAAAGGCCAAAGAAAAGATCATTGAAAAGACCTTTGTAAAAGAGCCAATCAGAATATTTGGGAACGTGCAAAGCGGAAAAGACTTTTTAGCACCTGGTTTAACATTGGCTACCAAAGACATCGAAGCTGGGTATAATTGGGACATAATCAACAACAGGCATTATATCCGGGCTGGGTATAGAATTTTTAAACTTTATCAAAAATAAACAACCATGAATTTAGGAACCTTTTTAAATGAAATCATTTTGCGTTTATTCGCAAAGACGCCATCGTTTTTTAAATGGGTGCGAAATGCGTCTATCTTTTTAACCATTTTGATGGGATTACCAGCATTTTTGCAGGAAGCAGGGGTGATTTTACCCGATGCGTGGATTGCTATCTCAAACAAAGTGGTAGGTTATGCCGGTATTGTGGCTGCATTCATAGCCCAATTGACGGCAACGCAAGAAGCCAAAGAAGAAAAAGGAATACAGTAAGAATGTTTTTTTCTCAACCCATAGTGAGGCGGTGTAAAAAGCCGCCTTTTTAATTTAATCAAAAATGATAACACAAAAAGAATTATACAAAAAGTTTGGTGACCCAAACAAATACAAAGACATGGTGCTTTTTGACGTACCACCTGAGCTTGAAATTGGAGTGATACCTAAAAAAATATATTGCAACAAAGCAATTATAGAACCCATAAAACAGGCGTTTTCAAACCTAATCCATAGGGGGCACGTAACAGAGTTAAAGACATGGGATGGATGCTTTAACATCAGACCTATGAGAGGATACGAAAAACACTATGAAGCTGCCATAAAAGCTGGAAACATTGACCTTGCCATGACTTACCTCAGTGTTCACGCTTGGGGGTGCGCTATTGATGTAAACGCTTCATGGAATAGATTAGGCCAAACACCAACTCTTTCAAGTGGGTTTGTCAAGTGTTTTACAGATGCCGGTTTTGATTGGGGCGGTACATGGAAAAGGAAAGACGGGATGCACTTTCAACTCGCTAAGGTGTAACACAATAATAACAATGTAAGTCAATGTATTGTAAACGGTGATATGTTGCTTTACTTTTGTTGTAATAAAGCAAAAAAGAAATGGCACAGACTTATTATAAGCCCACTTGCGCAGCAGATTGCACCACAGATACATTACCGGTTTTTGGTGATGTGTGTGCTGGAGTTTCGACAATCGAAATGGGCGAAATAACAGACGTTATTTTTGATGACATCGACAGTGGAAGCACACCGGCAAACCCGATTACTGGTTGGGTAAGCACTGGACTTGCAGCTAATGACGCTGTTAACAGTGCGGCGATCACAACTTGGTTTGCATCCATTGACAACACAACAGCCGGTGGTTTAAAACATATCGAAGTAACAGGCGACAAGTCTGAACCAACAGGTACATCGATTGAACTGCCAAAGGGAAAAACAATTGAAATCAATCCAAAGCAAACGGTTAAGGTCTCAACTCCCGTTATGAACAACCAGAGATATGAAGCCTTTAGAAAGCTACAATGTAAAGGCGAAAAAATCTTTTGGTTTGCTACCGATTCACACCTTTATGGAGGTATCAACGGCATCAAAATGAACATCACAAAGGCGTATTTCAGTTTCCCTGGTAGGAACACGCCAAAGCTGTTCAACCTTGAATTGGAATTTGTCGATTCAATCGATCCACCAAGAGACAAAAAAACTTGGTCATAATGGAAACTTATGTTGATGAAAGAAACAGATTAGTCAAGCTGACAAAGGCACAGTTTGACCTTTTACCGGAGAGTAAACAAAATATGCTAAAACCATATGTTGCTCCAAAAAAACCGGAATTTTTAACCATTAAAGAAACGAAAAATGGCGCAGGTGTTAGTGTTGAATCACAAAACCAAACAGGAGTTCATGATGGACAAGGAAGCAGCGGAGAAAGCGGAAGCAAAGAAACTGGTAAAGATAATTCAACAGCCAGTACCGGAGTTTCTAAGCAACCGAAAGAACCCATCAAAAGAGGAAGAAAACCAGGACAAAAAGTAACTGGAAGAAAATAAACTAAATTTTGAGAAATGAAAATTGAAGCGTTAGCGGGGCTTCTTGGAAAACCCGCAAATGAGTTGGCAACTGCTCTGAGTGTTGAAAATATCGAGGAAGCACTATCTGAAGAGGTGGTGGTAAAAACTTTGAAAGATCATATTAACAAAGTTCGATCAGACGCAAAGACTGAGGGCAAAGGATGGGGTTTAAGGGAAGTTCAAAAGCAACTTGAAAAAACAGGAGCTGAGGGCGAAGACATAAACTCAATGATTGCTGATTTGGCTGATAAGGCGAATAAACCGCCTGAAACAAAGCCAGATGAAAAGCTTGCCAAGAAATTGGAGGTTGCCGAAGCTCGTTTAGCGGAGTACCAAACAAAGCTGGAAAGCATTGAAAAGGAAAAGCAAACCGAGAGCCGAAACAGTGTTATAAAATCAAAGGTTGCGGAACTTAGAAAAGAGTTTGCGGCCACAGATAAAGCATTTGATTTGGCATTACAGGCGCTTATTAATACAAGGCAATTTGAAATCGATGGTGAAGATATTTATGTTCTAAAATCGGATGGTAAGAGTTACGAGCCAAAACCATTTGAAGACATAGTAAAATCCCACTTATCAGATTTGTTTGAACCAGCAAAAACAGGAGGTGAACCACCGAGAAACCCTGACAAACACCAAGCAAAGCCGGCACCAAAGCCAACCGATCGAAACGAGTTAATAATGAAGTCAAGAAATGCCGCTACACCAGAGGAAAGAGCGCAAGCATTGGCACAATTAGAGGAATTAGCAGCCGCAGAGGTTTAAGATTCCTTGCATTATTAACATAAAAACAATTTAAAATGGCTTACGTAGCAGGAACCTATACAGCATCGGATTTGCCTCATATCCTTAAAAAAGAGGCCGACCTATTAAACGGTCAAAGCAGAATGAGCGAGTTAACGCAACCAATCGTTGCGGGGCAGGCTATTCTATCAAACATGAACCCCGACATTACCGGTATTCAATTTGCTGGTGAGGAATGTATCAAAGCAAAGGTTACGAATATTCGTGCAGCTTCTACAATCACAGGTAGTAAATCGATCACGTGTGTACCGACAGGAGGTATTGAAGCAGGAACCGACAGCAAAGAGTTTTCAAAAACCGTGCTTACCAATATTGCACGATTCAAAATTTGGGATCATGAATGCCATAACCAATATTCATTCAATGACAGGTTTGCATACCTTGACTTGAAGGCAAAAATCGACCTTGAATTGGAGTTGACAAAAGTATTGGTTAACTTCCTTGCAACAAATGCAGACGTACCCGATCCAACATGGTTCAAGTCAACATCGGTTACGCCGGTAGTTGATGACACAAATGTTTTGGAAATTGCAACAGTGGATTGGAAGGGAGACCTTTTGGCAGACTTCTATGCGATCAAACAGCTTGCGGATATGCCAAACGCAATCATTCTTTCAGGGCGGAACCTTTGGAATGCTACGATGTTGGCACAATTTCAGGTAAACTATGCGAGTGTGAACAACCAGGTATTGACCGGACAAAATTGGTTCGATATGTACTTTGACTTGAAGAACATTGACCAAACACTTTCGGGAGCAGAGACCATTATGATGGATAAAAATGCCATTATTTTCTGGTCTTCACCATTGCATCCCGATTTGGTTAAACCAAGATTGATGGCCTCAGATACTTATATGTGGTCTGACACGTTGCCAAGATTGAGGTATATGGCTAACGGAGCAATGCAACCTATTTACGTGGACATCAAAACCGCAAGGGGTTGTACAGCTGGTTCTTATTGGACAGAGTATGAATACATCTTACGTGGTGCATTGGATACCAATTTGCCAAACCAAAATAGCGATTACGGTATTCTGAGATTCAGGAACGTAGCGACACCGGCAAACGAGTAAAAGAACTGCATTTTTTCATTATAAGGAAAGGGGGGTGGCAACATTCCCCTTTTTTGTTGAACCAATACAAAAAATAAAATGGATATTACTTGTTATAACAACATTGTAGGAGTTTCACAAAATGGGTGCAGTTGCTTAGATGCGAGTGCTGAAAGTTTAAGCGGTCTTTACCTGGATGATGCAACGCCCGGGCATATACCTTTGAACGCTTCGATTTTTAGCTGCAATGAGGCCGATATAGCGACGTTCTTAACAACGGTCATAGAAAAAGCCACAGTACAGACGTTGACAGCGTTACGTATGACAGCTGACAAGGTAATGAATAAAAGATACCTTGATATGAACACCGTAATTGGCTGGAAAGACACATGGACGGCTCACATTGAAGAAGACCATTTGTGGTATTATTTGGAACTTAAACCAAAATTCAAAAGAGGACTTTATTTTAAGATCGATTCTATTGAGTGGATGATCCAGGAAACGGGACGAACAATAAAATACAAGATTGTTGATGAATTTGGAAACGATGCGGCAAGTGGTACAGATTTAAGTTTGTTTGGTGGTGTAACACTACAAATGGATCGACGCTGGTTTATTTGTGTGGGAGATGAAACAACAGCACACCCTAAAAACACTACTGCTAAGGAGTGTTGCGGATATAGCCCTACTTTCCCGACATATATCATTTTGGGGTCGGGGTATTCTGAGGACTGGACAAGCCTAATAAACCAGCCACAAACTAATTTTATGAAATCGATCGATACTTACGGGATAATCGTAACCGGTCAATTTATTTGTAATGGTTTTGATTTCATTTGCTCATTGGACTTTAAAAATTCAAATTGGGGGGCGTTGTTTGCAAATACGGTCCAGCAACAAGCGAGGCTAAATTTAGCGAGGTGGTTAGTTTCTAATAACAAGATCACGAATTACATTTTGTTGAACTCGGAGCAATTGGCTCAAACCATGCAATATTTGGAAGAAAAGGTGTCTGAGAATTTGGCGTACCTACCAACGATTTACAACTATTCAGATTGTTACACTTGCCCTGGTTCGTATAAGGGCGCAATTCTTATCTAATGGCAGATACAGTTGAACGGATAGTCTTTGATGACAGCCAAGCATTGCCGGCGTTAAAAGGGCTAACTGATGCCGTTAAGTCAGCGGCAACAGAAACGGAAAAGCTAAACAAACAAATGGGAACTGAGGCGCAAAAGGCGGCAAATACCGCTGTTGCTGCTGAAGCCAAGTTAAACGAAGAGATAACCAAAAGAACGTTATCAATGCGTGAGGCAAGGGCTGAATTAGGCCGACAAGTAAAAGAGTTTGG
>CALMWS010000080.1 GCA_937870795.1 uncultured Bacteroidota bacterium | reverse complement strand
ACCAATACCAATTCCTGACATAAGGGATCGGTGCAATAAAAATTGGAAATTGTGAGCGACTCATCCTGGTTGAGGGTGGTGTTGAAGGTGCAGTAATCATAACGATGATTTCCTCCCTGAATCACGGCAACCGCACTCGATCCGGTATTATGGATCAATACGTTTTGTGCCTTCGTATCCGCATGACGGGCATAGATACCATAAACTGCACAATCAGAAATCTCCACCGAATTTAGCTCAACGGTTGTGGCTGAATCAGCTATGATGCCTACAATGGCATTACGGATCAGTACATCGCTGAATTCATTGTCTTTGGAGCCATCCACAAAACGGATGCCGCCCCATTGACCGGCAAGGTGTTGATAGCTTTCTTCGGGTCGGTCTCCGGTAATGATTATTTTCTTTTCAGGGCTGCCCAGAGCTTTGATTTTGCCGTGTTTTAATACTATTATTTGCCCGTCGTTGTACACCTGCTGTTCATTGACAACTACACCTCCGTGTACATAAACCTTACATGCTTCCGGCAATACCAGGGTACAACTATCAATGACCAAAACCCCATAAATCACATAGGGCTTATCATCGGTCCATGAAATGGTGCCGAGGTCACAACTCAGAAGACTGATGCCTCCCTTGCCATTCAATACGGGTATATAGTTTGCATTTTGTCCGTAAGCCACCAACTGGACCGCTTGTTGCCTGTCACCCTGGCTGATGATGAGCTGGTCTTCAATAAAAAAAGGGCTGATCGATAACGGTGCATCTGGTTGTACGGTCACCTCTACAAAAACATAGATGCTGTCATTGGGCCCAATCTCGTAAGGGCCGTCATCCAGACCTTCTCTGCCATCCACATTAAACCGATATTGTTTCAACCCTCCAGCCTGAGAGATATTCACCAGCACGGGTGAAAGCTCGCGGTTGTAAATTTTCAAGTACTGGGTAGCACTGCCTACACGGGTGAAAAGGGTATCAAAAAACAGCGTATCGGTAGAAACTTCAATCCGGGCATTGCCTTCGAAAAAGGTGTTGTCTTTGCTGCAGGAATAAAATACAATGCATGAAAATACCAAAGCAAGCAATGCTCCCTTCACCCACGAAAGTTTGTTTTTTGTTTTAATTACCTTCATACGCCACAAAGATAACGACATTGTAGCAGCCGCTAGTATGGTTGTGAATTAATCCAAAACAATCTTATCCCCGTTGGCATCTCGGAAGACATACTGCAGCAGCTGATAGGCATTGTCTTCGTGGATAGAGATCCAGGAAGAATATTTAAGGTACCATTTGCGTTGCTGGGCATACAACCTCCTTTGCAGGTAAGCCCTGATGATGGGATGTACCGTCAACGTCAGTTTGGGCTTCGACATGTTTTGCATGATAAAGGCCAGATCCCTTTCAATGGCATCGATGACCAAAATGCTGGCAGCAGACTTTCCTGTACCATTGCAGGTAGGACATACTTCCTGGGTTTCGATGTGTACAGCAGGCTTCACCCTTTGGCGTGTAATCTGCATAAGTCCAAATTTGCTGAGCGGCAATATGGTATGCTGGGCACGGTCATTGAGCATGTGGGCTTTCAATGCATTGTACAACTGGGTCTTGTGCTCGGGGTTTTTCATATCGATAAAATCGATGACAATCAACCCCCCAATGTCGCGCAATCTCAGCTGACGGGCAATTTCTTCTGCTGCCTCCAGGTTGATGGTCAGTGAGGCATCGTCCTGTTCTTTTTTCATCATCTTGGGACCACTGTTGACATCCACTACGTGCATGGCTTCGGTCTGCTCGATCACGATGTAGGCACCGCTAGACAAAGTTGCCGTTTTTCCGAAGGAGGATTTTATCTGACGGGTGATCTCGTACTGATCAAAGATGGGCTTATTACCCTTATGCAGGTTAAGGATTTTGACCCTTTCCGGTGCTATATTTTTTAAATAATCCCGAATACTATCGTGCATCTCCTTGTTGTTGACCACGATCTTGGTGAAGTTGCCGCTGAGCACATCTCTCAGTATGCTGGATGTTTTATCGAGTTCAGATAGCAGTTTTTGAGGTTCTCTGCATGCCCGCAATTCCTCATATATTTTTTCCCACTTATCGGTCAGGTCCTTAATTTCCGCATGGAGATCGGCTACTTTTTTGCCCTCGGCGGCGGTTCGCACAATGACCCCAAATTTTTTAGGCTTGATACTTTCTATCAGCAGTTTCAGGCGTTTTCTTTCTTCAGTGCTCGCAATTTTTTTGGAAACCGCCACACTTTCAGAAAAGGGGGTGATGACCAAAAAACGACCGGGTATGGTGATTTCACAGCTCAGTCTGGGGCCCTTGGTGGAAATGGGTTCTTTCAACACCTGTACCAAAACATTGGTGTTCTTTGGGAAAACGGCCTCGATTTTGCCGTTCTTCATGTTGTCGGGCTCCTGTTCGAAATTATCCAGATAGGGTGAATTGTGATTTTTATTCATCACCAGGTTGGTAAACTTGATGAGCGACTTGATCTGCGGACCCAAATCTGTATAATGCAAAAATGCATCCTTGCGCGGACCTATGTCCAGGAAGGCGGCATTGAGACTGGGCATGGTTTTTTTTACCGTTCCCAGAAAAATATCTCCAACTGAAAAGTTTACGCTGGTCTTTTGACGGTGGATCTCTACCAGCTTGCCATTCTCCAATAAGGCAATTTCTACTTCAGCCGGAGATGAATTGACAATTAATTCTTTCTCCAAAATTGTAAAGTATTCAAATGATAAAACAGAACACAGCTCATGCCGTATCCCTGCCTAAGGTGTAGAATGGAGTATATAAATAGGAATTGCTTAGAAGCCGGTCACTGGGATGTTGCGTGGGTGAAGCCAATGGCTTCACACCACGAAAGGGACTAGACTATCTGTTCTTCTTCTTGTGTCTGTTTTTTCTAAGTCTCTTCTTCCTTTTGTGTGTAGCTATCTTATGTCTTTTTCGTTTTTTACCACAAGGCATGTGATCAAAATTTTATTGTTAAAAAATCATTTTTTACATCTTTCGCGATACTTCGCAGCATTTACTTTGTCTCCCAACGCATCCAGTGTTTCCACCATCAGACAGTTGGCTGTTTTATTGTCTGGCTCTCTTTCCAGCGCTTGTTGCAATCGCTCCTTCGCCCGCTCCAATTGGTTGGTCTTGAGTGCCAGCCTGGCCAGTTGTACCATCACATTCACATTGTCCGGATGTTTTTGGTTCAACTCCCGAAGCTGAAGGATGCCCTGCATGGGATTGCCTTCATCGGGCAGTTCAACAAAACAAAGGGCCTTGTTGATTTTATGGTCTACATTGCCCGGGTTGAGTGAGATGGCCTTTTCAAAAGCAGACAGGGCTTTGGCCTTGCAATACTGCCTTGTCTTTTCATCAGTAGCCGACTTCAAACCCAACAAGTAGGTTGTACCCGCTATGCTCCAACTGCTTTCATCTTTGCGGATGTCGGCCAATTGTTCTGCATAATGACCGGCAATGGCGGCTTGGCCCAACTCATACCATTTGGATGACAACATTTCAAGGGTGGCCAGACTGTCATTTGCCATAGAAGACGTCAAAGCATCTAAAGAGGCAAGATCAGAGGCAGATAACTTTTTTCTGGCTTCCTGCATCAGGTTTTCAATCCCTGTTACCTCCAGAGAAAGACTTCTCGACTTTTCGAGATTCCTGACTTGGGCCGGCCGGGTCTCACAGCCAAAATACATGGCCAGAAATAAAACCAGGGCAGCTCCGATCGCTATATACTGCTGACGGTTCAACAGCTAAGGCGATTAATCCTCGTTTCCTTCGTCAACCGGTGCAGATGTCACCTTTTCTTTCACCTGCTCCACAAATACTTTTGCGGGCTTGAAAGAAGGGATAAAGTGCTCCGGAATTTCGATGGCTTTGTTCTTTTTGATGTGTCTGCCGATCTTTTTAGCTCTCTTTTTGATTACATAAGAGCCGAAGCCCCTGATGTAAACATTTTCTCCTTTAGCCAGGGTGTCTTTCACCTCGTTAAAAAAGGCTTCCATGGTTACCAGGACATCTACCTTTGCAACGCCGGTCTTGTCTGCGATCGATGCTACCAAATCAGCTTTCCTCATCGTTTTTCCTTGTTTATTATATGGTTGTAATAATGATGCTCTTTTTTTAAAGACCGCAAATGTCACATTTTTTTGGTAATAAAGAAAAGTTTTTACCCAAAATTTTCCACAATTTGACAAATTTTAAAAAAATAAGGGCTTCATTTACAATCACTTATTTGACTTTTTGTCGTCTTCAATTTATTAACTTAGAGTTAAATTTACCATTTTTTCGGCCTTTATGGAGTATTTTTGCATTTTTATTCAGGAATTACCAAATAATATTAGGCGATGAGCGGCTTATGGAACTACCCCCTTCTCAAATTCAGTACCTTCACTCTTACGGCAGGCAGTTTGTTTTATACGGCACTTATTCTGTTGATTGCCAAGATTGTTGAAGTTTTTTTATACCGCCTGTTCATCCGCACCTACGCCAAAAAGAGAGAAATCGACCCCGGCAGGGCCTTCGCCGTGTCGCGTATAATTAAATATGTCATCTATTTTATTGCCTTTTTATTCATTCTTAAGGCCTTTGGTTTCAAATTATCAGCCGTGGTCCTGGGCTCTGCCGGTCTGCTTGTGGGCCTCGGTTTGGGACTACAAAACACCTTTTCCGACCTCCTGGCCGGCTTTATCCTTCTCATTGAGGGCAACATAGCTGTTGGTGATATCGTAGTGATCGATGGCATGGTAGGGGTGGTGAGAAATATCAAACTGCGCACCACCGAGATCAAAACCCGCGATCTTGTCTTTATCATCGTACCCAATTCCAAGCTGGTAGGCAACAATGTCACCAACTGGAGCCACAACGAAAGCCCTGCCCGCTTCGCCATCGACGTACAGGTAGGCTACAAAGAAGACATCGAAAAAGTAGAACGCATCCTCCTCAACGCAGCCACCTCTCTACCCGACATCGTAGCCAACCCCAGGCCTTCCGTCCAGGTCACCTCTCTGGGCGAATACTCCATCTCCCTCAAACTCGTCATTTATTCCGACGAACTCTTTTTCATCGAAAAAGTCCTCTCCGACCTCCGCAAAAGAATCCTCCTGGATTTCAGATCCAATAGCATTGATATTCCGTATCCGTTGAGGGAGGTGAAGGTGGTGAGTTGATTTTGGCAATTCACGCTGCGCTCATAGGTCAATACGTAAAGGTGAATTCAGCCTGCACAATTGGGCAAAAGGAATAAATAAGGTTCAACAATCTTTTTTCATATCCATTTATTCCAATACCTTTTAAAATTTTTGGAGGGTCAATAAATATAATTAAAAAAAATGATTCCCCATCAATCCTATCCCTGGATTTATTTTGAAACAGCCGCAGAGACGCATGATCATGCGTCTCCACCCAATTTTTAAAATAAATTTTGCTAATGGAAATTAATCCCCAACCTTCTTCCTAAACGAATGATTTTTTGTTATTGGTTGGGACGAATTGCAATTTATCCCAATTGAAATTTCAATAACGGAATTTCCCAAAAATATTTTGATCCATTCCAATTGAATTTATTTTAGATTAGATATCACCTTGCCCCATTGTGGCTTTTCCCATAGAAAGAAGCATAAATCCAGATGATTTAGCGTAAGCATCCGACCAACCACACCCCTAATTTACCGCTAAATTTTTATATGCACT
>CALMWS010000079.1 GCA_937870795.1 uncultured Bacteroidota bacterium | reverse complement strand
GGCAATGTAATCCAGATTGCCCGACCAGTTGTTGGCCTGATTGCTACCTTCCTTAAAAGTGGCATTTTTAGCATTGGCCCCTACCTCGTAAGCGGAGGTGCCCAGCAGGGCCACAGAAGCCGGATTCAGCAAATTGATGTGAAATCTATCAACGTTGGCAATGCTGAGGTGGCCCATGCTCCGGTAGGCAGAAATTTCCTGATCGGCAAAGTCTCCCAGCCCATATTTTGAATACGGGTCGTTTTCTACCTTTTGAGCAAAAAGAGACAGCGGCAGCAAACCAAATAATATGAAAAATTTCTTCATTATGTTATCGTCTAAAGATTAATGCATTGTAGCCGCATTAAACCTTAAAATTTTATTTAAACCCAATAAAACCAAATTTGGGTTTGCAAATATCTTAATTTTTAGGTGTTTAGCAAATATTATTGCGTCACCTCCGGTTAAAACAATGCGGGCATCCGGGAAATTTTTCCGGCTCTCTTCCAAAAACGAAACAATTTCATAAATCGCGCCCCTCACCGCTCCATTTTGTAATGCAGTGGTTGTATTATAGCCCAACAGCTCATCGTGATAAACCGGTTCTACCAAAGGAAGTTTCCCCGTAAATTGGTGCATGGCCTTCAAACGCATGTTGATGCCCGGGGAGATGTTGCCACCCAAAAAACAACCCTGGGCATCGATGAGGTTGGTGGTTATGCAAGTACCGGCATCAATAAATACTACGGCCTCACCCGGAAACATATCATGGCAGGCTACGGCTGCGGCAAGTCGGTCTTTGCCCAAAGTTTGAGGCGTCTGGTAAGCAAGGGCAATGGGCAGAGGTGTTGCATGGTCCAGTACAAGGCATTGGGGATGGCCCTGTAAAAAAGTGGAAATTTCAGGCACATCGGCCCGGGTAGACGATAATATGATATCTACAATGTTGTATTGTAAAATCCAGTTTTCATGCAATGAAGGCAAAAATGAAGGGTGGCGTTCCAATACAACCAATTCATGCCCATCAAAAACAGCTGATTTAACGCGCGAATTGCCAATGTCGATGCACAGTTGCACGCTGTTGGCTTAGTGTCTGAAATGTCTTATGCCTGTGACCACCATGGCCATTTGGTGTTCATCACAATAATCGATGCTCAGCTGATCTTTGATCGAACCCCCCGGCTGGACCACAGCATGGATGCCTGCTTCATGGGCAATGGCCACACAATCGGGAAATGGGAAAAAAGCATCGGAAGCCATGACGGAGCCACTCACATCAAAGCCAAATTTGCGGGCCTTGTCGATGGCATGGTGACAGGCATCAACCCTTGATGTCTGACCACAGCCCATGCCTATGAGTTGGCCATCTTTTACCAATACAATGGTATTGGATTTAAGGTGTTTTACACACTGATTGGCAAAATACAGGTCCAGCATCTGGTCTTCGGTTGGGGCTATTTTGGTCACCACCTTCCAGGCTCCAGCATCGTGCCTGTGCAAATCATGGTCTTGCTGTATGACGCCATTGAGCAGTGATTTAACACTGTGGTGTACTTTGGGGTATGCTTTGAGTTGCAGGATGATTCTTTTTTTCTTTTCCAGCAGCACTTCCAGCGCAGCGGGAGAATAAGAGGGTGCAATCAGGATTTCATAAAACAGCTTATCCACCTCTTTGGCAGTGGCTTCGTCCACTTCGGTATTGGTGATAAAGATGCCACCAAAAGCAGAAACGGGGTCAGCGGCGAGGGCAGCATTCCATGCATCAAGTACCGTATTGCGACTGGCCACTCCACAAGCATTGGTATGTTTGATGATGGCAAAAGTAGGTTTGGCACCCTGAAATTCGGCCATGAGAGCCATGGCAGCATCCACATCAACAAGGTTGTTGTAAGACAGTTCTTTACCCCCTAAAAACCCAAAAATTTCTTCGAGGTTACCATAAAATGTGGCTTTTTGGTGCGGATTTTCTCCATATCGCAAAGGTTGACCGGGACTCACACTAAGTTTTATGGCAGGGCTGTGATCGGTCAGCTGTGCAAAATACTGATAAATGGCCGAGTCATAATGAGAACTCACTTCAAAGGCGGCAGCAGCCAGGCTTCTTCGTTGTTCGAGCTGGGTGATGCCCCCTTGTGTAGTAAGCAAGTGTAAAAGGCTTTGGTATTGTGCCTGTGAAGGTACGATAACTACATCTTTATAATTTTTAGCGGCCGCACGAATGAGAGAAATACCGCCGATGTCGATTTTCTCAATGATGGTGGATTCATCAGAAGTTGAAGCCACTGTTTTTTCAAATGGATAAAGATCCACAATGACGAGGTCGATGGCAGGAATGTCAAATTCGGATAGTTGGGCCAGGTGGCCTTCTTCTCTCCTAGCCAGGATGCCACCAAAAACCTTGGGATGGAGGGTTTTTACCCGACCGTCGAGGATGGAAGGATAGCCTGTAAGGTCCTCAACCTGAAATACTTCTACACCCAGGCCTGTGATGAAATCGGCAGTACCCCCGGTGGAGTACATTTTGATGCCCAGACTGCTGAGTTGGTGGATGATGGGTTCTAAACCCGATTTGTCAAAAACGGAGATGAGTGCATTTTGGATCCTGGCTTCCATAAAATATTATTTGCTGAAAGCGTGTAAAATTAAGGCTTTACAGGCATATTATACTGTGAAATCGAAAAAAAGAAAAGAAAATATTTTCGCCTTATGATTCAGGTGATTTGTGGAGAAAAAAAGGCATTTTAGTGTTTAAAAAGACATATTCGTTAAGTATAAAAGCAGTATTTTTGGCATTCTTAAACGATATTTTACATCAATTTTAAAACTTCTATTATGATGAAAAGCTTTACAATTTTCAACAAGCTTGCCTTCACGTTTGCCCTGACGATCATGGGTATAGCGCTCAATGCGCAGGACGTGATGGTGTTTAAAATCGCTTCTCCGGCAGGAGCAGCAGGAACGTACACTTTGTACAGATCTGCTTTTGGACCACAAGACAGCGATGAAATCCTGGACAAAGGCATTAAAGTTGCAGACCCATTGTTGGGATGTAGCACATTGACAAACGACCAAACAGGTTCTATTACATTTGTTGACAGAGGTACTTGTAACTTTGTTGACAAAGTAAAAAATGCCCAATTGGCAGGATCTGTAGCTGTAATCATTTGTAATGACGACAGAGATCCAATCAATCCGGGAGGCGATGATCCGGGAGACATCACCATCAAATCTTTCCTTATGGAAAAACCTGATTGCGACAAGATCAAAGTTGCTTTGGGAGCAGGTGCCGTTAATGGTAACATTGTGGTAAGACAGTGTGAGCCTGTACCTCCTGCAAATGCTATTTGGGGTCAAGTTCAAGGACAAGGTGACTTCAACGAAGGCTTGAATGACTGGACCATCACTACTGAAGAAGGAAAAGGCTGGATTTGGAATGCAGACGGAGATTGTATTGCTTCTTTCTCTCCCAATCCATGTAACATGAATACACCAACCATCTGTAATGGTGCTGTTTCTATCAACAGCAACGCATTGGATGTGAGTGGTGACTGCCAGGCAGTTTGTACCAGTGCCATCATTTCACCCAATATTGACTTGAGTGGTGTAAATATTTCTGCGTTGTCACTTCAGTTCAACCAGGCCATCAGAGAATTTAACTCAGGCTACTATGTTGTTACCAGTTATGACAATGGCTTGACATGGCCTGATACTTTTGCCATCAACAATGATGTATTCTCAAATGACGCATTTGTTTACAATCAGGTGGTTAGAGTAGGACTTTGTGGAGTTCCTTCAGACATTACCCAGTTGAGAATTCAATTCCTGATTGATGCCAACTATTACTTCTGGGGTATTGATGATGTATTTTTGGTAAATGAGTCTTATGCAGATCCACAAACCAACAACAATTTCTGGGCAGTTGCTCCATCTTTGAAAACTCCGGTTACTCAGGCAACCGACTTCCCTCTGTTGTCAGA
>CALMWS010000078.1 GCA_937870795.1 uncultured Bacteroidota bacterium | reverse complement strand
AGGTAGCCAATCTTGTTGGGAAGAGACTTAAAAAACCAGATGTGCACCACAGGAACCACCAGCTTGATGTGGCCCATGCGCTCCCTTCTGACTTTCTTCTCCGTTACTTCTACACCGCAGCGATCGCACACAATGCCTTTGTATCGGATCCTCTTATATTTTCCACAATAACATTCGTAATCTTTTACCGGACCAAAGATTCTCTCGCAGAAGAGACCATCTCTTTCTGGTTTATATGACCTGTAGTTGATGGTTTCCGGCTTCAATACCTCACCTCTTGAACGCTCCAGGATTTCATCAGGAGACGAGAGGCTGATTGTAATTGAATCGAAAGCCTTACCAACCTTTGCAACTTTTTTTAATGCCATTTGCAGGTATGTTTTTTTAGATTATTCAAATTTAATATCAAGTGCCAAACCTCTCAATTCATGTACCAATACATTGAATGATTCCGGGATGTTTGGTTCCGGTAAATTCTCACCTTTGACGATGGCTTCGTATGCCTTGGCACGACCGATGATATCATCCGACTTGATGGTAAGCAATTCTCTGAGGATGTTGGATGCACCGAATGCTTCGAGTGCCCATACCTCCATCTCACCAAAACGCTGACCCCCAAACTGTGCCTTACCACCCAACGGCTGTTGTGTAATGAGTGAGTATGGACCGATAGAACGCGCGTGCATTTTATCATCAACCATGTGAGAAAGTTTCAACATGTAAATAACACCTACCGTAGCCTGCTGGTGGAATCTGTCGCCAGTTTCACCGTCATACAGATAGGTTTGACCAAGTGATGGCAGGTTGGCCTTTTTCACATAGTCATCGATCTCATGTACACTTGCTCCATCAAAGATCGGAGTGGCGAACCTCAAACCTAGGTTTTTGCCAGCCCAACCCAAAACGGTTTCAAATATCTGACCCAGGTTCATCCTTGAAGGTACCCCGAGTGGGTTCAATACAATGTCAACCGGTGTTCCGTCTTCCAGGAAAGGCATATCTTCTTCCCTTACGATTCTTGATACAATTCCTTTGTTACCGTGTCTTCCGGCGAGTTTATCCCCTACTTTCAACTTACGTTTTTTAGCGAGGTAAACTTTAGCCAGCTTCAATACACCTGCTGGTAATTCGTCACCAATTGAAATGTTGTATTTTTCTCTTTTGTATCTACCCAATTCACCATTGAGTTTGATGTTGAAGTTGTGGAGCAACCTCGCCACCATTTCATTTGTTTCCTTTTCTTTGGTCCAATTGGAGTAATCTACTGTTGTATAGTCGATCTCCTTCAGAACCTTGGGTGAAAACTTGGTGCCTTTTGAAATCAATTCTTCTTTGTATATGCTGTACACACCCTCAGATACCTTTGATCCCAACAAAGTCATGAGTTTGTCAATCAACAAGGTCTTAAGTTTGTTTACTTCTACTGCGTGATCATCATCGAGCTTAGTAAGCAATTCTTTTTCCTGAACCTTTTGGAACTTATCCTTTTTAGCTCTGGCAAACAACTGTTTGTCAATCACCACACCCTGGATGGAAGGTGGCGTTTTAAGAGATGCATCTTTCACGTCACCGGCTTTGTCACCAAAGATGGCGCGCAAAAGTTTTTCTTCAGGTGTTGGATCTGTTTCCCCTTTAGGCGTGATTTTACCAATGAGGATGTCTCCTTCAGAAACCCAGGCACCAAGACGGATGATACCGTTTTCATCAAGGTCTTTGGTGGCTTCTTCACTTACGTTTGGAATGTCACATGTCAATTCCTCTTCACCCAATTTGGTGTCGCGAATGTCCAGTTCAAAGCTCTCAATGTGGATGGATGTAAAGATATCTTCCTTTACTACCCTTTCCGACAATACGATGGCATCTTCAAAGTTGTAACCTTTCCAAGGCATGAAAGCCACTTTCAGGTTTTGTCCCAGTGCCAATTCGCCGTTTTCAGTGGCATAACCTTCACAAAGCAAACTACCTCTGTTTACCCTGTCGCCTTTTCTGACAATGGGTTTCAGGTTGATACAGGTACCCTGGTTGGTTCTTGTAAACTTGGTAAGGCTATAGGTAACCGCATCATCTTCAAATGAAACCAGCCTTTCTGCATCGGTTCTGTCGTATTTGATGATGATCTTGGTTGAATCTACATATTCTACAATACCATCGCCTTCTGCGTTGATCAACATGTTACTGTCGGCAGCCACTTTGGCTTCGATACCAGTACCCACAATTGGAGCCTTTGGTCGAATGAGTGGAACGGCCTGACGTTGCATGTTTGATCCCATGAGGGCACGGTTGGCATCGTCGTTTTCGAGGAAAGGAATGAGTGATGCCGAAACCCCAACGATCTGGTTGGGTGCGATATCGATGTAATCCACTTCCTCTGGTGTAAAGATGGGGAATTCCCCTTGTTCTCTACCCTTGATTTTATCATCTATGAAAGCTCCCTTTTCGTTTACAGGTGCGTTGGCCTGAGCGATCTTCATGTGATCTTCACTTTCAGCAGAAAGGTATTCTGCGTGTGCATTGAGGCTAACGATACCACTGTTTACTTTACGGTACGGCGTTTCAAGGAAGCCCATTTTATTGACCTTCGCGTGCACGCAAAGGGTTGAAATCAGACCGATGTTTGGACCTTCCGGTGTCTCAATGGTACAAAGACGACCGTAGTGAGAATAGTGAACGTCCCTTACCTCGAAGCCCGCTCTTTCTCTGGAAAGACCACCGGGACCGAGTGCCGAAATCCTACGTTTGTGGGTGATCTCAGACAATGGGTTGGTCTGATCGAGGAATTGAGACAACTGGCTGGTACCAAAAAATGAGTTGATAACAGAAGATAATGTTCTTGCATTTATCAAATCTACAGGTGTAAATACCTCGTTGTCACGCACGTTCATACGTTCTCTGATGGTACGAGCCATTCTGGCCAAACCCACGCCAAACTGTGCGTAGAGTTGTTCTCCTACCGTTCTCACCCTACGATTGCTTAGGTGATCGATATCGTCCAGTTCAGCCTTCTGGTTCACTAGTGCCACCAGGAATTTAACGATGGATATGATGTCTTCTTTGGTCAATACCAAAGTTTCCATATCGATATCCAGCTTCAATTTTTTATTGATCTTATAACGACCTACCTCACCAAGGTTGTACCTCTTGTCTGAGAAGAACAACTTGTCGATGATGCCCCTTGCTGTTTCTTCATCGGGGGGATCTGTACCCCTCAACTGGCGATAGATCTGGGTAACCGCTTCAACTTCAGAGCTTGAAGGGTCTTTTTGTAGCGTGTTGTAGATAATGCTGTAATCCACATCCAGATCTTCTTTCTGTAAGATGATGGTATCAGCATCGATGTCACTGATGAGATTGATGTTTTCTTCATCGAGCACCACATCCCTTTCGAGGATGATTTCGTTACGCTCGATGGTAACCACCTCACCTGTATCTTCGTCTACGAAGTCTTCGATCCATTTGCGGAGAACCCTGGCGGCCAGTTTACGACCGATGGCTTTTTTAAGGGACTTTTCAGTCACCTTGATTTCTTCCGCAAGGTCAAAGATGTTGAGTATATCTTTATCCGAGTCAAACCCAATGGCTCTGAGCAGGGTTGTTACGGGGAATTTTTTCTTTCTGTCGATGTAGGCGTACATTACCGAGTTGATATCGGTAGCAAATTCCATCCAGGCCCCTTTGAAAGGGATCACCCTGGCAGAGTAGATGGCTGTACCATTGGGGTGGAATGTCTGGCTGAAAAATACACCTGGAGAGCGGTGTAGTTGAGAGACCACTACCCTTTCGGCACCATTGATAACAAAAGTTCCTTTAGGCGTCATGTAAGGGATGTTGCCCAGGAATACATCTTGTACGATGGTTTGGAAATCCACGTGTTCTTCGTCATTACAAGAAAGTCGGAGCTTTGCTTTGAGTGGAACACTGTAGGTTAGTCCTCTTTGCACACACTCATCTATGGTGTAGCGGGGAGGGTCAATAAAGTAGTCTAAAAACTCGAGTACGAAAATGTTTCGGGTGTCTGTAATGGGGAAGTTTTCCTGAAACACCCTGTAAAGACCTTCGCTGTTCCTGTTTTCAGGGGTAGTTTCCAGCTGGAAAAACTCCTGAAAGGATTTGAGCTGGATCTCAAGAAGGTCGGGATAGTACGACGGCAGTTTAATTTTACCGAAGTTTACTCTTTCTTTTGTTCCGTTGATTGTTGATGCCATCCTAAAATCTTTATTTGATTGAAACACCGGAAAGTGTCCGATGTTCTGAATTTTCCACAAAAGTATAAATGGCAACGGGCTTAGTCTCCTGCGTGAGGAGACCAAGCCGTTCCATTTATTTGTAAGACTTAGAGACTAAGTCTCTCATACAGAATTACTTCAATTCTACAGTTGCACCTGCTTCTGTAAGAACAGTTTTGATTTGTTCTGCTTCAGCTTTAGGCACACCGGTCTTCAAAGTAGATGGAGCTCCGTCAACCATGTCTTTGGCTTCTTTCAAGCCCAGGTTCAACAAGTTCTTCACCTCTTTAACAACCGCAAGTTTGTTGGCTCCGCCTGAAGCCAAAACTACGTCGAATTCAGTTTTTTCAGCAGCAGCAGCAGCTTCTCCACCTCCTCCGGCAGGAGCAGCGATGGCAACAGCAGCAGCAGCTGGTTCGATACCGTATTCGTCTTTCAAAATTTGAGCAAGTTCGTTAACTTCTTTAACTGTCAAGTTTACAAGTTGCTCTGCAAATGCTTTTAAATCAGCCATTTTTCTGAGTTTTAAATTTTTAACAATAATGAATTAATTATTATGGCGTTGTCTTGGAAGCCAAAATTAGTTTGCCCTTTCTTCGAGGGCTTTGACCAGGCCAGCAATGGTATTTCCACCTGATTTAAGGGCAGAAATAACATTTTTAGCAGGTGATTGCAACAAGCCAACGATTTCTCCGATGAGTTCGTTTTTGGACTTGAGTGCAGCCAGTGCATCCAGTTGGTCGTCTCCGATAAATACTCCGCTATCGATGTAAGCCGCTTTCAACGTAGGCTTTGCATTGGTCTTTCTGAATTCTTTAATGACTTTTGCAGGCAGGTTGGCTGTCTCACAGAATAACAAGGTTGTAGGACCGTGAAGCGCATCGTAGATGGCTACATAGTTCTTTTCCTCAGCATTAGGCTCCATAGCCTTTTTGGCGAGGGTATTTTTAACCACATGTACTTCGATGCCTTTCTCAAAACAAATTCTTCTGAATTTATTGATGGCCTCAACAGTAAGTGCAGATGAGTCAGTGATATAAAAAAATGGGTTGTTAGCAAATTTTTCCTTCAGCTCATCTATCATTAAGGCCTTATCTCCTTTCTTCATTTTGAATAGATTTTTGATGATTAATGAATGGTTTTTGGATCTACTTTGATCCCAGGACTCATGGTAGAAGCCACACTGATGGATTTCATATAAGTACCTTTGGCAGTACTTGGTTTCATTCTCTCAAGTGTAGACAACAATTCTTTTGCGTTGTCTGCCAATTTTTCTTTGCTGAATGAAACCCTTCCAATTGTGGTGTGGATGATACCATACTTGTCCACCCTGAAAGAAATCTTTCCTTTTTTCACATCTTCTACTGCAGAAGCAACGTCTAAAGTAACGGTACCCGTTTTGGGGTTTGGCATCAGGTTTCTTGGACCCAGAATCCTACCCACCTGACCTACTTTTGCCATTACATCTGGTGTAGCGATGATAACGTCTACATCGGTCCAACCGCCTTTGATCTGGTTGATATAATCATCCAAACCTACGTGATCGGCACCCGCGTTTTTGGCCTCTGCTTCCTTATCGGGGTTACAAAGTACCAATACTCTTTTGGTTTTACCTGTACCGTGAGGAAGGGTTACGGTACCTCTGATGGCCTGGTCTGCTTTACGAGGGTCAACACCCAATCTGATGTGCAGGTCAACTGATGCATCAAATTTTGCGGTGTTTACTTCTTTTACCAGGGCTACAGAGTCGGCAAGGGCATAAAGTTTGTTGGAATCAACCTTACCCTCGACTGCTTTTCTCTTTTTTGTAAGATTAGCCATTATGATAAGTTTTGAGGTAATATCGCCTCGTACAATGACGAGACTCCCTACCGGTTAAAAAATATTAATTTTCGTTGCTCCAGGGTGGTGTACCGGTAACGGTAATACCCATAGATCTTGCTGTTCCTGCTACCATGCTCATGGCTGACTCCAGCGTAAACGCATTGAGGTCAGGCATTTTGTTTTCAGCAATCGCTTTCACCTGATCCCATGTTACAGATCCCACCTTGTTACGGTTAGACTGAGCGGAGCCAGATTTTAGCTTGGTTGCTTCCAACAATTGAATGGCGGCAGCCGGTGTCTTGATAACAAAGTCGAATGACTTGTCTTTGTACACGGTAATCAGCACAGGAACAAGCTTACCCGGAATGTCCTGGGTTGCAGCGTTGAATCTCTTGCAGAATTCCATGATATTGACACCTTTGGAACCGAGTGCAGGACCTACTGGTGGAGCCGGATTGGCAGCACCTCCTTTAACCTGCAACTTTACAAACGTTTCAATTTCTTTTGCCATTTTAAATTTTTTGTATCGATCAAATTATATTGGGCGTTTTTCTATCCGTGGAAGCATTTAAAGCCGGTATCGAATTACGCCTGTTTTTCTACTTGTCCAAAATTGAGTTCTACCTCTGTGCCCCGGCCAAAGATCTTTACGATGACCTTGAGCTTCTTTTTCTCTTCGTTCACTTCTTTGATATCACCTACAAAATCCTTGAAAGGACCGTCGATGATTTTCACGGTTTCATTTACCAGGAATGGATCCAACATGGCTTCACCACCCAACTGTGATTCGTCTGCCTTGCCCAGCATTCGGTTTGCCTCCTGCTGCGTCATAGGTATTGGATTGGTCTTTCCCAGGAAATGGATAACATTCGTAAGGTTTGAGATCGCATTGATGATCTCGCCTGAAAATTTTTCAGGGATGGCTTCAACCAGGATGTATCCCGGAAGGATGTTGCGCTCAATGGTTTGTTTTTTACCATTGCGCATTTTATATACCTTCTCAATAGGAACGATGACCTGAAGAACGATGTCTGTCCATTCGTTCCTGGAAACTTCAAGATCAATTTTTTCTTTGATCTTCTTTTCTTTTCCGCTGATCACCCTCAGGGAGTACCACCTCGCTGTAGTTTCACTCATGATCCCAAGCCATAAATAAGAGAAAGTGCCTGGTTTGATATGGTATCCATAAGGAAGGTCACCAGCGCAAAAATTACGGTTGCTATCAAAACGATTCTGGTATGGGAAATCAATTCTCCCCACGTTGGCCAAGTCACGTTGTTGAGCAACTCGTGAATACTTTCTTTAATGTACAATCTGATATTATCCATTACAATTGATTTTTACCCTTCGCAGGGATTGGCAGGGAAGACAGGACTCGAACCTGCAACTTGCGGTTTTGGAGACCGCTGCTCTACCAATTGAACTACTTCCCTAAGTGATCAATAAGGATTTCTCCTCTTTAACTCCTTCAATATTCGAAACTTATACTTTAATAAGTTTTTGAATGTGAAATTCGTATATACTAAAAAAGAGAATTAAGCACCTTTTAGGTGCTTAAATCTCTTTCAAACATATTTTACCGAATGCTTATTGTATAATTTCAGTAACCTGACCGGCACCTACTGTTCTACCACCTTCACGGATCGCGAAACGAAGACCTTTCTCCATCGCGATTGGGCTCACCAGTGTCACCTCGATTGAGATGTTGTCACCTGGCATTACCATTTCTACGTTTTCTGGAAGTTTAACATCACCGGTTACGTCAGTAGTTCTAAAGTAGAACTGAGGACGGTAGCCGTTGAAGAATGGAGTGTGACGTCCACCTTCTTCTTTTGAAAGAACGTATACCTCGCACTTAAACTTCATGTGTGGTTGTACTGAACCCGGCTTACAAATAACCATACCTCTTCTGATCGCCTCTTTGTCGATACCACGAAGAAGGATACCTGCGTTGTCACCAGCCTCACCTCTGTCGAGAAGTTTTCTAAACATCTCTACTCCGGTTACAGTTGAAGTCAATGGTTTTTCTCCTGGTTTCATCATACCGATGATTTCAACAGGATCACCAACGTTGATAACTCCTCTTTCGATTCTACCAGTGGCAACTGTACCCCTACCAGTGATAGAGAATACGTCTTCGATAGGCATCAGGAATGGTTTGTCAACTTCACGTGTTGGTTCCGGGATGTGTGAATCCACAGCTGCCATCAAGTCTTCGATTGCTTTTTTGCCTTCAGGAGTTCCCTCCAAAGCTTTGATTGCAGAACCTTTGATGATTGGAGCGTCGTCGCCACCAAAGCCGTAAGTGTCCAACAATTCTCTAACCTCCATTTCAACGAGTTCCAACATTTCTGGATCGTCAACGAGGTCAACTTTATTCATGAAAACAACGATTTTTGGAACCCCAACCTGTCTTGCCAAAAGGATGTGCTCCCTTGTTTGAGGCATTGGACCGTCAGTAGCTGCTACCACAAGGATGGCACCATCCATCTGTGCTGCTCCCGTTACCATGTTCTTCACATAGTCGGCGTGACCCGGACAGTCAACGTGTGCGTAGTGTCTGTTGGCAGTTTGGTACTCTACGTGAGCCGTGTTGATGGTGATACCCCTTTCTTTTTCTTCAGGAGCCGCATCGATAGAGTCATAATCTTTTTTCTCTGCAAGTCCAGCTTCTGCCAAAACGTATGTGATTGCAGCTGTAAGGGTCGTTTTTCCGTGGTCAACGTGACCAATGGTACCTATGTTTACGTGTGGTTTCGACCTGTCAAATGTTCCTTTAGCCATTGCTTGAAATTTTTCAGTAATTTAAATATGTTAATGAATGTGTAATTCCATTGAGCCAATGATGGGAATTGAACCCATGACCCCTTCCTTACCATGGAAGTGCTCTACCCCTGAGCTACATCGGCGATAAAAAAAGTGTCACCTTTTTTTTATAGAGCGGGAGACGAGACTCGAACCCGCGACCCTCAGCTTGGAAGGCTGATGCTCTACCAACTGAGCTACTCCCGCCTATTTTTGCTTTTTTCGTGGGGGTGGTGGGATTCGAACCTACTCAGTCAGAGACACCAGATTTACAGTCTGGCCCGGCTCTCCTACTCCGGCGCACCCCCTGCGATAAAAACTTCCGGAGTTTTCCTCATCGTATGTCTCCATACTAATGGAGCCAGTGGAGGGATTCGAACCCCCGACCAGCTGATTACAAATCAGCTGCTCTGGCCAACTGAGCTACACTGGCATTATTTTTTAATAAGACGGTAACTCCGGATATTCAATAAATACAAATCTTCTTTTTACCTGCCGCAAAAAGCGATGCAAAAATAATACATTTTCAGTTACCACAAAATAGTTTTTTAAATATTTTTATTTTTCTTATTTTTTGAGAAAAAAAACGGCCTTTTGGCAATTATTATTCGCACCCCCTCCGGCAAATTTTATTTTGATATTAACGTTATTTCTATTTTTTATCGGCTGATTTATAAGCAAATACAACACTTTCGAAGGACATTTTTACCCCCCACTTGCACCCATGATGCACATCATGACGCCTTTTGCAGGCAACTGTTCTTTGCCTTACGTGCTAACCCCCATTTCCAAAAATGGATGAAATCCCGGTTGTCAGGATCGTTTTCTATAACTCCATATTGCAAGGGCATTCAAAACCAGCCCCCCAATAAAGATGTTTTTAAAGTGTAGGGTCAGGTCAGATAATACAGCTCCCTTTAACAATATCATTCGCATGGCATCTACCATGTAGGTTACCGGATTGATCCAGGCTAGTGTCTGTGCCCAGGGCGGCATACTCTCAATCTGGGTATACAAGCCACTCAACAAAATAAATATCAGCATAAAGAAAAATGCAATCATCATGGCTTGCTGCTGTGTATTGGTGAAATTGGATATCAAAAGTCCAAACCCCAGGATGGCAATGAGATAAACACCTGAAAATAAATATAAGACCCATAAATTGGATCCTGGAACGATGCCATGAATCAAAAAACTAATCACCAAACCGATGGTAAGGATGACATAACCCATCACCCAAAAAGGAATCAACTTACCCGCAACAAACTCATATTTACGAATGGGCGAAACATTGATCTGTTCGATCGTGCCAATTTCTTTTTCCCTGACAATGTTGAGCGCCGATAAAAAGCCTCCAACCATGGTTAGCAATACCGCAAGGATGCCCGGAACCATAAAATGCTGGTAATTGGCCAATCGGTTGTATCGATTGCTGTTGGTAACCCTGATTAACGGAAAAGGAGAAATCCTAGGCATCTGAATCCATTCCTGTCTGATTTCATCATTGTATTCTGAAAATATTGATGCCGCATAAGCTGCACCCAGATTGCCTTTGGTGCCATTGACAGCATTGACAACCAGTGCCAGTGATGCTTCATCCATTTTTACCCAGTTTTTGGCAAAGCCAAGTGGGATTTCTACAAACATATCTGCCTTGTCATCTCCTACCCACTGCATGGCTTCTGCATTGGACCGGGCGTGCCCAATCAAATGAAAATAGCCTGAGTGTGCCAACTTATTTGCCAACCTGGCCGATTCTGCAGAACGGTCATAATCTACAATGGCGATGTCAATATTTTTCACTTCATAATCAGCAGCAAAGGGCAGAATCAGCAATTGCAGGGCCGGCATAATAAAAATCATCCTGAGAATGGCCGGGTCCCTGAATGTTTGCCTGAATTCCTTCACCACCAAAAACCATATATTTTTCATGACAGCCTGATGTTAAATTTTTTATAACTAATAAACAAAAACAACAAAGTAAATCCGAACAATATAAGTACATCAAAACGCACGGCAGCAAAACCCTGGCCCTTGATCATAATGTCATTGATGGCATAATAAAACCATTTTGCCGGAATGATGTTGGAAATGACCTGCATGGGCAATGGCATGTTTTCAATAGGAAACATAAAGCCCCCAAACATAATGGTGGGCAGCATCATACCCATCAGTGAAATCAACATGGCTACCTGCTGAGAATTGGTGATGGTTGAAATAACCAGTCCCAGTGAAAGAGCTGTTATGATAAAGAGTGCTGACACACCATAAAGCAATAACAAATTACCCCTAATTGGAATGTGGAGCAAAAACCGACTCATAAGCAAGATAACCGTAACTAAGATTAAGCCCAGTACAAAATAAGGTATGGCTTTAGACAAAATGACAATGTGCGGTCGTGTGGGTGAAACCAACACAAGTTCCATATTGCCCAATTCTTTTTCTTTGACGATTGACACCGATGTCATGAGTACACAAATGATCATCAAGACCATGGCTATCACGCCCGGCACGAAAGTATATTCTCCCTTGAGTTGTGGGTTGTACAACATTCTGGGCTCTACCTTTAGCGCCATGGGCAGCTTGAGATCACCCAACGTCCGGTTTCTAAAATCCCTGACAATGATTGACAAGTAGGTATTGACGGTAGAGGCAAGGTTGGGATTGGTGCCATCTGTCAATAGCTGTAGGGTCACTTCTTTCTGGTGCTGCAGATCCTCTGAAAAGCGGGTGGGTACCACCATTACTACCTTTGCCTTGCCTGTACGCAAGAGGGCATCAGCTTCAGAAGTTTGTGTAATCACACCACCTACATCAAAATATTTACTGGCATCTATCTGCTGTATAAGGGAAGCAGACATCTCATCATGCGCTAGATCGGCCACGTAAATAACTGTATTTTTTACTTCATTGCTTAAGGCAAACCCAAATAAAATTATCTGCACTATGGGCATGCCCAATAAAACCAGCAACGTCTTTCTATCACGCAGGATGTGCCTAACCTCTTTTTTTACAAATGACTTAAATGTACTCATACCATATCGCTTCTTTTGGCTTTGCGGGCCAGTCTGTAAAACATATCGTCCATAGAATCGGTGGCGTGCTCAAGTTTTAAAGCTGAAGGTTTGCCCATGGCTTCAATTTTACCATCTACCATAATGGCAATGCGATTACAATATTCGGCTTCATCCATATAGTGTGTAGTCACAAAGACTGTGATTCCCCTTTCTGCGGCTTCATAGATAAGTGTCCAGAACTGGCGGCGGGTAAGGGGATCTACGCCTCCGGTGGGTTCATCCAGAAAAACAATACCTGGTTCATGTATTATAGAAAGCGAAAATGCCAATTTCTGTTTCCATCCCAAAGGCAGTTCTCCCACCCTTGTCTTTTTTTCACCCATCATGCCCAGCTGGCTCAACATTTCGTCAGATACTTTTTTGAGCCGTGGTCCGTAAACGCCATAGATGCCGCCATAAAATTCGATATTCTCCATAACGGTCAAATCCTGGTACAATGAAAATTTCTGGCTCATATAACCAATGTTGCGCTTTATCTTTTCGTTTTCAAGGTACACATCGAAACCCGCAACGGAGGCTTTGCCGGAAGTAGGAAGACTCAAGCCGGTAAACATGCGCATGGCCGTAGTTTTACCGGCTCCATTGGCCCCTAGAAAACCAAATATCTCGCCTTTATTTACTTCAAGGCTAATGGCATCTACTGCAGTGAAATCACCAAACCGCTTGGTAAGCTTATCTGCAACGATGGAATAGGAATGTGTCATGATGCCTGGTGTTTTTGTGATGAACTAAGCTGCATCAAAAAGACATCTTCAATGCCCGGTTGGATCTGTTTCACGGTAGCATCGATGAGTCCTGCCCTTTGCAGCCAGGCTGCTATAAAAGTACCATCCACAGTAGGGTCTGTCAATTGTACATGCAGACAATCGCCAAAAGGAAAAACGCCCTGGATGCCCTCGTATCCGTCCAACAATTGCAATGCTGTGTATATTTTTTCTGAACGAACTTCCCATAAATTAGCACTGGAAGAAGCAGCAATCTGATGCGGGGGAGCTACCTGCAAAATTTTTCCTTCATGGATGAGTGCTATGCGATCGCACATACTGGCTTCATCCATATAGGGTGTGGAAACCAAAATGGTGATACCCTCTTTTTTTAGTCCCTCGAGCATTTGCCAAAACTCCTTGCGCGAAACCACATCCACTCCGGTTGTAGGTTCATCTAAAAACAAAACCTTTGGTTTGTGTATCAGTGCGCAACTTAGCGCTAACTTCTGTTTCATTCCCCCTGAAAGAGCCCCCGCTCTCCTGTCTTTAAATGGCGCTATCTGCTCATAAATGGGCTTGATCAGGTGATAATTTTCTTCAATGGTGGTGTTGAAAAGGGTGGCATAAAATTCAAGGTTTTCAATCACTGACAGATCCTGGTACAATGAAAATCTGCCAGGCATGTATCCAATGTGTTTTCTGATTTTATCGTAATCATTTACCACGTCCCAACCCATCACCGTAGCTTTTCCAAGGTCTGGAACCATTAAGGTAGTCAGGATTCTGAACAAGGTCGTTTTGCCTGCGCCATCTGGTCCGATAAGCCCAAACAATTCACCTTCCTCAATTTCAAGGTTGATATTGTCCAAAGCTACCACCGGTGGTTTGGCGCTATAATATTTGGATAGTTGAGATACCGAAATCATTTGCCGGAACTGAGGTCAGCTTCACCATACATTCCCATTTTGATGTTGCCATCATTGATCACTTTGATCTTAACGGCATAAACAAGCTGAGTTCTCTCATCTTTGGTCTGAATGGTTTTGGGTGTAAATTCGGCTTTATCAGCTATCCAGATGAGCACACCTTCGTATTTCTTTTCTTTGCCTTCTCCGACTTCGATATATACGTTTACCTTTTGGCCCAATTTTGCAGCAGGCAACTGACTGCCGGTAATATAAGCTCTGAGCGTCATTTCACTGAGATTGGCCAGCTTACAAACCGCTTTGCCCGGGCTCACCCATTCTCCCTCTTTCACGTAGGTGGTAAGTATGGTTCCCTGTATGGGAGCCGTAATGCGGGTGCGTACTAATTGGTCCTCCAATAAGCTTTCTCTTTTTTGAAGGGGGCCTTCTTCGCTGATGATGCCTCTGTTTTGAATGCGAACAGCAGCTTGTGTACTTTCGTATTGAGCCTGCAAAACCTCTATCTTGCCGTGCAAGGCCTCCAATTGTTTTTCGGAAGCGGCAACTTTGCCATCGATGTCGTCTTTTTGCTGAAGTGTGGCAGCTTCTCCTTTGAAGAGCTTGTGAATTCGTTGCTGCTCATTTTTGAGGGTGGCTAGTTGAATTTTTGCAGCTTCCCATTCTCTAGTAGCAGCCAGGCTTTGTTTTTTAATAACGGCCAGTTGCGGGCCCGCTTCATTTTGTTTTTGTTTCAATGCTTCCATACTTGCGTTAACCTGTTCTTTCTGTAGCTGCAATTGTATAGAATCAATTACTGCAATGAGGCCACCTTTGTCAATCTTACTGCCTTCTTCAGCCGGCATCTGCAATATCCTACCCATGGCTTCCGCAGAAACCACAATTTCTGTGGCTTCAAAACTGCCGCTGGCATCGTGTTGGGTACCATCCTCTTTGCATCCGATCGCAAACAACAAAGGAAAGAAGGTGAGTGTTGCTAAGTATTTGAAATTTACTTGGTACATTTCTTCTGCTTTTAGTATTTTAGTATATTATAACCACCCCATGGTTAATTGCATCAACCATGCGTTTTTATTCATTTTAATTTCGTTGATTTCTTTGGTCAGGCTGGCTTCGGTTACATCGTTGAGACGGGTAAGATAGGTGGATGCTGTTATGGTGCCATTGGCCAACTGAACCTCAGAAGTAGCAAGAATGCGCTTGCGTAGTTCAACCAACTCTGCATCTTTGGGACCCGATTTTTCTAACCTTTGCCAATCGCGCAGTAACTGCTGGTACCTCATCTGTTTTTTCTGCAAAATGTCCTGCTTTCTTACATCGGTTTTTTCCATGGCGAACTTCGACAACTGCTGCTGATTTTGATAGGTATAAAAGGCTGATAGTTGCCAGGTGAGTTTCAAACCAACCAGGTAATAGGGAGCAAATTCGTTTTTTAGAAAATTCAAGCCTGGTTTGCCATAGCCTGTTTGTGCGAATGCTGCCAGTTTGGGAACGATGTTTTTCTGCTCAAGAGAGAGGTTTTGCGATATCAGGTTTTTTTGCAAATCCAATTGGGCTAGAAAATTGGCGGAAATATTAATTGTACTGTCCGGTAATATGGAAACATTGGTCAATGGGCTCAACTGGTCTTTACCTGTAAGCAAAACAAGTACGTCTAATGCTGACTGGTGCGCACCCTGAATTTCCTCTTTTAGATTTCTCAGCTTGATGGCTTCTGCGTGCAATTGGTCACTTTCTGAACGCAGCATGACACCTGATTCCACCGCAACATTTGCTTTTTTTATGACGGCTTCCAAATTTTGGATTGCCAAATCGGTCTGCTGAATCCTAATGCCCGTTTCCATGACAGTAAAGTAGGTAAGGATGGTGTTTTCTACCATGGCGTCAACTTCCAACCTTATGCCGTTTTGATCCATGTTTAACTTTTCCTTTTGTAATGCTTTTAAAGCTGCATTGGTGCCCCCATCGTAGATCATTTGGCTTATGTCGGCCTGGATTTTATATTGGTCTTTTGAAAGTCGGGGTATGTTGATCCCGGGAAAAGATAGATCAATACCGGAAGTTTCAGACTGGTAACTAGCCTGAGCAGAAAGATTGACCTGTGGCAACCATTTTTTATTAAGATTGGATATTAAAATTTCGTGTTCTTTGTCCATCCACACCGACATACCCGACACTGCGCAATGGGAGCGGGCATCCTTTATTGCCTGATCCAGGCTATACTGATTTTGTGATCTGACCGATATTACCAAAAGCAACACCAGTACGGTCAGGTTTAATTTTAAGTTTAGTTTTTTTTCTACCATCGTTTAATTTTGGATTTGATATTCACGGATCATTAAATCGGCTACCAGTTCTTTTCTGTCTTTTATGAACTGTTGATAACGCTCATCGGATAAATCGAGGATGAATCGAAATACAGGCGACGCCACTATTGGATAGATACACAAGGACACCGTATTGACCAGTAGTTCTTCTATGGTTGTTTTACGCATGTTGCCTTGTCTGTATTCTTCTTCAAACATTTTTTCAAGGCTGGCTCTCAGGCCTGCTATGGGCAGGTGTCCCATTTTTTGGGGTATTAAATCGGGGTTTTTTCTCGCCTCGGTAAGCACAAATAGCGGAAGGATGGGAAACTCACTGATGATGTCAATTTCTGCATGAACAAACTGGCGCAAACGCTGACCCAATGGCAACTCTGTCTGGAACCAAATTTGAAAAACACCAAATACTTTTATCAGCTTTTCATTGAGAATAACTTCAAACAATGATTCTTTATTTCGAAAATAGTAATGCAACATGGCTTTGTTGATTCCAGCGGCATCTGCAATTTCCTGCATCCGGGCTCCTTCCAGTCCGCGCAATAAAAAAATGCCTTCTGCTGCCTTTTTGATCTTTTCCTCCGTGCTGATAGCTTCTTCCAAAACCCTGATTTATTGGTCTTTATGAATATAAATTATTAATTTCAACTATTTGGTTTAACCATTTGGTTAACAAAGATAATTGATTTTTTCAATGCTTACAACTTATTTAAAAAAAAATTCAGATTAATTTCCGGTTAGGTCCTCCCAATACTTATCTCATTGATATTAGGTAGTTTAATTTGCAACCTCAAAACAGTACCTCCTGCTTTTGGACTTTGGGTCGGAACCATTTTTTATTGAGATAGTGTCCGAGAAAAGCAGTACCCGTGCCTAGCAGAGCACCTGCCAATACATCAGAAGGGTAATGAAGTCCCAGGTGCATTCTTGAATATCCTACGCTACCTGCCCACACATAAGCCGGAATACCCACATACCATTTGGGCCAGATAAGTGTAGCTGAGGTAGCCAGTGCAAAGGCAGATGCGGTATGACCAGAAGGAAATGAGGGATCGTCAGCGAGGTAAACCGGTTGCAGGTAGGTATACTTTTCGTAAGGCCTTGGTCGGTTGAGGGTCCATTTTAAACTTTGCGATAATGCCACGGTAGCCATTGCCACTGCCAACATCTCTGTACCCCGCCTTTTGGCATCGGCAGTATTTGAAATACCTTTTTCATAGCCGTAAACACCTATAGGAATGGCCAGCGTAAGCGGAAGTACCGAATTTGAAAGGTGACGAAAAAAAGGATCCCATCCGTGATTACGTTTTAAATGAATGTCTTTCAGGATCGAAATATCCAAGTTTTGAGCATACATCCAATTGCCATGCAAGATTAGCATGAACAGACAAAAAAGGGAAAGCTTTAAGGTGGACATCATTTCTGCAATTTCAATTCATCAACCTATCCTCCTTTCCACCGCGATTTCAATAAGCAAGTTAAAAATCAGCTCACTCACATCCAAAAGGAGGACGATAATATTATTTTTATCAGTGTCCTAAAAATAGAAATTTAAAACCACATTTAAGTTAGACATGTCTACTTTGTTGTAAACATACTTCAGATTGCCATAATCCTCACCAGTTTTCCATTTATGGAGATAGAGAAGCTGGCTTTCCAAACCCTTGAGGAAGCCACCAAAGCTATAACGTACATCCAGGTTTCCCTGCCAGTAAGATGGCATACCATATTTGTTTAAGGCAAAATTCTTAACATCAGGCAAATCAAAATAACCCAATGCCAAAGTATATTTTAATCCTTTGACTTTGGTTTGCGCAGACCATTGAACCACCATGGCGTGCAAATCCCCAAATCCTTCATTTCTTTCTCGGGCCATAAAAGTAAAGAAAGGATCTCTTCCCCACTCTCTCGGTAGAAGGTAACGACCCATGGCCGTAATATGTGTATATGCTAAATGCAGTGTTCCATGCGCACCGCCAAGCCCCACCTTTCCACCATAAACAAGAGAAGAGGCCCCCGAATCTATGTATGTATAGTTTTTGGTTTGGTTGCCGCCTCCAACTTGTTTCTGATATATCAGTTGGGCTGCATACAAAAACTGACTCCTGCCCTTTGTTTTAATGTTGCCTTCCCACTGGTAAAGGGAAGAATAGTAAAGTTGCATTACCCACATTTGCCAACTTTGCCATCTTATGCTTTTACCAATCTTACCCATCAATCCTGCATAAGCGATACCGGGGATTTGGAGATTGCCTTTATAAGTTGAAGGTTTTCCAGCAGTGTCTACCCCGGAAGGATAGAGGCCTATAGAATTTTCGATGCTGAAATATCGCGACGTGGAACGTGGGGACATGCCATATAAATAACCCCCGACTACATTCAATTCGTTTCGCGGCTTCCATTCCACCCAAATGCCATCAACAGCAGTAGGTCTCATTCTGCCATCCTGCAAATTGATGAAAGGGGTGTTGATGTGTTGTTTGCCCAATGTAATGTTGAGCTTTTCATTTTTCCACCGAAGGTACAATTCCTCCAACCTGCTTACATTCAAATTGTTGTCGCGCGGAGAAATATCAAACAAGCCAAGCTCATACCTATTGTTCTGCCCTGTCAAAGAATCTGATTGCAAAAGCGCAGAAGAAGCAACATTAAAAACGTAAACACCGCTCAAGCCCAGCTGAAATCCATAAAGGGTTTTGCTTTCAAATTTTAAGCCTCCTCCCATGGCCAAAGCATAATCATCTTTCAAAGCTCCTGCATTTTGGGTGTTCATAAAAAAACTTCGGAAATGTCCGCTAATGTGCCCGCGTTTGAATACATCCATTAATTTTTGAGTATCTCCGCTGGCTTCCTGATTTTTCCATATCTCCGGCTTATCATTCACCTCCTGGTGTTGTCCGTATACAAACTGAGAAAAAGGGATGAAGCAGCCAATTATCATCCACTTCATCCAACCTGGTATTTGTGGTATCATTCAAATTTTTTCATCAATGAAAATTATATGGCACGCCACTCACTTGTGTCAAGAGTGTTTCCGGTGCATCAAGAGCCACAGCATTGTGGTGTGGCAGTGGACTTACAGGTGAGTTTACTGACAGATACTCCAACATTACCTGGTGCAAAGTATCTCCTGTATTTTTTGCCTCCGTGATGCCCTTAATTCTGCAAATGACATCAGCCGGATCGCCATCTCTTTCGCATGCCAAAACTGTGTAATAAGATTCGGCATCAAGATCCTGACCCTTGATTTGAACCTCTTTGACTCTTTTGCCCATCTCTCCAAAGGCATAAAACTTAAGTTGCATACCTTTAAATTTCACCACCCAGCCACCAAATCTTTTTGAAGCATCTTTGGCAAAAACATTGTTGAGTTCTTTTTCCAGCCATTCGAGTAAGATGCTGCCTTTTACCTTGCCAGATCTTACGGGACTATCGACCGGCAGCATATCATATATATAACCATGGGTAATAGGGTAATTGCCCGTATGGTCTTTGGTAGCACTCGGTGGGCAAAACCGAAAGCCATTGGAAAGCACAACATCAACTCCGGGATATTTCCAGTTGAGTGCATCTACCACCATCGTGTCTATTGTATTCTCAATTACAAAATATCGGTACAAAGGCACAGTACTATACCCCACTACGGTATGAATATCTTTTTTGAATACCGCTTCTGCTTTTTCGATCAGCTCTTTCATCTCTGGGTCATCCTTTGCCTTTGCTGCATCCACCTCAATAAGGTCATAGCTATCCTTTACAATTTTGCCTTCTTCCAGGGTGAGTTCAAGTCTGCCAATAAATGACCCAAAAGCCCCGGGTTCCACCACCTTAGCAAACTTTGCCTCAATGGGCTTTCGCACCCTTTCATGAGTGTCGCCTCCAAAGATATAATCCACACCTGCACAATCTTCATTGTTGGCAAGCGCCAGTTGCTGAGATAAGCCCAGATGGGCCACGATGATCACCAAATCACATTGTTCCTGATATTTCAGAATTTCAACATAATGTTTTAAGTTTTCTTCGGGCTTGGTATAGATGATGCCTTTGCTGTAATTGGGGCTTTGGCGCAATGGCACCAGTGGATCTGTATAACCCAGGAAACCAATTTTAACGCCCTCCACATACCAAATATAATATGGTGGAAAAATCAATTCACCTTTTACGCCAGCACCAATGTCGTGGTACATATTGGCACATACCTTAGGAGCATTGAGGCCTCCCAATAATGTTTGCATTTTTTTCTTACCGTAAATTACCTCCCAATTTCCCGGTAAATACAGATCATACCCCATGGTATTCAAAATGGGCACAAAGGCCTCGCCTGTGGTTTTTACGCTGAGTTCACTGCCCTGAAACATATCGCCAGTGTCGATGGCAAAGCTATGCCTGTACTTCGATCTGAGTTGTTTGAGGGTTGACTTCAAAGCCACATAACCACCCGTCTTTCTGAAAACCATTCCCTCATTTTCCCAAAACATCTCATCGTGCGGGTGGATTTGACAATGCACATCTGTGGTTTGAAAAATACCGATTTTAGTCGTCTTTTTTCCTTTGCTTTTTGGCGTACTTTTTTCATCGGTTTCCAAAACCCATTTGGCCGGCAATGAAGTACCAGCTGCAGCACTTAATAGCGAAAGCTGCCTGAGGAAGTTTCTTCTGTTAGACCCTGCCATCAGAAACCACCTTTGATGTATGACCAACCTTGTTCCTGTTTCTCGACGATCTCCGCGATGCCAGCAGGCACAATTTCTGCTTCTGGTATCAGCTCATCTGCCTTAATGTTTCGCTGATTCATGGTATTCTGACACACCACAAATCTTACTCCCTTACTTTTCAGCTCTGCAATGATGTCGTGATGACGGGTACGTTTAGTCATCAAAAAATCAATACCCTGGTTATAAGCAACAACCTCTATCTGGGCATCCGGCCAGTGTTTTCTTAGGTTTTTCAATTGGTTGCTAAATGCTTTTTGTTGCATGGAATCGGCCAGGGTAAACTGAAAAACAACTTTGTGGTCTTTACCCTGTGCATATATCGTTGATATGGTAAGGGTAAAAAACAAAATTAAAAAAGGAATCAATTTTTTCATGAAAAAAATTTTGAAGGTAAACGAGTTTATTTTTTGTCTTTTTTATAAAATGCTTTTATGGGTCCAAAAGGTCCATATTTGTGTTGCTGCTCAGAAAAAGTATCCGCATAGGGCCCAAAGGGATGGTCAAACGGCTTCTCTTCGATTTTGGGCCAATCTTTTAACAAATCCAACGTTGGCCTGGGTTGTGAATTGACAAAGGCTGCCAGGTTCCACGCCTCCGCATCGGTGAGTTGTGGTTTGAGAAAAGTTGCACCTTGAGGCATATTGTAACGAACATAGCCTGCAAATCTACTCATACGGTACAAGCCTGCGCCTTGATTGTAGGAATTTTTTCCCCACAAGGGTGGATAGGTATAGGTGATGCCTTCCGCATCTTTTAAGCCCTGCCCATCAACCTGGTGGCAGCTGGCGCATTTGGTCAGGTAAACGGCATGGCCTGCTGCAGAATCCAGCGCTGACGCTGGCAGTGCCAATTCATAAATACCACTACCCGGTGGCTTACTTCCCTTGACAACGTCTCTTCCCAAATGGCGGATATAGGCAACAAAGGCTAACATTTCTTTGGAATCTGCCTTTAGACCTTTGCCATTTAGGCTCCTTTCAACGCAATCATTGACTCTTTTTGTTATGTCTTCAATTCCTCCACTGCGGGCTCTGTATTTTGGATAGGTAGAGGCCACCGCGCCATAGTTATTTCCCCAGGGCCTAGTGCCCGCATCGAGGTGACAATTCTGACAATTCATGCCATTGCTTACCTGCATTACCGACCCCTTGGGTCCCAGATAACGGGCTGTATTGGCAACCAGTTCTTTGCCATATTGAATGAGCTGCCATTCATCTTTGGTTAAGTTGGTGCTGTCTCCGATGTCCCCCTTCCAAAGTGCTTCATATTCCTTTTTCTCAGTAGCCTCCGCTTGCATTTGAAGAGCCAGCTTTGTTGTTTCTGCCCTTTTTTGTTTATGGTTATTCCATTGTGGCATAAGATACATATAGAGCGGAAATACAATGACAGCAGCTATCAAAAGTTGAATCAACACCATCGCCCTTCGAATGGCACGGAATTTTGCTTCTATCTCATTACTGCCTGGCTTTGGTTTTTGTGCTTCCATGCTCATTTAATGTGGCAATTTTTCTCTGAAATATCCATAAATCCAGGTACCTGCCAGAGCGCTTAACAAAGTAACTATGATGACCGTTGCCCCGGTTCCTATCTGTGCAAACAAGGGTCCGGGGCATGCACCCGTTATGGCCCAACCCAGGCCAAAAAGTATCCCACCAAAGATTTGCCCCCGATTGAATTCTTTCTTGTGAAATTCTATGGTTTCGCCATGGATGGTTTTGATGTTGAATTTTTTAATTAAAAGTACTGAGACAAGACCTACAGCAATGGCGCTGCCAATGACACCATACATATGGAAGGACTGAAGGCGGAACATTTCCTGGATTCTAAACCAGCTGATTATTTCAGCCTTCACAAAAATGACACCAAACAATAAGCCCACCGCCATGTACTTAAAGTTGTAGTACCATTTGTGGTGTAAGTGGCTTTCATTGACACAAACCGCATCGGTAGATCGAAGTTGATAATCTTTTTGTTCCTCTGCATTTTGGGAAGACACAAATTCATCTGAAGCTATAATTTCTTTACTCATCGTTTTCGTTTTAAAGTGACAAGATGAAAGGCAGTATCCAATTGGCCATTAGAAAACCTCCGGCCATAAAACAACAGGTAGCAACCAAAGAGGGCCACTGTAGGTTGGATATACCCATAATGGCATGACCGCTGGTACATCCCCCTGCATATCGGGTACCAAAACCTACTAGAAAACCACCGACTACCATCATGATCATTCCCTTTACTGACATCAGCTCACCCCAATTGAAGAGTTGCGCCGGCACCAGGCCGTGAAAATCATTGATGCCAAAACCAGCCAATTCAATGGCAAGATCCGGGTGAATTAACATGGGATGGGGGTTTTTGAGCAAGGTAATGGCCACTATGCCACCTATGGCAATGCCAGCTACAAAAAAAAGATTCCAAATTTCTTTTTTCCAGTCGTACTTAAAAAAAGGAATATTAGCGGGTAGGCATATGGCACAGACATGCCGCAATGAAGAACTTATGCCAAACGATTTATTGCCCAAAATCAGAAGCGCGGGCACCGTTAGCCCAATCAAAGGCCCGGCTACGTACCAGGGCCAAGGCTGTTTGATCATTTCAAGTATACCCATTTTAGTTGTTTTTAGTTGTAAAAATCTCAATACAAAATTTCCCGCCACCCCGAATGGCTTTTCAACCGGGATGACGGGACCTTCAAAACCTTTTAACAATCTTAATTCACTACATCCAATATATTATCCCATCACTTTACTTTGACATACGAAGTCAGTTTTGGGAACTTCCGTTTTGGAGATGGCTGAAAATCCACCTTCCACCTCAGAAAAATTTCTAAACCCTCTGGCCTGAAGAATTGACGCGGCTATCATACTCCTGTATCCCCCTGCACAATGCATGTAAAAATGCTCTCCCGGCTGGATGTCCTTAACCCAATCGTTGATATAAGCTAGGGGACGGTTATATGCTTCTTCAATATGTTCAGCTGCGTATTCACTTTCTTTTCTAATGTCTAACACTTTGTCTGTGCCAATGACTACTGCATTTGCAAATTGATCGGCTGTAATCCTGTTTACTGTATCAATCTTGCGGCCACTGTTTTTCCATGCTTCAAATCCCCCTTGTAAATGTCCCAATACATTGTCAAAACCTACCCTGCTCAATCGGGTGACGGCTTCTTCTTCTCTGCCGTTTTCTGTTACCAATAAGATCGGTTGTTTTACATCTGCAATGAGGGCACCTACCCAGGGAGCAAAATCACCTGAAAGGCCAATGTTGATACTCTGTGGTATAAAGCCCTGCCAGAAAGCACCATTGGCCCGGGTATCCAATATCAGGGCCCCTGTCTCTTCTGCTACCACTTCAAATTCTGCGGGTGTTAAAGCTCGCAGCCCCTGGTTCAACACTTTTTCAAAACTTTCATAGCCCATTTTATTCATAGCCACATTGGCGCCGAAATAAGCCGGAGGAGGCAAGAGTCCATCGGTAACTTCTTTGATAAATTCTGCTTCGGTCATATTGGCCCTTAATGCATAATTGTTTCGCTTTTGTTCTCCAATGGTAGATACTGTTTCCTTGCTCATATTTTTTCCACAGGCACTGCCGGCTCCATGGGCTGGGTAAACAATTACATCGTCTGCAAGAGTCATAACTTTGTTGCGCAGTGAGTGGTACAAGGTAGCTGCCAGTTCTTCCTGGGTCATGGATGCTGCCTTTTGAGCAAGATCCGGCCTGCCTACATCTCCGATGAAAAGGGTATCACCGGAAAACAAAGCATGGTCTTTGCCATCTTTGTCGCGCAAAAGATAACAGGTACTTTCCATCGTATGCCCCGGAGTGTGCAAAGCCACCAGGGTGACATCACCTACTTTGAAGGTCTGACCATCTGCAGCTGATATAAAATCAAAATTGGGTTTGGCATTGGGTCCATAGACTACAGGGGCTCCTGTTTTACTACTCAGGTCGAGATGGCCGCTAACAAAGTCGGCATGAAAATGGGTTTCAAAAATGTATTTCAATTGAACCCCATCTTTTTCAAGTCTGGCAAGATAGGGTTGAACTTCTCTGAGTGGATCTATAATGGCTGCTTCGCCATTGGATGTAATATAATAGGCCCCTTGAGCAAGGCAGCCTGTGTAAATTTGCTCAATTTGCATAATCGTGATTTTATAGTTGTTGAAGTATTACCTTGAATTATCGATGCAAAATTATACTAGTGGATTACATCAACGAGTAACCTTTGTTACACATTTTTGTTTTTGTCTGGCACTAATATAATTATTAACAGGGTACAGAATTTATTTACTGCACCCCGTTTTTATTTAGTGAATAAATCTAAGCTGTGCCTCTAAGTATCTTATTCCAATACAACCATGGCAAACCGTATTTTTTCAATACCCACATTGATTTTTTCGGTTTTGTCTGATCAAACGGAAAACTCATTTTTGGCGTATTGGTGTAATCAAACTCTGCCAACATTAGCTTGCCATACTGGGTTGGTATGGGACAGGCACTGTAACCTTCATACCTTGCGGCCAGCGGGCTGTTGTCCATAAAAGACAAAACGTTGGCAACCACCACAGGGGCTTGTTTTCTAATCGCAGCACCAGTCTTGCTACATGGAGCGTTGGTGCAATCTCCCAAAGAAAAAACATTGGGAAAACGAATGTGTTGCATGGTGTGTTTGTCGATTTCAACATAACCATAAGGATTGTTGCTGTCTTTCAATTCACTGTGCTTTATGATATCGGGTGCACTCATGGAAGGAACAGCATGACAGAAATCAAAATCCATGGCCTTTATTTCCAATTCGCCATTTTGATTTTTTTCTTCATAAAAGACTTTTTTTGCATCTCCGTCAATGCTTACCACATTGACCCCAAAATGGGTATGGATGTGTCTTTTCTTGACCACTTTATTGAGCGTTTCTGCGTATTCTTTGACAGCAAAAATTGCACCCGCACCAGAAAGATAGTGAACTTCATACGGAATGCCCATCTTGGTCCAGTAGTGAGTAGCCAAATACATGATTTTGTGTGGGGCACCACCACATTTAATGGGTGAAACCGGATTGGTAAAAACCGCTTTACCTCCTTTAAAATTTTTGATCATTTCCCAGGTATAGGGTGCATGTTGAAATGAGTAGTTGCAGCTGACATTGTTTTTACCCAAGGTGTCCCTGAGTCCTTCTATTTTATCCCAGTCTACCTGCAAGCCCGGACAAACAATTAAAACATCATAAGAAATAACAGTTCCCTTGGCAGTTGTAAGCTGGTTGTCGTCGGGTTGAAAAGAACTTACAGCGTCTTTGATCCAGGTCGCACCAGTTGGCATGCACGATTGTTGCTCTCTGACTGTTTTGTTGATTTCAAATTCTCCGGCACCAACCAAAGTCCATGCAGGCTGGTAGTAATGTTTATCTGAAGGCTCAATAATGGCTATGTCCAGATTGTCTTTTTTACGTAATAACTGGGCTGCAACCGAAATACCGGCATTACCTCCGCCCACAATTAAAATTTGGTGATGTTGCGACATTTTGTTAAATTTTACTGCAATTATGAGAAAATCTCAAATAAAGTTAGGTAACAAAAGTCACACAACCGATTAATGTTTTGAAAGAGAGCTAATTGGCAATATAATTATCGAATATTGCAAAATAAAATTTTGTTTACCCTTGAAATCTAATAGACAACCAAACATTATACTGTTAATCGTATTTGAAACAAATTTACAAAAAAAGAAGTAAAAATCTTTTTTGAAAAATTATGCCCCCAATAGTTCTTTGGCAAGAATATAAATACCCATAATCAAAACAAACCACCCAAATGCCGGCTTCAATTTATTGCCATCGATATTTTTTGCAAGGGCACTGCCAATAAATATACCTGCTATGGCAAATGCAGAAACGATGGCAAGAAAGGTCCAGTCGATCATAGTATCTCCCCCTTCTCCAAAAAAACCTATCAGGGATTTTGCAGCTATGATAACCAGAGAAGTTCCCACTGCCATCTTCATTGGCAACTTGCTTAGCACAACAAGGGCCGGTATAATTAAAAAGCCACCACCGGCTCCTACCAAACCCGTAAGAATGCCCACAATGGCTCCTTCCAGCAAAATCACAGGATAATTGTAAGTCCTGGGTCCTGCCGTTTCTGTGGATTCAACACTTTTTTTAATCATGCTGTACGAAGCGGCAATCATGAGCACAGCAAAAAGGCCCATGAGCAATAACCGTTTACTCACCACAAACCCACCTACTTCAAATACTTCAGCTGGAATTGCGGGCACAATCAACGCTCTGGTCATAAATACGGCAATGATGGAGGGAATACCAAAGATGATGGCCGTTTTGACGTCCACCAGTTGTTTTAAAAAATAGTTAACCGATCCAACGCCACTGGTAAGGCCTACAATGAATAAAGAGTATGCAGTAGCAGTAACAGGCTCGATGTTGAACAAATACACCAACACAGGAACTGTTAGTATACTGCCCCCTCCGCCAATTAAGCCCAAAGAAACGCCTATCAAAATTGAAGCAAAGTATCCTACGTATTCCATATTTTGTTTTTTGCAAATTTCTGCCGGTGCGGGCTAATCAAAGGTAACCAAAGTTAATTAAAGCGACATCACTGCCGGTTTGTTTTGCAAATACACCTTACTACCTATTTGATTATCAATAGAATACATGAATATCCAATCAATAAAATATTTTTTTCAACAAACGATGCCTGCAGTCACCCACCAAAATGATTCGCGTCATTGACCTATGTGACCAAGGTAGCACACTATTATTTTACGAACAGCCAAATTTGCCATCGAAATGATTACCTCATAATATAAAACAAAAACAAACATGAAGTTAGAGCAAATTTATACCGGATGTATTGCACACGCTGCCTACTACCTGGAATCCAATGGAGAGGCAGCCATCTTTGACCCTCTCAGAGAAGTAAATCCCTATATCGAAAGAGCGGTTGCTGCCAACGCCAAAATCAAATATGTTTTCGAAACCCACTTCCACGCAGATTTTGTGAGCGGACACCTTGATCTTCAAAAGAAAGCGGGTGCGCAAATCGTTTTTGGCCCCACTGCTAAGCCCGGATACGATGCCATTGTTGCTGCTGACAATCAAATTTTTGAAGTAGGAGAATGTAAAGTTAAGGTTATCCATACACCTGGCCATACCATGGAATCTACTACCTACATGATCATTGATGAAAATGGTAAAGAACACGGACTCATCACCGGTGATACCCTCTTTATAGGTGATGTGGGCAGACCCGATCTTGCTCAGCATGTAATTGCAGATCTAACGCAGGAAAAACTGGCAGGGCATCTTTATGATTCATTGAGAAACAAAATCATGCCATTGAGTGATGACCTCATTGTTTATCCAAATCACGGCGCAGGAAGTGCCTGTGGCAAAAAGATGAGCAAAGAGACTACAGACACCCTGGGCAATCAGAAAAAGGTAAACTATGCCCTGGATCCAAGCCTCAGCAAAGAACAATTTATCAAAGTTTTACTCGACGGCCTGACCACGCCTCCGGGATATTTTCCTCAGAACGTATTGTTGAATATCAAAGGGTATGAAAGCCTTGACACTGTTTTGGAAAGAGCCAAAACTCCTTTGAATGCCATCGAATTTGAAGTAGCTGCCAATGAAACAAGGGCTTTGATCCTCGACACAAGAGATGGCGTAAGTTTTGCCAATGCTTTTATCCCCAACTCCATCAACATCGGCATCGATGGCAATTTTGCACAGTGGGTTGGTGAAATGATTCCAGATGTCACGCAGGAAATCTTATTGGTTGCCGAGCCCGGCAGATTGGAAGAATCACTGATCAGACTTTCAAGAGTGGGATATGACAACGTAATCGGCTATCTCAAAGGAGGATTCCAAACCTGGTTGGATGCAGGTAAAGAAACAGATAATTTCAAGAGAATTACGGCTCAGGAATTTGAAACGATGTACAAAGAGGACAAAAAAGTAATTTTCGATGTGCGCAAAAAGAGTGAGTTTGATGCAGAACACGTTGTTGATGCCATCAACGTACCACTTAACCAAATCAACCAACATCTGGCTGAATTTCCAAAAGACAAATCATTTGTAATCTACTGCGCAGGAGGATACAGAAGCATGGTAGCTGCTTCTATCCTCAAGCAGAGAGGATGGAATGATTTTGTAGATGTGATCGGTGGCTTTGGCGCTATATCTAAACAAGATGTGCCCAAAACTGAATACGTTTGCCCTACTACTCTACTGTAGTTTCAAAACAAGAATACCATTAACATCATTGAGGCCTCAGTCACTTGTGACTGGGGCTTTTTATTTGAAGGTATTGATGAACTTATTTCTAATAAGTCTACTCAAAGCAAAAATGTAATCATATAGCAAACATCGCTCATTTGTACCTTTGGCAATGATTCCTTATATTTGAATACAATTTAAGAATGTTGACTAATGAGATGTTTGTCTTTTTTTGTATTCATCCTCTTTTGCATCACCGCTTTCTCCCAGGAATATAAGAGCTACAATCAGCTGTTAAAATCGCACGTTGACGCAAGGGGTAAGGTTGATTACAAAAAATTGACTGCATCCAAAAAACAAATAGATCAAGTTTTACAAAACTGGCAGCACATCAATTTCTACAAATTAAGACCATCGGCTCAACTGTCGTTTCTGATCAATGTGTACAACCTGGCTACCCTTAAAGCTGTGGTGGACCATTATCCAATAAAATCCATAAAAGATATAAACAACGGTAAAATATGGGATGAAAAAAGTGTCTTGCTTTTTGACAAAAAATACAGCCTCAACGAAATTGAAAATCAGTTAATCAGGGCAGTTCACAAAGATGCACGTGTACATTTTGTACTCAATTGTGCTGCAATTTCGTGCCCACCTCTTTTGGCAGAGGCTTTGACCGAAACAAATCTGGAGAAACAATTAATGGATCGCACCCGCAAATTCATACTTGATGCAAGTCAAAATTCTTTTAAGAAAGACAGGATCGTAATTTCATCCATTTTTGACTGGTATCAAAAAGATTTTGGCAATACAATCCTGTTTATCAATCAATTTCGTTCTCCGGCATTGCCTTTAAATACCATGATAACCTATGCACCCTATGATTGGAAATTAAACAGCCAATGACACCCAAACACAGAGTCGTAATTATTGGCAATGGCATTGCAGGTGCCACCGTAGCAGAAATCCTCGGCAAAAAGAGGGATTTTGTTATCACCATGATCTCCGATGAATGCAATTTACCTTATGCCAGAACTGCATTGATGTATGTCTTTATGGATCAGGTAAGATGGGCAGACACCTTATTGCAAAGTGAAGATTTTTGGAAAAATCTGCCTATTGAAATGATAACCGACCGGGTAAGTCATCTTGATCGTATCCAAAAAATACTGGATCTGGAGTCAGGCAGAAAAATTGAATACGACACGTTGGTTATTGCCACGGGATCAAAGCCCATATTACCCAATCTTGATGGCACAATGAGTGATCATGTACACGTGCTCTACCATTTGACCGATTTGGAAAAAATGAACAGGCAACTTTGCCAAAAGCCTCAAAAAGCAGTAATCGTTGGGGGCGGTCTGATCGGCATTGAGATGGCAGAAATGTGGCTTTCCAAAGGAATGGAGGTAAACTTACTAATCAGAGATGATTCATTTTGGAAAAGTAGCTTACCTGTGCAGGAATCCCGTTTGGTTCAAAGCCATATCAGTTGCAAAGGTATTAATGTGATTTGCTCAGATACACTAAGTTCGATTATTTATAATAACAACAAGTTGACATCAGTACAGACAAGCCAGGGTAGATCAATACCATGCGACATGTTGGGCATTGCTATAGGAGTTGAACCCAATGTTGGCTGGTTACAAAAAAGTGGCTTGGCACTTAATCGCGGCATCCTGGTCGATCCATTCCTAAAAACAAATGACGATGCTATCTTTGCTGCAGGTGACTGTGTAGAATTAAATGGACCAGAAACACAAAACAGGGTCGAAGCCATCTGGCACACAGCGAAAAAAATGGGTGAGGTGGTAGCTCAAAATATCATGGGTACAGGGCGACCATACGATGCTGGCATTCATTACAATGGAGCACGTTTTTTTGATATCGAATATCAAATGTATGGCCAAATGTCAATGGCTCCTATAAAAAATGAAAGCCATTATTTCTGGCAGCATCCAAATGAAAATTGCTCGCTAAGGCTGGCATTTGATGAATATCAACAACTCACCGGAATTCTTTCTTTAGGCATCCGATTGCGCAAAACCGTTTGTGATCATTGGATAAAACATCAAGCACCGCTCCAACAAGTATTAAGTGAAATTGGAGCCGCCCATTATGATGTAGAATTTAGTGCGAATCGTTTGAGCAACATGGTCGCCAAAATGCAGGTTATAACGAAAAATAATTACGAGGGTTTATACCAAGACACTATTAACAATGACGTCCATGAATCCAAAAAGTCTTAGCCTCTTAGCTCAAAGTAGTGAGCGCACAGCCATAACAGGCTATCACATATTATTTTGGTCTGGACTTACATATCAGTTTTTGGCTTTGTTTAATTTGTCTTTTTTACCTGCAACTTGGGGAGGTCTTTTTTCACTTTGTGCTGCATTTTTTGGACTCACACTCCTGGGCTTGCATAGCGAAAAACAAAAAGAAAGAAATCACCAACCTCTTTATCAAACCCAATCCAAATCTAAAAAACTAAGTCCGATTGTAATCGCCTCAATACTAACCCTGTTTTACACATTATTGTATCTTAAACCCCAATGGCTGGGCCTTTCCGCAGGGGGAGAAAATAATACTGGCCTGATAGCATTGTATGATGGCCTGAGTATTTTCTTAAAAAGAAAGCCGGCAAGTGAGTGGTTTGTATATGGAGTCCTGTATACTATGGTAATATTGAGTATGGGTATACGATTTATTTATAAATTCAGGCACAATCCATACCAGGTTTACAGAACTTTCAGCATTGTTTTTTTTCAACTGTGTTTTGCTTTTTTAATTCCGGAAATTCTCCAAAGTCTTAATAAACCCTACGTTGATCTTAAAAATTTCTGGCCCTTACAGTACTATTTTTATTTTGACTGGAACATTCATCAATTGCTGTCATCGGGTCGATTTGGCATCTTTGTTTTGATCTGGGGCACCCTTGGATTTTTAGTGATTACGCCTATTCTCACCTATTATTTTGGCAAAAGATGGTATTGTTCGTGGGTATGTGGATGTGGAGGACTTGCGGAAACAGCAGGGGACTCATTAAGGTCCTTGTCTGTAAAAAGCATAAAAGCCTGGCAATGGGAAAGGGCTTTGATATACACCATTTTGGCTTTTGTGATTGTTATGACAATATTGGTACTGATTACGAATACCACAGGCTATTTGTCTTCAATCAGCTATCCTCTTTCACACTACTATGGCTTGTTGATAGGAGCTGTTTTTTCTGGCATCGTTGGCGTTGGTTTTTATCCATTACTGGGTGCCCGCATTTGGTGCAGGTATGGCTGTCCGATGGCGGCATATCTGGGCATTTTACAAAAACATTTTTCCAGGTTTAGAATTACCACCAATCATGGCCAGTGCATTAGTTGTGGCAATTGCAGTACTTATTGCGAAATGGGCATCGATGTAAAATCCTATGCTCAGAGAGGAGCCGACATTAAACGCGCTTCCTGTGTAGGCTGCGGCATTTGCAGTGCAGTTTGTCCAAGGGGAGTACTCCGTTTGGAGAACAAATAATCCATACTAAATAACTCAAAAAGGTACAAAAACAATTAAAACAGTCGCCTTTTTTACATTCATCCAATGGTACGGTAAAGGCAACCGTTGGTGAAAGGGATTGACCCATTTCCATATTTAGGAAAGAGCTGCCCGGAACTGTATTTAGCTTTGAAGTTCAACAAAATTTCAACAATGAATTACAGAAAACCCATTCAGGCATTGATGCTGCTCCTGATATCTTTTCAGGTTTCACTCTTTGCACAGCAAGATTTGGTACCATACGATACCGGACGAACTTTGGAAGGCGATTATTCATACAACAGTCCTCAGGGCAAAGAAAACTTTCGTGCTTCCAATGTTCGCATTGCCGTAAAATTGCCCAAAGAGGCAAAAACAGATGCCCTCCAACAAATTGAGAAACAATTCAGGGACATTTCTTCAAAAGAGGGTTCTCAACTGCACGAGTTGGCGGGATACACCTTGTTTTCAATCAATGCAAAAATCAAAGATTCAAAATCGCTTTCGGCACTCATTGAAAAAATAAATACTTCTTCATTGGTAGAAGCAGTAAGCCCTGTTTTGTTGTATGAAGATCAAACAGCACACATTCCAACACAAAGAATCATAATTAAGTTAAAGTCTCTCTCAACGCTGGATCAACTGAAAAATGATGCACAAAAATTTGGCTTGACACTTTCCAAAGCCTATGCCTATGACCAACTTGTTTATTTTGGAGAAATAAAAAAGGGTAGTGCACTAGACGCCATTCAAATATCACAGCGACTCTATGAAACTGGTAAATACCAGGCCGTAGAACCTGAATTAATAAGGATATTGGCCAAAATGAATACCAATGATCCATTTTTAGGATACCAATGGTCTCTCAACAATACGGGCTCCGCCAATCAATACAACGGCACTCCTGGAGCAGACATGAATGTATTCAATGCCTGGAACCTTGTCACAGGATCATCAACAATAAAAGTAGCTGTGATCGATGAAGGGGTTGACCTCAATCATCCTGATCTCGCCGCAAATCTACTTCCGGGCTTTGATGCCACCGGGCTGGGTAGCAATGGTGGCCCACAGGGCAATGATGCCCACGGTACCGGATGTGCAGGAATCATTGGAGCCATCGGCAACAATGGTTTGGGCTTAGCGGGGGTAGCATATGGTGTTAAAATTGTTCCAATAAGAATTGCCTACAGTTCGAACTCTTCCTGGGTGACCAACGACACATGGATCAGCACAGCCATCGACTGGGCATGGAACAACGGTGCAGCAGATGTATTAAGCAACTCCTGGGGTGGCGGGCCTTCATCCACCTTAATCAATGATGCCATTGGCAGAGCAGTCACACAAGGAAGGAACGGAAAAGGTAGTCCTGTTATTTTTGCTGCCGGCAATTTTAATTCCAGTGTGTCTTTCCCTGCTTCCAACAACAACACCATTGCAGTCATTGCTATGAGTATGTGCAATCAGCGAAAATCATATACTAGTTGCGATGGCGAAAGCTGGGGATCCAATTATGGTACCAATGCAGATGTTGCTGCCCCCGGAGTAAAAATATTCACCACCGATATTTCAGGTACCGCCGGTTATAGTATTGATGATTACTATCCTACCTTTAATGGCACCTCATCCGCTTGTCCCAATACAGCAGGCGTGATGGCCCTGATCTTATCTGCCAATCCTGCACTTACCATGACACAGGCCAGGCAAATTCTGGAATCATCCTGCGAAAAAGTAGGGGGTTATGGTTATATCAGCAATCCAACCAACCAACCCAATGGCACCTGGAGCAATGATTTGGGTTATGGCAGGGTAAATGCCTATGCAGCAGTACAAATGGCATTAGGCATGACCTGCAATGGTGCCCCACCCACTACAACTGTTTTGGCTACAAGCACATCTTTTTGCGTACCTACCAATGTTACTTTTTCACTTCAATCTGCCTACAATTCTGGTACAAGTTTTCAATGGGAAACCAGCACAGACGGCCTTACTTATTCACCTGTAACCGGAGCGACTGCCAACAATTTTTCAGTCACCATCAATACCAACTTATGGGTAAGATGCGCCATTAGTTGCGGTTCCAATACTACTACAACCGCTGCATCAGTCATTACATACATAGACCCAACGGTAGTAAATTACCCCCATACAGAAAAGTTCAATGCATCTTCCCTTCCTTGCGGATGGTCGGTACAAAATGTAAACGGGGATGCCAATACGTGGGTTGTTTCCAATTCAGGGCCGCGTACATCTCCTTATGGTCCTTCGTATGCGAAAAATGCTACGCAAGCCGCGAATGATTGGTTATTTTCACTTCCTTTATCCATGACAGCAGGCAATAGTTATGGTGTCAGATTTTGGTATAGAGGCAACTCTACTACCCTGCCAGAAATGCTGGAAGTGAAGTGGGGAAATGCTCCTAATGCAAATGCAATGACATCCAATGCAGTTTTCAGCAATACGGCCATTGGTAATGCGACTTACAGCGTAGCAAATTCGGCGGTTATAACGCCAGCCTCCACTGGCATTTATTATGTGGGCTTCAGGGTTTTCAGCAATGCAAATATGGGTAATCTTCGACTGGATGATATTACATTTGAACTGGTGTCACCATGTAACACCCCACTTAACGGAGGTGTGATCAGTGGCCCGTCTACCATCTACGCCGGCAACGGCACCCTTTCTACATTTTCAGTAACCGGCCAGAATGGTAATGATGTCTACTGGCAGATTTCTGCCAATGGTGGCACAAGCTGGACAACCATACCAGGCTTGGTAACTTCCATCGTCAACACATCCATTGCTGCTCCCGGTAGTTATTTATTGAGGGTAGTAACAGGATCATACAATTGTGCAGATGCATACTCACCTGACTTTCCCGTTACTGTAATACCGAGGATAGGAGATTTGATATCCAATCCAATCATTGCACAACATGAATTCTATGCCCAGCTCAATACAGGCGCGGGATCTGGTTTCAACAATGACTACACCGGCCCTAATAATCAGGCGTCTAACGATGTATTTTTCAGATATACCACTGGGGCTTGCACAGATTCTATAATTATTGGTACCTGTGGCAGTGGTTTTGACACCTACCTCCATATTCTGGATGCCAATGGTGTGCATATTACTTCTATGGACGATGGACCTCGTTGTGGGCAACAAACTGTGATGGTATTTGATGCTGCACCTTCCACCACTTACTATATTGTTTTGGAAGGCTGGAACACATCCAGTGGCTATGCAGTTTTTGGCATACGTGAATATATGAATATGTTCAATACAGTTAACATTACATCCTCTGCTGACACCATGCTTTGTGGTAACCAATCTCTTACCCTCACAGCAACCGCAGGACAAGATTATTTTTGGAGTAATGGAGGCAATACACAGTCGATTGTTGTCAATCAGCCCGGAGAATACAGTGTACGGGTTTATGACAATGTGGGTTGTGTAGGACGCGATACCATTACCATAACGCAGGCTACTCCACAAACATGGTACCCTGACAATGATGGTGACGGCTGGGGGCAAATCGAAGCTCCCCTCTTAGCCTGCAGCCAACCAACGGGTTATGTATTGTTGGCCAATGATTGTGATGACAACAATCCTGCCATCCATGACACTCAGCTTTACTATGCTGACCTCGATGGCGATGGTTTCGGCGGACAAACAACGGGGTCATTTTGTTTGGTTTCTCCACCAACCGGCTGGGTCACCAACAACCAGGATTGTGATGACAACAATGCAGCCGTTTACACCCCTTATACCTATTATCTGGATGCAGATGGTGATGGTTTTGGATCACAAACAATTGACACCTTCTGTTCTGCCATAGCGCCCCCAGGATATGCCAATAATAACACAGATTGTGATGACAACAATGCGGTGGTTCATGTACCTCTGACCTACTATGTAGATGCAGATGGAGATGGCTTTGGATCCACAACTACTGCTGCACTTTGTTCAGCTGCGCCTCCTGTGGGCTATGCTTCGAATAATACAGATTGTGATGACAATAATGCAACTGTAAATACTCCGATAACCTATTATATGGATGCAGATGGTGACGGCTTTGGTTCTACTACCACTGCATCACTCTGTTCGGCATCAGCTCCTTCAGGCTATGCTTCCAATAATACGGATTGTGACGACAATAATGCAGCTGTACATACTCCAATTACCTATTATGTAGACGCAGATGGAGATGGCTTTGGATCCACTACCTCAGCTTCACTTTGTGCGGCTACTCCTCCTTCTGGCTTTGCTTCGAACAATACAGATTGTGACGACAACAACGCGGCTATCCATACCCCGATAACCTATTATGTGGATGCAGATGGTGATGGCTTTGGATCCACTACCTCAGCTTCACTTTGTGCGGCAACAGCTCCTTCTGGCTATGCTTCGAACAATACAGATTGTGACGACAACAATGCTGCTGTAAATACTCCGATAACCTATTATGTGGATGCAGATGGAGACGGCTTTGGTTCCTCTACCACGGCATCACTTTGTGCGGCTACTCCTCCTTCGGGCTATGCTTCGAACAATACGGATTGTGACGACAACAACGCGGCCATCAACCCGGCTGCACAGGAGATTTGCGGCAATGGCGTTGACGACAATTGCAACCAGCAAATTGACGAAATGTGTTGCAACATTACATTATCAGCAACAATAGCACCTACTTTGTGCAGCAATGTGGCAACCGGAAGTATCAACCTTACAGCAACCAATGGAGCCAATCCTTACACCTACTTATGGAGCAATACGGCTACCACTGAAGATTTGGCCAATATTGGATCAGGCACTTATTCGGTTACAGTAACGGATGCGAATGGTTGTACGAAAACCGGCTCTTTTGTAGTATCATCCTCCAATCAGGCACCCACAACACCCCTTCAAATTGATGGTCCTTCCGGGGCATGCAGGAACCAAACCAATGTAGTCTTTTCAGTACCAGCAGTTACTGGTGCTACATCCTACATCTGGACATTACCTTCCGGAGCATCCGGGAGTTCAAATACCAACAGTATAAGCCTTAACTTTTCAAATACCTACAATACGGGCAATTTGTGCGTAAAAGCAGTGAATGCCTGCGGCCAAAGTGCCAATTTCTGCAGACAGGTATTGAGATACACCAATGCACCTGCTACACCAGGTACCATCAGTGGTTTAAGTCAGGGGGTATGCCCCAATACCACTCAAACATATACCATCAATCCGGTGAACAATGCAACATCCTACACATGGACGGCACCTGCCAATGCATCTGTAGTTAGCGGTCAGGGTAGTACAACGGTGACGATCGCATTTAGCGCTGGATTTGGTACATCAGGAGTACTATCTGTAAAGGCTGTCAATTGTATTGGATCCAGTGGAAACAGAAACTTAACGATTCAACGCAATCCTGCGCAGCCCTCAGCCATACAATCCGTCAGTTCTGTTTGTCCCAATGCTCAAGGTGTTGTGTTTTCTGTAACGAATGTTCCAGGTTACACCTATAACTGGGTCGTGCCAAACGGATGTACGATCGTTAGCGGACAAGGCTCCAATTCCGTAGTGGTCAACTGGGGTGCTTCCTCCGGCAGTATTGCTGTTCAGGCATCGGTTCCTTGTGGGGCAGTATCATCCTTTAGATCAAAGTTCATATCTGTTGTGTCCTGCACTTCGGCATTGCCAAAGTACAATCCAATGGCTTTAGAGTCAGTAGATTTGTATCCAAACCCAGCAAGTCAACAAGCCACATTATTCGTATCTTCGGTTGAGACAGGCAGCTATCTACTCGAAATTTTCGATCTTCAGGGCAGATTGATTCAAAGAGAAAATGGAATGGCTGTAAGAGGAAACAATGAAATTACCCTTGACTTGAGTGCTTATACATCAGGTATGTATTGGCTGCGCTTTACACATCAAAACGGCAACTTCAGCACACAAAAACTCATCATTGAGTAATACAACTTCAAACACACAAATAGAACAGGGGCAAATACTGCCCCTGTTTCTTTTTATATTCATCATTCCTATTTGAAATATGGATGTAAGCCATTATATTTGAAACATGAGTCATCAATTACCCCGCATTTTGATCGTCGACGATGAGGTCCATAACCGGAAGGGCATAAAACGCATCATTGAAGAAAGTGATTTTCAATATGATTCTATCAACGAGGCTGCTGGCGCTGCAGAAGCCAGAGCCATAGTTAATTCAAAGGGGGTAGATATCATCTTGCTCGACATCAATATGCCAAAGGAAAATGGTTTTGAATTTTTGGACAGTGTCAAAACCTCACCCTTTTTAACCATATTTATAACCGCGTATACCGAACACGCCATCCGGGCTTTCAAAGCAAATGCCATAGATTACATATTAAAACCGGTTGACGAATTTGAGTTGTTGCAAGCATTACAAAAAAGCATTGGCTTACTTCCGTTAATTCAAAAATCGTCCTCCTGGTTGCAATACAAACAAGCACTGGATCAGGCAGCCGACTTAACGCCGACTCAGCAATATCCTGGCAAACTAACGCTGCCTCATTCTGCAGGCTTTCACATGGTGCAGGTACAAGATATTACCCACCTGGAAGCCGATGGAAATTATACCCATTTACATTTTATCGATGCACCTGGCATCATGACCTCCCGCCCAATAAGGGAATTTGAGGAAATCCTTGATCCTGCCCAATTTTTCAGAATACATAAATCCAGCATCATCAATATTTATTTTCTTAAATCTTACAGCACTTCAGAAGGCAGTGAAGCCATTCTTACCAATGGAAAGCGGTTGCCAGTGAGCAGAAGAAGGCTCGAAGATTTTATGAATGCCATCAATGCTGTATCCCGCAAAATATGAAGTACTTCTTCATACTATGGTGTCTTCCCCTATTTGGCCTTGCACAATCTTATCCTATCAGGCATTATACCACCAGTGACGGTCTCACCAGTAATATAGTATATGATGCACTTCAGGATAAAGCTGGCTATATGTGGTTTGCCACAAATACAGGAATTTCCATATTTGACGGTCGACTTTGGAAAAATTACACGGTCAACGACGGATTGGCAGACAATGAAATTCTAAAAATTCGCCGCGACCCTAAAGACAGAATCTGGTTGTTTTGTTTTAATGGTTCACTCAATGTAATGGAAGGCAACAAAATGTTGTCAATCAAAAACAGCCCATTGCTTAAGAAACTGGGCTACGGCCAATTTTACAGAACATTTTATGCCAATGACCATGATTCTATATGGGTGTACAACAACTCCAACAATCCATCTCTGATTAGGTGGCCAGATCATGTACAAGTCCTTCCCAATAAAAACCACATTACTGTATTTCAACACAAAAAAGGCAGGGTTACACTCAACAGAAATCATATTTACCACCTGCCTGAATATGGCACAAAATCAAGCCGGCTCTCTGAATTTTTATTCAATTCCTGGACCCAGACAGAAACAGGCAGCCTGATGGCCTTTGACGGAAAACAAGTACTTAAAATAGATTCATCTGGCAATCACAAATTGGTTGCCTTGGACTCTTTACCCATGAGGACAGTCATTGATTTTTACAGCAAGGATGAAAAGTCACTTTGGCTGGCAGTAGATAAAAAAGGAGTTTACCATTATGAATTAACAAAAGGAGTATATGTATTAAAAGAAAAATTATTGCAGGATAATTACATCACTTCCACTACAATTGATTCAGAAGGCAATCATTGGTTTACATCATATGGCAGTGGAATATTTATGCTACCCCGAAACTTTGAATCAACACAGCATTACTCTGAGAAAAATGGCCTGTACGAAAGCAATACCTTTGCTGTATGTGTTGATCCTGGTGGTCAAATTTGGGCAGGACATAAATATGAATTCATGGACGTGATTTCCAAAAACAAAGCCCATCATTTTCAGCTAACAAAAGACAACGTATCTGTAGGTAGGGTTGGCAAAATCCGAAATCATCCTGGTGGCAGCATGCTTATATCATCAGATGAAGGTTTTTTTGTTTATAATCCCAATTCAGATCAACGCATTCAGAAAGTATTTCTGGAAATGCCTGGCAATAAATTACTGAAACTCCAACCCATTAAGGATTTTGCAGTTGATTCGAAAGGCAATATATATATTGCTTCACAGGAAAACATCCATGTACTTCATAAAACTTCATTGGAAGAAAAAAATTTGATTGCAAGGCGCCTTGAAATGCCTTCAAAAAGAATTTTTTCTCTTGCATTAAATGAGGCCGATCAACTTTGGATAAGTACCATTGATGGTATAGTTAAAGTTGAAGATCATCGCGTGCATCCATTGTCGTCTTTGTCGGCAGCCTTTTCTAACCGCATAGAACAAATGGCCGTTGTAGGGGAAGACCTGCTCGTTTCGGTCATGGGCTATGGAATTCTGGTAATCCACAATGAAAAGATTGCATCAAGAATTACAACCGAGCATGGCCTGCTGAGCAACCATTGCACTCGCTTTTTTGTGCACAAACGGGACCTTTACGTGTGCTCCAATAAAGGACTGAACAAAGTATATAAAAATAGTGATAACAAATGGACGGTTACACAACCCAACACTGTAATGATGAACAGCCCCCAACAGATAAATGATGTTTTCGTAAATGACAATCGCATATATCTTGCATCACTCACCGGCATTCATGTCTTTGATCATGCAGCTGCCAATCAATTTTCGGGAAAAGCACCTAAATTGTATTTGACCGAAATTCTGTACAAAGGCAAACAAATGAAGTTAGATGATGCGTTGGTATTGAAATATAACGACCGACATGTAACATTTTCATTTTCTGCACCTACCTTTTCTTTGCCTGAAGTTTTACAATTTCAATACAAAATCAATTCCAGCCCATGGTTAAGTCTGGCCTTTCCCCAACTTGAACTCAATGCGCTCGTACCCGGTGATTATACCCTTCAGGTGAGGGTTAGGCATCCTAAGGGCAGCTGGAGTAAAGCACTGATACATCGATTTGAAGTCGAAAGACCCTTCTATTTGTCATGGTGGTTTTATACTCTATTGGGCAGCAGTGTTCTCGTTTGGTTTTATTTCAATTACAGAAGGAAAATTAAAAAATTAAAATCCGAGCAGCAAACCAAGCTCAATTATGAACAGGAAATCAACCGGCTTCAGCTCAAATCGCTCCAGGCCATGATCAATCCTCATTTTATTTTTAACTCCCTCAGTGCCATTCAACAGGAAATACATGGTGGAGACGCAAAAAAAGCCAACAATTACCTTACCCGATTCTCCAGGCTTTTGAGAAAAAACCTTGAAAACATCAACGAATCGTTTATCACTTTAGATGAAGAAATTGAAATATTGAGTTTATACCTTGAGACTGAAAAAATGAGGATGGATGATAAGCTTGATTTCAAAATAACGGTAGACTCCAAACTCGATATTCACAATACATGGATACCAACAATGTTGCTGCAACCTATAGTTGAAAATGCAATCTGGCATGGCATTGCAGCTGATGAAGGCAAAGGCTTGCTTGAAGTGGATTTTCAGACCTCCGGCCAATTAATAACCATTACAATTACAGACAATGGCATTGGCTATAATAAAAGTCAGACCCTCAAGAGAGCCGCCAGCCTCAAAGGCAAATCTCTGGGCATGCAAATCACTAAAGACAGGCTGAGGTTTTTGGAACAAAAAACCGGGGCACCCATTAGTTTTTCTATTGTAGACAGGGAGACTGAAAATGAAAAGGGCACCAGGGTGACCATTAGCATGAGTGCCGATATGTAAACCGTCTCACTTTTTAAAAATGAAATATACGGCAAGTACCAGGAAAACAAAGCCGATGGCATGGTTCCACCGAAATTGTTCATTTTTAAATACCAGGAGTGTAAAGCCGGTAAAAACAACAAGCGTAATAACTTCCTGAATAACTTTTAATTGCCAAAGGTTGAATGGACCTCCGTTACCCATATATCCTATTCTGTTAGCCGGGACCTGAAGGCAATATTCAAAGAATGCAATGCCCCAGCTTATAAGGATGATGCCAAAGAGGCCAAGTTTTGAAAACCATTTATAATCATGCAACCTCAAATGCCCATACCACGCCAGTGTCATAAATACATTGGCAAAGGTCAGGAGTGCCAGCGCAAGCCCACCCTTTGACATTTTACTCTATGCCGGTTAAACCCTCAAAAAGCCAGTTGGCCAGGGCTTGTCTGTTGGCGGCTTCCATCAGACGAATATGATCGCTCTTGTTGCGAATGTTGGCTAGCTCAATGTAAACTGCGGTAGGATCTACCTTGCGAAGCATATACAAGCCACGATTATCAACGTAGCCCTTATAACCCCTACCCTTCTGAAACTGGTCGTATTTGTCCTCAAAAGTTGCCTGCAGATTGTAAGCCAGGTCTTTGGCATCCTTATCTGTTCCATAGTGATAAAAGAATACATCCTGTCTCTGCTCTTTGTTTCTGGAATCCACATGGATCATCACCGCTGTTTGTTTTTTTATGCCCTGCTTTTTGTACTTTCGGTAAAGCCTGTTGATGTGATCGGCACGTTGTTTCAGGCGATCAAGCTGTCGAAGTGGAAGATCCCTGCCATTGCAATTTTCATCGGTATCACAATCCAAAAAAGCGTCATCCCGGATACCATCATTATCATCCTGTACAATCATGTGCACGGTGGCTCCATGCTGGATCAGGTCCCTGGCCAAACGCAATGAAACATCGTAAGCATACTCATCTTCACACAAGGTATGTGCCAGATCTGTGCACTGGGCACCCGGGTCCGGGCCGCCGTGACCACTGGAAATATAAAATACCTGACCCGCAAGCTGATCATCAAACATGTTGACACTCCTGTATTTTTCACCAAAAATCTCATGATCCTCAAATTTGCCATTTGGCTTTGAAGGTGATTTGGTGGATTTGGCTTTTACCTTCACCACCACTTCTTCATCAATGTTCTCCTTTTTTTTGTCAGCCCCTGCGTTTATCTTCTCTACTTTTTTGTCTGATTTCTTTACTTCAACCGCCAAAGGCTCATCTTCTTCAGAAGCACCACAACCCAGCTTGTGGTAAGGTACCCACAATTGGCGATTGTCTTTGAATGACGCTTTTCTCAATCCTTTTTTGTGGAGTCTTTCGTTGAATTTCTGAATTTCCAGGGCTACATCCACATCGTCTATTTTTAGAGTAGTCCGAATGCTTTTGCCATTGTAGTGGTAAATTTTAATGGGAAGTTTGTATTCTTTGTGCGCCAATAGTTTAGCCCCCTTCTTCATGTCATTGAGGGCATAAAACTTATCTACGTCACAGTCGTGTGCCGACAATTCATAACGAGCCAATAGGGTCGATATGGCGTCACCACTTTTCACTTTTACACTGTGGTAATATGGTTGAAATGTTTTGGCAGATAAGCCCAATGAGGTAGTAAATAAGACCACCCACAACATCAGTCGCTGCATGATTAATCGATTTTGGTATTGATAGTGCAAATTTAACATATTATGAATAATTGTAATATGTTCTTTTGATTTTTTTTCAAATTTTAACCAATATTGCCCATTTTTGAACGTTTTTACATGGATAGAAAGCTTCGTAAAGCCCGATTTGATTGTTCAACGGTCCAAAAAGAGCATTTATTTCCCAGATTGTGTTTCTATTTAACAGAATCAAAATGTATTATTTTGACCAAATCAAACAATTGTATAGTTTTGTCGCATGAATTTGTCCCCCTATAAAATGGTTTACCGCACGCTGTTTCTTCTGGTATGCTCATTCAACTTGGTGCAAGGCCAGGACGCCCATTTTACACAATACTACCAGGTGCCCGCCTATGTAAATCCTGCCCTGGTAGGCAATTTCAACGGCTTATTCAAAGTAGGAATGAACTACAGAGATCAATGGAGACCCGCCATTGACAGACCGTACGCTACCTTTACAGCCACCGGAGAAAGTAAGTTTATGGTTGGAAGGCATGACCCCGATATCGCAGCTTTGGGTATTATGTTTTTCTCAGACCAAATAAGCCGGTATGATTTAAATACCACACAAATAGCTCTTACCGGGTCATATCACAAGCTATTGGATAAAAAAACCAAACAATACATAGGACTGGGTTATCAGGCCGCTATTTTTCAAAAGTCGCTCAATTATGAAGATCTCACTTTTGGAGATCAGTTCAACGCCATTGATGCCTACTCCAATGAAACGCTTGAATTGTTGCCTGGCAACAACATCGGCTTTTTTGATATGAGTCTTGGTGTAGACTATTCATATACCTCCACCTCTGACCGCGAATTCAATGCCGGCATCAGTGTATTTCACGTTACCTCTCCCAATATCTCATTCTTTGGAAAAGAAGATTTTGTAGATAAAGACCTTAATGTAAATGCAGTACTTGACCCCAGATGGTCGGTGCATGCTTCTTATTCACTGCCTACTTCTGATGCATTTTCATTTCAGCCCAGAGTATTGTACATGAGCCAGGATCAGCATAAAATGTACGTGCTGAGCACCCTGTTTACCTATAAAAACCCCAGATCTGAAGGTAAAAAGTTCTACTTCGGGCCCGGGCTGAGATTTTCGAACAGGCTCAACAGCACTGCTCTTGAGTCGGTTATGGTCATTGTTGGTTACGATTACAAAGGTCTGAATCTTGGACTTTCCTATGATTACAATACATCCGACTTGTTTAATGACCATTATGGCATGAGCACTTTTGAAATTTCGCTCAATTATTTTGGCCAGTATGAAAATTCCGACGCCTTCTGTCCTACTTTTTAATCAGGGTTTTACAAGTTTATAAAACTCAATAGCCTCTACTGCTTCTCTTACATCGTGTACCCTCAATATTGATGCACCGTTGATGAGGGCTATTGTGTTTACCACCGAAGTTGCATTTAGTGCATCTGCTGCCTGCACATTAAGTGTCTTGTACAACATACTTTTCCTGGAAAGACCGGCCAATATGGGAAGGTCAAATATCTGGAACTCCATTAGATGCTTTAGCAATTCAAAACTTTGCTCTTTCGTTTTGGCAAAGCCAAAGCCCGGGTCGATGATGAGGTCTTTAATACCACAATCGCGAGCCTGTCTTATTTTATGCGAAAAATATTTGAGAACATCCAAAACCACATTTTCATAATTTGTTTGCTGTTGCATGGTTTCAGGCCTGCCTCTCATGTGCATCATTATATAAGGTACATCGCTGAACATGTTTAAGGTACTCATCATACCTTCATCCAGGCTGCCGGCGCTGATATCATTGATGATGTGCACACCCTGATCCAATGCTCGTTGTGCTGTATAAGACCAAACTGTATCCACCGAGATTATTATGTCAGTAACGTTCATCAATTCCGCCAAAATCGGCTGCAATACCTGCCATTCATCCTGGGCGTCCAGAAGTCTGGCTCCGGGTCTGGATGACATGGCACCTACATCAACAAAAGTGGCTCCTTCAGCCAACATTTTTTCGGCTTTATCGCGGGCAAGTTTAGCGTTTTGCACCCTGCTACCTTCATAAAAAGAATCATCGTTTATGTTGAGAATGCCCATCACCTTTGGAAGGCTTAGGTCGATCAATTTTCCCCTGCAATTAATAGTCACTATCTTTGTTATTCATTGTAAAAATAAGTCTTGCCCATGAATAAGGAAAACCTTGGAGAACAATATTGGACACAGCGATACATTCAAAATGAAACTGGCTGGGATATGGGCATGGCTTCGCCCCCTCTCACCGCTTATTTCGATCAGCTTGTGTCCAAAGAAGTTTCAATTCTGATACCTGGAGCGGGCAATGCGTATGAAGCAGATTATCTTTCAGAAAAAGCTTTTCAAAACATAACGGTCTGTGATCTGTCTGCTGTACCGTTAAAGAGATTTGAAGGCAATGAAAAAATAAGGGCTATCCAATGCAATTTTTTTGAATTGAAGGGAAGTTACGACCTCATTGTTGAGCAGACGTTTTTTTGCGCACTGGATCCTGAATTGAGGATGGCTTATGTTGAAAAATGTTATCAATTGCTGAATCCCGGGGGCAAAATAGCAGGCTTACTTTTTAAAAGTCATTTCGAAAAACATGGCCCCCCTTTTGGAGGCACAAGAGAGGAATACCAAATATTATTTGGAGACAAATTTCATATTAAAGAAATGTCTGATGCGTATAATTCGATACCCCCGCGTTTTGGCAATGAATTGTTTGTTATTTTCGAAAAAGGCATATAAAAATTGGTTCTCTTTGGCAGATTGTGCTTATTTTGCGATCGCAAAGAAACCGGGTATTTTAAGATTTCAATAACAATTTGAAAACAAAATTCCCAGCTCGCGAGGGCTATCTTTGCGCGGTTAGCGAATATTACAATTTAAAACTGAAACCGTGCACAAAAACAAGATACAGCAAAAAAAGTCAGCTGTAAGAGTGGACATATTGATGTCCTGTCTGCTGGCACTGACACTGATATCCGGCTATAAAAAAATTGAAAGTATTGCTAATCAGCATTTTGGTATTGCTGAATCCATTGTACAGGACAAAAACAACCCCGTTATTTTTGGATTTGATACCGGCAATTACCACCTTTCGACTTATCGTGTAAATAAGGGTGAGGTTTTGGGTGAAATCTTGTCTGAAAATGGCATCGGAGGTGATGTTATCCATCTTTTGGAACAAAAGGCAAAAGACATCTTTAAGGTAACCAACCTGAGACCGGGCAGAGAATACCACATTGTAAGGCAAGACAGCTGCAGCAAAGCCTGCGCCCTTGTATATGAACCTAGTCCTCTTCATTATGTAGTATATGATCTGAGAGACAGTGTATCTATCAATCTTTACGAAAGAGCATTTGAAACCTGTGTTGAAACCGCTTCCGGAGAAATCGAAACCAGCTTATGGAACACATTATCAGAAAGGGGTGTCAATCCTGCCATTATTGATAAAATGGAAGATGCGCTTGCCTCTTCTGTCGACTTTTACCACACGCAAAAAGGAGATAAGTTCAAAGTCGTTTTTGAGAAAAAATACATCGACGGCCAGGAGATTGGCATGGGAAAATTGATTGGAGCCTATTATAAAAATGAATCCGGGGATCATTACAGCGTATTATACGAAAATGGTGATTTCAATGGATATTATGATTATCAAGGCCGTCCGGCAAGAAGTTCTTTCCTCAAATCACCGGTTAAATTCACAAGAATCTCATCGGGCTTTAACATGAGAAGGTTCCACCCCATCCGCCGTAAGACCATACCACATTTGGGTACAGACTATGCTGCCCCCTATGGCACCCCCATCAGAGCAGTGGCAGATGGCGTTGTTGAAGAAGCAGCCTATACCGGCAATAACGGTAGATATGTAAAAATCAAACACGACAAAGTTTACCAAACCCAGTACCTGCACATGCAGGGTTATGCCAAAGGCGTTAAAAGAGGTACAAGGGTAAGACAGGGTCAAACCATAGGTTATGTTGGATCTACCGGTCTGGCTACGGGTCCACATGTTTGTTTCCGATTCTGGAAAAATGGCAGACAGGTCAACCACTTAAGGGAGGTTTTCCAACCCGCCAAACCCATGCCAGAAGCAGAATTGCCTACTTTCTTCCAACACAGAGACAAGATCAAGGAAATGCTGGATCGTATACCTCTTGCGGGAGAAAGCAAGGTCGGCGCCTGATCGAGCCAATGTTGATTTGTCGGCCAGCGGTCATTTAACAAAGCATTAATATTCTTCCTGATACCGGTCTGCAACTTTTGTCACCGAATGGGTGTTTGAGATGTTGTATATTTACAAAAAATTATCAAACAAATAAGACAATGGCATTAGAATTCACAGATGCAAACTTCAAGGAAACCGCCTTATCCGGAGGTGTTGCAGTAATTGACTTTTGGGCAGAATGGTGCGGACCATGCAGATTGATCGGTCCGATCGTTGAAGACCTGGCAAAAGATTTTGACGGCAGGGTAAAAATCGGCAAAGTAAATGTTGACGAAAACCCGCAAATCTCAATGCAGTATGGCATTCGCTCAATTCCTACCATCCTTATCATCAAAGACGGTCAGGTGGTTGACAAACATGTAGGAACTACTACCAAAGCCAATCTGGCAGAAAAAATAAATGCGCAGCTCAACTAATGGTTGGCAGTAACTAAGATAGAGGGGTCGTTTTACGACCCTTTTTTATTTATGGCAACATGAATGCATTTTTGGGAGACGCCTCAAATCTTTCAACATCAAAGGAATACAACTTGGCAGGTCTGTGCCTTACGTCTCTTTCCACTTCACCTGTGTCTGTAATGGCATCTAATACTTTAAGTTTCCGCCGGAAATTTCTTTTATCAAATGATATGTTGAGTATAACTTCATAAAGCTGCTGAAGTTGATTGAGGGTAAATTTTTTGGGCAACAAGCTAAATCCTACGGGGTGTTCACGCAATTGCCTCCTCAATTTTTCAAGACACAAATCAAAGATGTCGTTGTGGTCAAAGGCCAGCTTTCCCACATCGTCAACTTTTTTCCATACCAAAGGACAGTCGGAGGGGGCCACCTTTTTATAATCTTCAACCTTGATCAGAGAATAATAGGCAACAGTCACCACCCTACCCAAGGGATGCCTGCCCAACTTGCTAAAGGTCTGAACCTGTTCACAATATACATTTCGCAAGCCTATCCTGTCCCACAAGATCCTGCCCACAGCCAGGTCAAGGTCTTCATTGGCGTGCAACAAATCACCCACCAAAGACAATTCGCCCTCGTATGGAGGCATGTTACAGGGTATTAGGGCTACATAAAGATCTGCTTCGGTATAGCCAAAAATCACACAATCTACCGACATCGCCAATTTGAATTCGGTATGGATCTGTGAGATCCATGTATTTATGTTTTCTTTGCTTGCCTGGTTTGAAGTAGCCACTTCCATAAATGACACTAAGTAATGTTATTAACAAATATAAGAAAAGCTTGTCAATATTTACGAAAACTATCGGCTTGTGGTTACAAAGGGCTTAAAAACCTTCAAAATTGCCTGTTCTACTTTGTCCATCCAGCTAAATCTTGCATCATTCAGTGCCTGATAGGTGAAATAGATGCCAAAAGGTAAAAGCAATAAGCAAGGCAACCAGGCGCCAAACCAACCGGGGAAGGTATCGCTTTTAACCAATTTCTCGCCCACAATGGTAGAAATGATAAACAGCATATAAAATAAGATTGCCACCAGCAAGGGATAACCGTATCCCCCTTTTCGAATGATCGAACCCAAAGGTGCTCCTATGAATAAAAACAAAATACACACCAGTGAAAAACTGTACTGTTGCCCCAATCTAAGTATGTAGATTTGTTTTTGGTGAACCGCATTGTCTACATTGTAAAAAGCAGCATTGGCAAGATCCATGTTGGCTGTCACAGCCGGTATGGCCCTCATTACTATGTTGTTTCTGGTCACACTATCAAAGGTCTCATAAAATGAAGAAACTGTCTTGAGGTTGTATTCAGGCAACCTTCTGAAACTACCATTTCCGGCATTGTTTTGGAAAGGCTTAACGGGTTCATTGGCCTTACCCTTTTGGGCTTCGATTTCTTTTTGCAACTCCTTCATTCTTTCTTTATGAAGCAGGTAGGCATTCTCAGTGCTTACAGTTGGTGAAGACCTTCTGGGCAACGGTCTTTGTATAGCAGGATTTTGCACTTTTGGTTCCGGAGCAACGGGTATAGCTTCTTTTTTTTCTGCCCTGATCCTTTCCTGGTAGCTTTCCTGATCGAGTAATTTTTTACCCTCAAAAGCTGCATAGGTAAGTACAGCTTTGCTTTTGTGGGTATGGATGTTGAGATTGATGGTATCAATTTGCCTGAGCAACTGCAAGGTGTTGAGCATGTCTTCCCGGTTGCGGCTGATGTTGAGATCAGATTCGCTGAGATAAAAATTGCTCATATCTATCACCTTCGACCATTTTTCAAAACTTGTGCGCACCAGTGGGTAGGCCATATGGCCATTGTCTTTTCGGTTTCGTTCCAATTCCTGATACTGTTCTCCCTTTTGCAGATTCATCACAAAATAATGACCATCTTCCGTGGCAAACATTTCAGCAGAATCGGCTTTGATCATGTTGAGCAATGACTTGTCGGGTAGAGAATGATCGTAGATGATCACATCTTTGACATCTTTCTCATTTCTGGCCTTTTCACCAACCCGTATTATAATATCGCGAAACTCATTGTTGAAAATACCTTCTTCTATTGAAAGTGTAGATTTTTGCTTGCGTATGAGGTCAAATCTTTTTTTGAATTGATAGGTGGATATGGGTTTAACGTAATTGGAAGCAAAAACAGAAAACATTGCTGTTGCCACCGAAAGGTAGATGGCCGGACGCATGACCCTGAGCAGCGAAATGCCGGCGGATTTCATGCTCGACAATTCATATTTTTCAGAAATATCACCGTATACCATCACCGAGGATAACAAGATGGAGATGGGTAAAGCCATTGGGGTTATTGAAGCTGCATAGTACAATACCAACTCCATAATATCCAGCATAGAAAAGCCTTTGCCCAAAATGTCGTCTATGTATTTCCACAGAAATTGCATGATGAGTACAAACTCTGCAATGAAGAAAGATAGGACGTAAGGGCCTACAAAACTTTTGAGGATGAACTTGTCTAATTTTTTCAAAAACCCAATGATTTATCTGGCCTAAAACCACGAAAAAGGTGATTTTTTGCGAGTGCTTGTTCTTCTTGTCGATGTTTTAACACCCAGCACACCCAGTAAACCGCGGGTGAGTTCTCTGGCAATGGTAGACCCAATTTGCCGGGTGGTAGAACTGGTAATCACCTTTTCAAAAGTTGATTTTTCCTCTTTCTGACGCCTGACCGGTTCCTCGTAATCTTCCCGCTGCTTGCGCAATTCTGCCTGGGTAGTCTCTTCCTGTGCTTCCTCAATTTTACCAGACAGGATTTCATAGGCACTTTCCCTGTCGATGGTTTGATTGTATTTGGCGGCTATTTTGGAATTTCTCAACAAATGCGCCAACTCTTCATCGGTGAGTATGTCCATCCTGGATTGGGGCGCTCGTAAAAATACATGAACCAGCGGAGTGGGAATGCCTTTTTCGTTAAGGGCTGTTGCCATTGCCTCTCCAATACCCAAAGAAGTGAGCAATTCGTCTGTAGCATAATATTCGCTGATTGGAAAGTTTTCGGCAGCCAGTTTGATTGCTTTGCGATCTTTGGCGGTAAAAGCCCTGAGCGCATGTTGCACTTTTAAGCCGAGCTGACTTAGCACTGCATCTGGCACATCAGCAGGGTTTTGGGTAATGAAAAAGATACCGATGCCTTTGGATCTGATCAATTTGATGATGCTCTCGATTTGATCCAACAATGCTTTACTGGCTTCATTAAATACCAGGTGGGCCTCATCTATAAATAAACAAAGCTTGGGCCTGTCGAGGTCTCCTGCTTCAGGGAAGGTAGCATAAATTTCTGCAAGGATCTGCAGCATAAACGTTGAAAACAGCTTGGGCTTATCCTGGATGTCGGTTACCCTAAGTACGGATATGATTCCTTTGCCGTCTTCATCCTTTCGGGTGAGGTCTTCAACATCAAAAGAGGGCTCACCAAAAAATAATTCTGCCCCCTGTTGCTCGAGCTCAACAATTTTTCGCATGATGGTTCCCACCGTTGTAGAAGAAATACTGCCATATTCCTGCTCAATTTGTTCCTTGCCTTCATTCGACAAATACTGCAATACCTTCTTAACATCATTGAGATCTATAAGTGGCAATTGATTGTCGTCGCACCATTTAAACACAAGGGTGACCACCCCCGTCTGAATGTCATTGAGATCAAGGATTTTCGAAAAAAGTACGGGTCCAAATTCTGTTACCGTAGCCCGCAGCCTCAATCCTTTGTCCTGGCTCAGACTTAAAAATTCTACAGGAGAACCATCTGCAATGAATGGGAGACCAATTTTTTCGTGCCTTTCCTCAATTTTTGCATTGGTGGTTCCCATGGCTGCAATGCCACTAAGGTCACCTTTGATGTCCAACAAAAGACTGGGAACGCCCTGGGATGACAATTGTTCGGCGATTACCTGAAGGGTCTTGGTTTTGCCCGTACCGGTGGCTCCTGCGATCAGGCCGTGTCTGTTTAGTGTTTTTAGTGGTACTCTTATAAAGTGTTCTTTTAAAACTTCGGTTTCAAACATGGCGGCTCCCAAAATCAGGGAAGGCCCGGAGAACTGATAGGCAGTTTGTATTTCGGATGAGAATTTTTCCTTTGACATAGATAATGCTGTTGAATTGTACAAATATAGCAAAAACACAACATGTTTTGTAACTCTGGCTGTTGTCAACAAATGTTTAACTTTGTGAAAACAGTTTTTGTGGCATTTATTGTTAAATCAACCACCTTTGGCCCTCTGGTTCACCTGGCCGCTCATTGGCATAGTGCAGAAGTTTTCATTGATGTACATGAAAATTATCAAAAAAGAAGCCTGCGCAACAAATACAAAATATCCGGGCCCAATGGCACCATCACCCTATCCATTCCTTTAGAAAAGGGCAAACACCAACAGCAGAACATCAGAGATGTAAAAATATCTTATGATCAGCCCTGGCCCCGTTTGCATAAAGAGACCCTTAGATCGTGTTATGGTAGCGCCCCATTTTTTGAGCATTACGCCGACAGTCTTTTTCCACTATTTGACAAACATAAAAGCTTTCTTTTTGATTTTAACCTAACAACGTTTGAATGGATGTGCAAAGCATTGAAGAAGCCTTTGCTTTGGAAGCCCAGTGACACTTTTGTGAAAAATGAAATATTGCCCACACTGGAAAACAAGCCTTATCCCCAAATATTTATGTCGAAATTAGGTTTTGTACCAGAATTGAGCAGTCTGGATCTGATCATGAATATGGGCCCTCAAAGCCCACAATTCCTTTCTATTATTACTGAAAATTGAGCTCTTTGGTAAGGCTATTGTTTTTTAACTCTGAGATGGTGCCAGGTGCCAGTCCCAGGCCTAAGATGATGGTCTGAGCCTTTGATCCAAAGATGCCGAGTCCTCTACTGAGGTTGGTATAGGTTGGCAGTTCTCCACTGCCGGTAATGCCTGTGTTGGCCTGACCAATGGAAAGAAAGCTGGCCATGCTTTGGTCACCGGATATGATGTAATAATCCATGCCATCAAAGAAGCGGGTAATGTTTGGGTTTTTTTCCAGGCTGGATCCAATGAAGTTGTAAAACTCTCCCGGGCTCGCAAGATAATTCTCTTTGGTTACGTTTCGGGCAATGTTCCATTCCAGAGTCTTTTGGCTTGCAGTGCCATTGAGTACCTCTGTATAATGGATGTATGCTTTCAGATTAAAGATCGCTCCCGGAAAATTGCCAGTGTGGTTCCACTTAAAATTGTCCTTCTGTATTGGGGAAAACGCTACCAGATTGCCCTGTCTTGGAAAGGTTGATATGGCCTTTATAATGATCGTGGTCTCTGATGTAATGGGTGCACCTTCTCCAATGTTGATATTAAGTTTAACCACATCACCGGGTACCAGGTTGAGTTGTGCGGATGAAATTCTATAAAGTTTGTTGGGTTCTTTGGCAAATACACCATCTTGACGGGGATAACCAATATCACTGCCATCCACTTCTTCCATGGTAAAGGTCTGGTCAACTCCACCTCTTTTGAGAATAAGGTTAACCACTGCATTTTTATAATACAGTGAATCCGGGTTTTGAGCAAGTTCAATGGCAGATTGTGTGGGAGAGGCAAAAGCTCTTTCCAGTCTTACGTATTGATAAGGTGCTTCGTAATCCAACAAAGCATAAACGATAGGGGTTTCCACCTTTTCTTCAATCAAATCAAATTCATTGGAGCAAGAAGAAATTCCAAGTATGCTAGCAAGAATTAATGTTAAAAAGCGCATCTTCATGTTCATCATAATGAGGGTGCAAAGGTAACAAATCTGGTTACTATTTGTGGGCACAATAGGTATTTATAACGACATTTTAACAGAAAAATGTCCGTAATTATTTCTTTTGGCCCGCCAGACTTTCAGTAAGTTGGGCAGCTTCTCTAAGCACAGCAGGTATACCTTCTTTCTTTTTACCTCCTGCAGTAGCAAAAAAGGCCTGACCACCGCCACCACCTTCAACCAGTGGAGCGAGCGTTTTGACCATATTGCCGGCATGCAGGCCTGTATTTTGTGTAAGTGCCTCTGATATAGCAACCATGAGCTGAACTTTATCTCCTTCTTCAATGGCAAAAACCACCACCCCATTTTCCAGGCTCGCTAAGAGATTGTAGGCAAGGTTTTTAGCCGTCTTGCTGTCGAAATCTCTGATGTGAGAGGCAACATAGCTGACTCCGTTTAATTTTACAGCCGAAGCAGCAAGCGTCTGTTGGAGAACCGCAGCTTTGTCTGCCTGTAGTTTTTCGACCTCCTTTTTCAGCGACTTATTTTCTTCCTGCAGATCTACAATGCTCTTTACCACATTGGGAGATTTAAAAATGGATCGAATGGCATCCAGTTCTTCTAATTTTTCATTGACGTACATTTCTGCTCCTGCAGCTGTTACTGCTTCAATCCTCCTGACTCCCGCTGCTATGGCTGATTCTGCGGTGATTTTAAACATGCCAATCACACCTGTGGCCGGCACGTGGCATCCACCACACAACTCAATAGAATAGTGGTCGTCAAAGGTAATCATGCGCACTTCATCACCATATTTTTCACCAAAAAGCATCATGGCTCCTGCCTTTTTGGCAGCATCTATGGGCAAATGGCGATCTTCTTTTTTAGTAATATTTTCCCTTATTTTTTGGTTGACAATGGACTCCACTTTGGCAATTTCATCATCGGTCATTTTATGAAAATGGGCAAAATCAAAACGCAGATAATCGTCTTTTACCAATGAACCTTTCTGTTGAACATGGCTGCCCAGCACCTGACGCAGCGCTGCATGGAGCAGGTGGGTAGCACTGTGGTTGTTTTCTATGGCTCTTCGCCTGCTTTCATCAACCACTGCAGTAATGGTTTCACCAATGGTTTCAGGAATGCGATTCACAAAATGTATGGTAAGGTCATTTTCTTTTTTGGTATCGGTCACCCTCACCATTTCACCTCCAATGTTTAAAAAGCCTGTGTCACCCACCTGGCCACCGCCTTCTGCGTAAAAGGGAGTCTTATCCAGAACCAACTGGTAGATCACTTCATCTTTTTGTTTGAGCGTGCGGTACTTCACTGCCCTGGCTCCCTCAAAAGTAAGTTGATCGTAGCCTACAAAAACAATTTGTTTGTCGTCAAGGAGAACTTCCCAATCACCTGTTTCTCTTTTGGCATCTTTTCTCGAACGCTCCTTTTGCTCAGATAAAGCGGCTTCGAAAGCATTTTCATCGATGGTCAGCCCATTTTCTTCTGCTATGAGTCGGGTAAGATCCTTGGGGAAACCATAGGTATCGTACAATTCAAAGACCTGCCTGCCATCATAACATCCATTGACAGCCTCCATGTTGTCGAGTCGCTTTAAGCCCCCTTCCAGCGTTCTTAAAAATGATTTTTCTTCTTCAAGGATGACTTTTTCCACAAAAGTTTTCTGTGCGTACAATTCAGGAAAAATCCCTTTAAATTGCTCAGCAATCATTGGAAGCAGCTTATGGATGAATGGCTCTTTACAGTTTAGATAAGTATAGTTGTATCGAATTGATCTTCTTAGTATCCTCCTGATCACATAGCCTGCACCTCCGCTGCCCGGCATTTCTCCATCGGCAATGGCAAAAGCTACGGCCCTGATATGATCGGCCAGCACACGCATGGCAATATCGGTCATGGAGGAGTTGTCGTATTTACCGGTATAGGCTATGCCCGTCTTCTCTGCAATAAATTCTATGGTATGAGAAAAGACATCGGTATCATAATTAGCATCTTTCCCTTGCATTGCGCGACACAGCCTTTCAAAACCCATGCCTGTATCGATGTGTTTCGCCGGCAATTCTTCCAGTGAACCATCTGCTTTTCTGTTGTATTGGATAAATACATTGTTCCAAATTTCTACTACACGGGGGTCGTCGTTGTTGACTTTTTCCCTGCCCGGAACGACAGCCATTTCAGCCTCAGTTCGCATATCATAATGAATTTCGGAACATGGCCCGCAGGGTCCGGTATCGCCCATTTCCCAAAAATTGTCTTTCTTGCTGCAGTACAGAATTCTATCCTCCGGCAAAAAGCGTTTCCAAATTTCAGCTGCTTCATGATCAGGCTCAAGTCCTTCTTTTTCATCTCCTCCAAATACAGAAGCATAAATGCGATTGGTGTCGAGCTTGTAAACTTTGGTCAACAATTCCCACGCCCAGCTGATGGCTTCTTCTTTGAAATAATCTCCAATTGACCAGTTGCCCAACATTTCAAACATGGTGTGGTGATACGAGTCTCTGCCTACTTCTTCCAGGTCATTGTGTTTTCCCGATACACGAAGGCATTTTTGGCTGTTGGCTATCCTGGTGAATTCTGCCTTTTTGTTTCCCAAAAACAAATCCTTAAACTGGTTCATGCCCGCATTGGTAAACATCAACGTGGGATCGTTTTTTACAACAATGGGTGCTGAAGCAACAATTTTATGTCCTTTGGATTCAAAAAAATCGAGAAAAGCTTGTCGTATTTCGTTGGAAGTCATCACAATTTGCATTTAAAAAGGTGCAAAATTAAGGAAAAAATCCGATTAAAAATGCATGATTTATTGAACACAACCTACTGAAACTCACTTCGTGCTGCGTTTCGGCTCATTTCTTTCATTTTAGGATTGAGGAGCCTATTTTTTGTTATAAAAGTTTCACTTTGCTTTTAACCTGAATTAAAGTGGTGCGAATTCAGCGATTCTCTATTCAGCCTTGTTTTTTGCTATTCCATTTTTATTAACCCCGCACTAAGCATATTTAGGATTATATTTGTGCAAAACGTAATATCGACGTGGAGTATTTTTTCCAACATCTGATAGAAGAATTTCATCGACCTCTCAGCAACCCTGTGCTGATATTTTCGCTTATTCTTTTTATCATATTGATGGCCCCCGTAATACTCAAACGCATCAACATTCCCAGCATCATTGGTTTGATAATTTCAGGGGTAATCATTGGCCCCAATGCTTTAAACATCATAGAAAAAAGTTCAGCTGTAGAATTATTCTCCACTATTGGACTGTTGTATATTATGTTTATCGCAGGACTTGAACTTGATATGAATGATTTTTTGAAAAACAGACACAAATCCATTTGGTTTGGTTTTTTCACCTTTATCATACCCATCACCATTGGCTATCCTATATGCAAATACTTTCTTGGTTATGACGAAAGCGCGAGCTTTCTCACTGCATCCATGTTTGCCACCCATACTCTGGTTGCTTATCCACTCATTAGCAAGATAGGAGTGGCCAAAAATCAGGCGGTTGCCGTTACTGTTGGGGGCACTATTCTTACAGATACCGCAGTGCTTATCATTCTTGCCCTTGTCATCGGCAGCGAAGACGGTGGACTCAACAACATACTTTTGGCAAGGCTAGGCATCTCATTGTTGATTTTCGGTTTGATTATGTTTTTGGTCATTCCGCCATTTGCAAGATGGTTTTTCAATCGATTGGAAAGTGAACATTATTCGCATTATATCTTTGTACTTTCCATCGTATTTTTTGCTGCCTTTTTATCTCAGGTTGCAGGAGTAGAACCCATAATTGGTGCATTTGCTGCAGGCCTGGCGCTCAATAGATTGATTCCCCATTCGTCGGCGCTGATGAACAGAATTGAATTTATAGGGAATGCCTTGTTTATACCTTTCTTCCTTATTAGTGTGGGCATGATTGTCGACATCAGAGTATTATTGACAGGACCTACAGCCTGGATCGTAGCAGGGGCACTTACACTGACCGCACTTTTCAGCAAATGGATTGCTGCTTTTGTTACTCAAAAGATTTTTAAATTTTCAGGCCATCAAAGACAGCTCATTTTTGGACTTAGTTCAGCCCATGCTGCAGCTACTCTTGCCATTATACTGGTAGGATTTCAGGAAGGCATCCTGGATGAAAATATCCTCAATGGTACGATTATACTCATTCTTATTACCTGTATTGTTGCTTCCTTTGCAGCCGAAAGTGCTGCCAAATCGCTGATTACCTCCTCTAAAAATGAATTATCGAGAGAAGATGTTCAATACGAGCTGGTGAGTGAACACATTCTCATTTCCGCTGAGGAAGACGAGGTGATAGATAAGCTGCTCAACCTGGCCATTTTAATCAAAAACAAAAAATCAGCCCAACCCGTTTCGGTTTTATCTGTCATCCCTTTTGATGAAGAGGCCGAAATCAACATCATCAAAGAAAAGAGAAGAATTGCCTCCCGTTTAAGCATGGCCGCTGCCTCAGAGACAAGGATCAACTATGTAAGCACTATAGACCAAAATATTGGCAGTGGCATTGCCCGTACCTCCCGTGAGGTGATGGCCAACCTCGTGCTTTTACCCTGGCCCGGCCCTTCGTCTTTGCTTGACAAATTTATGATCAACAAGATCGAAAGCGTGGTCAATTACACGGACAAGTCCATCTTTGTAGTAGATCTGGTACAACCTCTGCTCTACCACACACGAATGATACTGGTCATTCCCCCTATGGGTGAAGTTGAAAATGGCTTTGTACAATGGGTCAATAAAATGTTGCTGCTTGCAAGAGAACTCAATTTGAAAGTCGTCTGTTTTTCGCACAAGGCAGCGTTGGATGCGTTGGTCAAAATTGAGAGCTACCTCGGCTACCATACTTCAATTCAGTACATAGAGTTTACCGATTGGGAAGATTTTCTAATAATTTCCAGAGATGTCAGAGAAAAAGACCTGTTGGTCTGCATTTCTGCCCGTAAAGGTTCTGTCTCACATAGCAGCATTCTAGACAGTATACCCGGCAAGTTGGAAAAACACTTCAACAACAGCAAAATTGTTGTTTATCCGCAGCAGTACAGCAATCTAAAATTGTACGACAATTACCTGGACATCAACGCAGAACCCATTTCAAAAGGAATCAAGACCCTCAATAAGTTGAAAAAAGGACTTGACGGCATCCTAAAAAAAGGTGGATAACCGTTATATTTGAGTGTAGGAAACACATTAAAAACTCCTTACTAAAACACATTATTGATAAAATAATAATCCAATGCGAAAATTACTTCTTTTGACTTCAGCGTGTATTTTACTCACCACATGCGCCAAAAATCCGGTTACCGGAAAAAAAGAATTGATGCTGATGTCGGAATCTCAGGAAATAGCACTCGGACAAGAAGCCGACCCTTCCATTGTTGCAGAATACGGTTTATATGACAACCCTGTACTGCAAAACTTCATTACCACCAAGGGAAAAGAAATGGCTGCCATTTCTCATAGAAGTAAGCTGCCCTTTCAGTTTAAAATTGTTGATTCACCTGTGGTCAATGCCTTTGCATTGCCGGGAGGGTATGTCTATTTCACAAGAGGCATAATGGCTCATTTCAACAATGAAGCAGAGTTTGCCGGTGTGTTAGGCCATGAAATTGGTCACATTACAGCAAGGCATGGAGCCAGTCAGTATAGCAAACAAATATTGGCTCAGGTAGCTCTGGTGGGAGGAATGGTTGTCTCAGAAGATTTTAGAAAATTCTCTGATCTTGCCAGCACCGGCCTTGGTTTACTTTTTTTAAAATTTGGTAGAAGTGATGAATCTGAGTCAGATGAAATTGGCGTTGTGTACTCCACCAACATCGGCTACAATGCCCACATGATGGGTGATTTTTTCAAGACCCTGGAAGCTATTGGCACAGAATCCGGCAGTTCTATTCCTACATTTTTATCTACACACCCCGATCCGGGAGACCGATACAACAAAGTACATGAAACTGCTGTAAAGTATCAAAAAATCAGAGGCGTGGTTGCCGCCGATCTAAAGGTGAACCGGGACAGTTACCTCAAAATGATTGACGGCCTCGTATATGGCGAAGATCCCAGACAGGGCTTTGTTGAAAATTCCCGTTTTTATCACCCTGAGATGAAATTCACCTTTGAAATACCCAAAGACTGGCAAGTTGTCAACTCAGCAAGTCAGGTACAAATGGCACCCAAAGATGGTAAAGCACTTATGTTTCTGCAATTGGAATCAGCTCAAACCTTAGATGCTGCTATCACAGATTTTGTAAGTCGCAATAAACTTACGGTTGAAGACAAAGCCAGTGTCACCGTTAATGGTATGCCGGCTATGGCCTTGTACGGCATCCAAACACCAGATCCACAAACCGGTGGTGAAACCCTAAAGTTGATGGCTTATTTTATTCAATACAATGGTCAGATCTACAAAATGGTGGGATTGACGGCTAATGCAGATTTCAATATTTATTTCAACAACTTTCAGACCTCCATGCGCAGCTTCAATAAATTGACCGATGCCTCCAAGCTGAATAGGCAGCCAGAAAGGATAAAGATCGTTGCAGCCAAAAAAACAGCCAGCTTTCAGCAAATCATGACAGACAATGGTATGACATCAGACAGAATGAAAGAATTGAGCCTCATCAATGCCATGACCGCTGCTCAGACAGTTGAGGCAGGCACACTGTTGAAGGTCTTGGAAAAAAAATAATAGTATAAAATATTTTAAAATATAATATAAATTCAGGAAGTAGTCGTTTATTGCCAAACTGGATAACCTTTGGTAAATTCATCTATATTGTGAAGAATAACATCAGCTATGTTACCCGTCTTCTCCATAATTTTCCTTTGTCTAGCAGCACTGTTTCCTTTTTCAAGAATATTGAGAATACACTGCTTATACTTTTGGTAGCCAAATTCCTGAATGAGATCCTCCATGCTGTCTAACAATTGAATTACATCTTTCTTTATGGAAATAATTTGCAATGAAGATTCTTTTATTATTTCAGCATCAACGCCTGACCTGATAGCCCTCCATTTATTTTCTCTCAAAATCCAAGAAGTGGGTAACGCATGGTTTTCACTCTTTGGTTTTCTGAGTTCTTTTTTGCAATGAAATGCCAATAAATGGATAAAGGCAGTAATGCTTTCAACTTCAAGAATCGTGGCGGGCGCATCACAAATTCGAATTTCGAGTGTTCCATATCCGGGACTGGGTCGCAGATCCCACCAAACATCCTTCATACTTTGGATGGAATGGGTCTGTAACAATTGATTATAAAGAATAAGAAATTGGGGCCAGTCTTCGACCAGAATAGGCATACCCGCGGTAGGATGCGCCTCGTAAGTGGTCGGTCTACTCGCATTCAATCCGGTATCATTACCCTTCCAAAAAGGAGAACTGGCTGAAAGAGCAATGAGGTGAGGTAGAAATTGAATAAGATAATTGTTAAATTTTATGCATTCGTCCGCATTAAGCATTCCAATATGAACATGCAAGCCATAAACGGCCATTCTTTTAATGATCCATTGATTTTTATCCAGCAATTCCTGATACCTGTCTGATGGGCTCAAAATTCGGTTGTTATAATCAGCAGTAGGATGAGTACCTGTGGAGGCAAGAAAAATATCATGTTGCGCTGCATACGATTTAATAAAGGAAAGTGATTGGGATAGATCGACAGCAATATCTCGTACATTTTCAGCAACACCTGATACAATTTCCAAAGTACTCCTAAACATTTCTTTGGTAATCTTTGGATTATTCAAGGCAGAAATGATATCACCTGCTATTGGAATTGGTCGCAGTGTAACGGGATCGATCAATTGAATTTCCATTTCCACACCAATGGTCAGGTCTTTTGTATTGTTTTTAAAATTTAGCATCATGCGGATTTTAGAAAATGAAAAGCTATAAACAAAGAAGTTTTTCCAGAGAAAACGGCTATGAAATTCAACTCTCTGAATTTGGTAACAGAAAATATTCAAACCATAACATTTAAACAAAATAAGTTCAAATAAGATTTGAACAAAACGGTTACCAGGCTGAAAATAAATATAAAATATTGATTAAAAAATATTTATACATGTTAATAATACTTAATTTGAAATACTTTTTAAAAAAAATACTTTCAATTATTGGAGTATATTAAATCTATTTCATAACTTTGCGGCTCTTTAGAACGAAAGCGTTCTTACCTTCAAAATAAATGCGGAAGTAGCTCAGTTGGTAGAGCACAACCTTGCCAAGGTTGGGGTCGCGAGTTCGAGTCTCGTTTTCCGCTCAAATGCCCTCTAAGTGAGGGCTTTTTATTTTGGAGCCCTGGTGGTGGAATGGTAGACACGCAGGACTTAAAATCCTGTGACCGTTGTGGTCGTGCGGGTTCAAGTCCCGCCCGGGGTACTTTTATCGGAGTCTCTTCACAAGTAATCTTGTATAGGGATCCATACGCCAAGAAACAGACGTAGGTATCCGGTTTCGGTGCATCAGAGCAACCGGTTTCGGTGTATCAGAGCATTTCAAATCATCATTTTCAAATTCAAACCTTATTCTTTTTCCGGTTCTTAATATTTTAACAGAACCATAGCATTCTGGACGACACCATTATGTCCATTTCTACGTTTCTACATCATTTATTACCCGAAACAATGAAGCATGAAAAAGAAATCCAATTACGATCCCAGCATCCATCATCGCAGGTCAATTAGGTTGAGGGGGTGGGATTACGGCAAACCAGGAAAATATTTTATCACCATTTGTTGCCAGGACAAGGTCTGCCTCTTTGGGGAGGTGGTACAAGGTAAAATGATATTAAACCAGGCAGGAAAGATTGCCCAGGAATGTTGGTTGGCAATACCACAACATTATCCCAATACAACATTGCATGAATTCATTATTATGCCCAACCATGTCCATGGCATTATTGAAATAATTTCAAAAAAAGCAGATTCCAACCAAGAAAAAGATGAAATAAAAGGGTTGGACATGGACATCCATCATGGGTTGGATATGGACATCCATCATGGGTTGGATATGGACATCCATCATGGGTTGGATATGGACATCCATCATGGGTTGGACATGGACATCCATCATGGGTTGGATATGGACATCCATCATGGGTTGG